>DASWCU010000100.1:0-7668 GCA_036389935.1 Candidatus Limnocylindria bacterium
TCGCCGCGGTCGTGCTCGCCGACGTGCACCTCGTGCCCGACGCGCTCCCGGCCTCGATCGAGGTGCGCTTCCGCGACGCGGGCGACACGTCGTACGGGATCCTCGTTCGGACGGAGGGGCTGACCGAACCGCGCCGCGCGACGGGCGAGACGCGGATGACGTACGAGGCTCCACTGCCGCCGACCGATCGTGGCGCGGCGCGCACCTACGAGATCTGGGTGCATCTGGACCTTCGGTCCGGCGCCTACGACAGCGCCGCCGTGACGGTCCAGGTCACCGGCGCCCCCGAGGGCGAGCGCGCGCGACCGGTCCGCTAGCCCGCAACGCGCGGGTCACCCGTAGCAGATAGCGCGAGCCAACTCGGACGAGCCGGCGACCGCGGCCGCGCACGATGGCGCTGATGCGTCAGCGGTCCAGGCCTCGAGCGTTCCGGGCCCTTGGCCGGGCCGCGGCCATGCTTGCCGCGCTCGCCCCCGTCGTTGCCTGCATCGCCGAGCCGATCCCGTCGCCGAGTCCCTCGCCGCTCGTGGTTCCGGGCATCGAGGTGAGCCCGCTCGGGGAGATCCACGGCGACTACGTCTTCGTCCTCGCGGTGAAGCCGCCGCCCACCGGGCCGGAGGAGGGCGAGATCTGGGCGGCGCCACTGGACGGCGGCACCGCGAAGCGGGTCGTGCGCTGGACCGCGCGGGCGATCGGCGGCTACGGCGTCCACCAGGGCTTCGGCGTGCTCGCCCGGCAGCTGTCCTCGGACGGGCGCCGGCTGGTCATCCCGGCGCCGCCAAGTCTGCTCGGACCCGCGCGTCTCGGCGGCGGTCTGGCGGTCGTCGATCTCGTCACCGGCGCGGCGCGCGTCGTTTCCTCGCCCGACGGCCCGGATTCCTTCCGGCCGGCCTGGAGTCCTGACGGCACGCGGATCGCGTTCGATCGCTACGCGAATACGTTCTGGATCGGGATCTCGGTCATGAACGCCGATGGGACCGGCCTGCACCCGCTCTGCGACGCGGGCTTCGCGCCCGATCGGTCCGGGTTCGCCGGCTGCTACGGCGTCGACGGCTGGACGAGCGACGGCCGCGGCGTCCGGTTCTACGAGATCGGCGGCTACGCGGTCATCGACGTCGAGACGCGTACGATCACGCGCTTCGACCAGGCGGGCACCTCGATGGTGGCGGCGTCGTGGCGGGCACGCCGCCCGCAGCTGGTCGGGGCGTTCTTCGATCGCGCCGAGCAGCGCATCGTCGTCGCCGACGCGGATTCGCCCGCGCCGCTGGCGATCGCGCGGCGCGCGACGGGCGGGGGCGCGTTCTTCGAGGCCCGCTGGAACCCGCTTGACGACCGGGTGCTCTTCCGCGAACAGACGGGCGCAGGCGACCGGCTGCTCGTGACCGTGCTCGGTGGTGCCGCCAGCCCGGTCCAGGCCGGCGGCTGTCCGGTCCGAGGCGAGTGGCACCCGGCCGGCGACGCCGTCGTCTTCATCAGCGCGTGCCCCGGTGCGGCGCCGACGGTCCGGACCGTCGGCCTCGACCGGCAGGGTTCGGATCGGTCGGTCTTCACTCCTCCCGCCGACGGCCGCGGCCTACGGCTCATCGACCTCGCCGTGGTGCGCTACCGCTGACGACACGCGCCTCACCGTCCCCTCGGATCAGAAAGACACCGCGCTGCGCCCTCGCCCGCAAAGCGGTGGGGTAATGTGGCGCCTGGCTCGTCGGGGCGAAGGAAGAGATCGGATGAGCGACGAGCGGCTTCGCCGCGAGGAGCGAACTCCACCAGCCGTGAGCGCGTCTCCTGCCCGGAGGGCAGAGATCGAGGAGGATGGGAAATGCAGCTCAACCTGGAGACACTGGTCAATCCGCCGTTCGCGAAGGATCCGCCGGTCAAGATCGACATCAACGCATCGACGCTCGGACTCATCATCGCCGTGCTGTCGGCGATCGGTCTGCTCTTCAGCGTGCTCGCGCTCCCAGCCCTGTTCGCCGCGAGCGCCATCGCGAGCGTCTATGCGGTCGGGTTCGGCGGCATCTTCGCCCTTGCGCTCATCGGACTGCTCTGGTCCATCGCCTCGTCGGCCCTGAGCGCGTGGGGTGGCTACCGGATGTACAAGCTGGATCCGGAGGGCAAGCGCTTCGCGATCTACGGCCTCGCGCTCGGGCTCGTGGGACAACTGATCACGGCGATCGGCTACTACTCCGTCGGCGGCCAGATCGTGCCGATCGCGCTGACCGTGGTCCTCTACTACCTCGTCGTGGTCAGTCGCTTCCCGCAGCCAGCCAAGGCAGAGCAGCCCGCCACACCGCAGTAGGTCATCGCGCTCGTCCGAGCAGTGGCGGGGCGCCCTCGAGTCCCGACTGAGCGCGAAGCTCGGCCAGGCCGTAGTCCGTGTCGCGCCATGTCACCGTGCCCGTCGCGAGCGCGATCGCCGTCGCGCGCGCGATGATGAAGCAGAAGAGCAGCGCGGAGACGGGCAGGAGCGCGACCGAGGCGATGCTCCGCGGGACGAGCGGGCCCATTGACTGGCGGTACGTTTCGGTGAGGCCCGCGACGAGGCACGCGATCGCGACGCCGAGCACCGCTCGATCGAGGCCGTCGACGAGCACCACACCCACGTACGGCCACACCATCGTCGCGACGATGAAGAGCACGCTGCCGAGCGCGTCCGCGAGCCGGTACTCGACGCTCGCGAACATGCTCTTCTCGAGACCACGCACCGCCTCGCCGACCGACGGATACCACGCGACCGCGATGACGTCCCGTCCGTTCAGCACGCGCTGGCGGAAGCCGAACGCGCGGATGCGGCGGCCGAGGCGGATGTCGTCGTCCGGCCTGAGGGAGAGCGCGGCCATCGTGCCGATCGCCTCGTAGGCGTCGCGGCGAACGAGGTTGAACGCGCCGATGCCCACGCCGCGACGGCTCTTCGGATCGTTCGCCCGGTACGCCCCCCAGAGCGTGATGAACGCGTAGCCGAAGAACGCGACGAAGGCCCGCAGGAGCAGGCCGCGGGCGACGATGAGCGGCGCCAGCGTGAGGTGATCGAGCCGCTCCGCGAGCGCGAGCGCGACCGCCCGGCGCAGCGCACCGGGCGCGAAGACGACGTCCGCGTCGGTGAAGAGCAGCCACTGCCCGCGCGCCATCGCGGCGCCGCGCCACAGCGCGTGGTTCTTCCCGAGCCATCCGGCCGGCAGGTCGTCGATGCGCAGGACGCGCAGCGCCGGTGCCGATGCCGCGGCCTGGCGCAGCGCGTCGCCCGTGCCGTCGGTCGAGCGATCGTCGACCGCCACGACCTCGAGGCCGGGGTAGTCCTGCGACAGCAGCGACGTGAGTGCCGCGCGGATACCGGCCTCCTCGTTGCGCGCCGGTACGACGACCGAGAGCGACGGCAGCCCCACCGGCGCGGCCAGCTCAGGCAGGCGCGGGATCGCGTCACGGTGGCGCACGAGCAGGGCGAACGGCACGACCACCGCGGCCGCGACGAGGAGGTCGAAGACCGTGAGCGCGAGGGGCGCGGTCAGGCTCTGACGCTCCGGACGGCGCGGTCGGCGAGCTCGCGGCCGATGGCGTCGGGCGCGAGCCGGCCGTCCGGCCGGTACCACTCGTACAGCCAGTTGCACATGCCGATCACCGCGAGCGCGGCGATGTTTTCGTCCCCCGGCGCGAACTCGCCACGCCGCGTGCCGTCGGCGATGACCTGCCTGAACAGGCCGCGCATCGCCCGGCGGCGCGCGTCCAGCCGCGCCAGCTCGGGGGCGGGAAGCGAGCGCCACTCGCGCAGGTACAGGCCGACCGCGTCGAGATTCGCGGTCAGCGCGCGGACGTACACGCGCACCATCTCCTGAAGTCGATCCGCCGCGCTCGTGTCGCGTTCGGCGACCGAGCGAAGCTCACGCACCGTCTCCTCGAGCGCGCCCTCGAAGAGCCGCGCGAGCAGCTCTTCCTTCGAGCGGATGTAGTGATAGAGGCTCCCCTTCAGCAGGCCGACCGCCTCCGCGATGTCGCGCACGCTCGTTCCGTGGTAGCCCTTCTCGCGGAAGATCCGCCGCGCCGCGGCGAGGATCTCCTCCTCGCGTTTGGCCGGCGCTCTCAGCGCTGGCGCTGCCACTCGGCGATCCGCGCGAACACGCCGCCGTCGCCTGCGGCGACCGCGCGCCTGTTCCGCTCCGCGACCAGGCGGGCTCGCAGCGCGGCGCGAGCGGCGAGCGGTGCGTGCTCCGGGACGCGCGCTGGGCGCCCGCCATGTCCGAACGCCTGCTCCCCGAGCGCGCGCGCGGCGTGGAGGTGCGCGAGCGTCTCGGTGAGCCGCTCGGCATGCAGGAGGAACGGACGGATCTCGTCGTCGGTCGGCTGACGCCGCCCCCGCAGGAGGTCGAGCCCACCGCGTCGGGCGAGGGCGGCCGTGAGGCCGCGCAGCGTCCAGACGAGCGACGCGCGTGCGGCCGCGAAGTCCCGCCCGGCCGGTCCGCTGAAGCGGGCCCGCGCGAGGGCGGTGCTCGGCCCACCCCGGAGGAGGCTCGCGGGGCGCCGGAAGAGGACGCGCATGAGGTCGCGCACCGCCATGAGCGACTGGATCTGCGAGGTGCCCTCGTAGATCGGGAGGATGAGGCTGTCGCGCATGAAGCGCTCGACGTCGTACTCGGTGATGACCCCGTACCCGCCGTGGATCTGGAGGGCCTGGCGGCAGACGCGGATCATCTCCTCGGCGCCGTACCACTTGATGAGCGGGGTGAGCTCGCGCAGCCGCCGCGCGGCGCGCTCGTCGGGCCCGGCGAGCAGCACGTCCTGGAACGTGGCGGCCTCGACGACCAGCGCGCGCAGGCCGACGAGGCTCGTCTCCATGTCGAGCAGCATCTCGGCGACCATCGGGTGCTCACGGATCGGGCGGTCCATCTGCACGCGCCGCTTCGCGTAGTCCGAAGCGGCCGCGAATGCGGCCGTGCCGATCCCGAGGCCCTGGATGCCGACGCCGACGCGCGACTCGTTCATGAACGAGAGGATCTCGCGCCAGCCTTCCCCGACCTTGCCGACGAGCTCGGCCCGGGTGTTCTCGAACGCGAGCGCGCAGGTCGGCGACGCGCGGATCGTGAACTTGTGCTCGGCGCGCTCGACCGCGTAGTTGCCATCCGCACGATCGGCGAGGAACAGGCCGAGCCCGTCGAGGTCGCGTGAGCCGGGAACGCAGCGCGCGAGCACGATCACGAAATCTCCGTTCCCGGCGCTGATGAACTGCTTGCGGCCGTTCAGCACCCAGCAGCCGTCCTGCGGGGTGGCAGTGGTCGCGACGTTCCCGACGTCGGATCCGGCCTGGGGCTCGGTCATCGCGACCGCGCCGATGATCTCTCCGCGCGCGAGGCGGGGGAGATAGCGGCGCTTCTGTTCTTCGGAGCCGTAGCGCACCAGCATCGCGGCGGGCGCCGTGTAGAACGCGTACTGGACCATCGTGCTGGGGCAGGCGCGGGCGAGCATCTCGATGAGGAAGGCCGAGACCGTGAACGGCAGTCCGCTGCCACCGTATTCATGCGGCAGCGACAGGCCCATCAGCCCGAGGTCCGCGAGGCCCTTGAGGTTCCGCCGCAGCGGGGCGTTCATCTCCACGTGTCCGTCCTCGCGGACGATCCCGAGCTGGTCGACCTCGCGCGCACGGCCGGCGACCTCGGACCCGATGTACCGGCCGGCGACCGACAGTACCTCCCGCCAGGTGCCGATGGTCTCGGAGACGTTCGCATCGGCCCCCTCGACGAGCGGGACGATGTGCGGCCAGGGGACGTCGCGATCGAAGGCCGCGAGGAGCCGCGGCTCGTCGAGGAAGAAGTTCACCGGTGGAACAGCCTGCCCTCGCGGAGGCTCGGCGCCGGCTCGTACCGTCCGCCGTGCTTCGCCGCGAGCGCGCGGAGCGCGTCGCGCAGCCCGGCGCCCCGGCTGTCGGCCCAGCGGAACGGTCCGCCGAGGAACGGCGGGAACCCCAGGCCGAGGACCGCACCGAGGTCGCCGTCGGCGGGCCCGCGGAGCACGCCCTCGTCGAGGCAGCACGCCGCCTCGTTGACGAAGCGCAGCGTCAGACGCTCGGCGATCGCGCTACCCGGCCCGCCGGGTCGCGGGTCGACCCCGAGCAGCGCGTACACGTGCGGGTTCGGTGTGCGCCGCTTGCCGTCGTAGCGATAGAAGCCCGCTCCGCCGCGCTTGCCCTGGAGACCCGCGTCGGCCAGCAGCCGCACGGCGTCCGGCTCGTCAACGGCCGTGCCCGCGGCGGCGGAGCCGGTTCCCGCGTCTCGCGCGCCGGCGCCACGACCGGCGACGGACGCGACCGTCTCGCCGGCATGTCGCGCGACGGCGATGCCGACCTCGTCGATGAGCGCGAGCGGACCGATCGGCCAGCCGAACGAGGTCATCGCGGAGTCGACGTCCTCGATCCGTGCGCCCTCGCGCAGGAGCAGCGTCGCCTCGCCGAGCATGACCCCGAGCGTCCGGGTGGTGTAGAAGCCGGGCCCGTCGCGCACGACGATCACCGTCTTGCCCATGGTCTGCGCGGCGGCGACGACCCGTGCGACCGCCGTCGGATCGGCCGCTGCCGGACGGATGACCTCGACGAGCGGCATCCGGTGGACGGGTGAGAAGAAGTGCATGCCGAGGACGCGCTCGGGCCGGCGTGCGTCGCGCGCGATCTCGGCGATCGGGATCGCGGACGTGTTCGATGCGATCACGGCGTCGTCTCGCGCGACGGCCTCGAGCTCCGCGAGCACACGCCGTTTCAGCGCGAGCTCTTCGAACACCGCCTCGACGATGAGGTCAGCTCGATGGAAGCCCGAGAGGTCGGTCGTCCCGCTCACCCGTGCGACGACGCGACGGCCCTCGCGGCGATCCACGACGCCTTTCCGTCCCGCGTCAGCGGTGAGCTTCCGGACCGCGGCGAGGCCACGGCCGACCGTCGAGCTGTCCACGTCGCGCAGCCGGACCCGCATCCGCCCGATCGCCGCGGCCTGCGCGATGCCTGAGCCCATGAGCCCGGCGCCGACGACCGCGATGTCCTCGGGCGCCGTCGCCGCCGGGAGGCCCTCGAACGCCGCGCGGCGCTGATGAAGGCCCTGGAGGAAGAGGGCGATGAGGTTGCGGGCCACCTCGCTCGTCGCGAGCTCGCCGAAGTACGCCGCCTCGGCCGCGAGGCCCTCGTCCATGCCCTGCGCCAGCCCGATCGCCATCGCCTCGATCGCACGGAACGGCGCGGGATATCGGCCGCCCGTCTCCGCGCGGACGCGCGAGCGTGCCTGACGGATGGCGAGCGCCCGCGCCGGCGGCAGCCACGTCGCCGCCCGCTCGACCGCGGTCCGTCCCCCGTCGGGCGTGCGCCTCACGCCAGCGGTCGCGCGATCGACCGCCGCTTTCTCGAGCGCCGCCGGATGGACGACTTCGTCGACCAGCCCCGCCCGCAACGCGTTGGGTGCGGTGAGCCGCCGCGCGTTCAGGATGTGGTCAAGCGCGCGCGGAAGACCGATGAGCCGAGGCAGCCGCTGCGTCCCGCCGGCCGCCGGCAGCAGGCCGAGCTGCACCTCGGGCAGGCCGACCCGCACGCTGGGCGCATCGGCCGCGATGCGCCAGTCGCAGGCGAGCGCGAGCTCGTAGCCGCCGCCCAGCGCGCTGCCGTTGATCGCCGCGACGGTCGGGCAGGACATGGCCGCGAGGTCGTTC
>DASWCU010000101.1:0-3426 GCA_036389935.1 Candidatus Limnocylindria bacterium
GTTCAGCTTCCTCCGGGCGACCACGCCGCTCTTCCAGAACCCGATCATCGCGTTCGGTCCGCGCCTGCTCATCGGCGTCGTCGCGTTCCTCGTCTACCGCGCGCTCCGTCCGCTGAACGAGCCGATCGCGCTCCTCGCGGCCGGCGTCCTCGGCACGCTGACCAATACCGTTCTCGTCCTCGGGCTCGCGGTGCTCCTCACCGGTCCGAACGGCACGCCCTACCTCGCGCCGAACGTCGCATGGACCGTGGCACTCACGAACGGCGTTCCCGAAGCGATCGTCGGCGGGATCATCACGTTGGCCGTCGGTCTCGCCGTCCGCGGCGCGGGGCGCGCCCGCAGGTCGACCGTCTAGCCGCAGAGAGTGCCTCGCAGCGAAGCCGGCGGAGATCAAAGCGATCTCCGCCGGCCCGCGACGTTCGACTACTCCGCGCTCTTCCGCCTGGACGGCCGACGGGCGCTCGTCGTCGGTGCGGGCAGCGGCATCGGCCGGACGAGCGCCGACGCGCTCGCCGCGTTCGGGGCCCATGTCGCATGCGCCGACGTCGATCTTCCCGCGGCCGAGCGCACCGCGGCCGCGATCGCGGACGCCGGTGGCACGGCCGAAGCCGTGCGGGTCGACGTGCGCGACACCGGCACGGTCCGCGCCGCGCTCGCGCGGGACCCGGCCATCGAGATCCTGGTCAGCACGCCCGGCATCAACGTCCGCAAGCCGCTCCTCGAGCTGACCGACGATGAGTTCGACCGGGTCGTCGATGTGAACCTCAAGGGAACGTTCCGGCTCATCCGCGCGGCCGGCGAGACGATGGCGGCCCGAGGGAAGGGCAGCATCATCGCGTTCGCGAGCATCCGCGCGCAGACGGTCGAGCCGGGCCAGGGCGTCTACGCGGCGACGAAGGCGGGGATCGTCCAGCTGCTGCGAGCGCTCGCCGCGGAGCTCGGCCCGCGCGGCGTGCGCGCGAACGCGATCGCGCCCGGCGTCGTCGACACGCCGCTCACCGCGCCGATCAGGGCGAACCCGGCGTGGTACGAGGGCTACGCGAAGAAGAGCATCCTCGGCCGCTGGGCACGTCCCGAGGAGCTCGCGGGGATGGTCGTGTATCTCGCCTCGGACGCGAGCTCGTACGTGACGGGGGCCTGCATGATGGTCGACGGAGGATGGACCGCCGCCGACGGGCGGTTCACGCCGCCGCTGTGAGCGGCCAGGAGCCGCTCATCAGTGTGGCCGGCGTCTCGGTCGCGTACCCGCTGCCTGGCGGTGGCCGGGTCCAGGCGCTGACCGAGGTCTCGGTCGACGTGCGGCGCGGCGAATGGCTGTCGGTCATCGGCCACAACGGCTCCGGGAAGAGCACGCTCGCGAAGCTGTTGAACGGGCTCGTGCTTCCGGGCCGCGGCACCGTGACAGTCGACGGCCTCTCCACGTTCGACGCCGAGCAGCGCAAGCGCATCAGGCAGCTCGTGGGCATGGTCTTCCAGAACCCGGACAACCAGCTCGTCGCGACCGTCGTCGAGGAGGACGTCGCGTTCGGCCCCGAGAACCTCGGCTTGTCGCGCGCGGAGATCGACCTCCGCGTCGAGGACGCGATGCGGCGGCTCGAGGTCACCGATCTGCGGCAGCGCGCCCCGCATCAGCTGTCGGGCGGTCAGAAGCAGCGCGTGGCGATCGCGGGGGTGCTCGCGATGCGCCCGGCCTGTCTGGTGCTCGACGAGGCCACCGCGATGCTCGACCCATCCGGACGGGCCGAGGTGCTCGAGGCGGCGGCGGCGCTGCATCGCGAGGGTGTGGCGATCGTCGCGATCACGCACTTCATGAGCGAGGTCACGCGCGCGGATCGGGTCGTCGTCCTGGCGGAGGGCCGCATTGCGCTCGAGGCGACGCCCCGCGAGCTCTTCGCCCAGCCGGAGCGGCTGCGAGCGCTCGAGCTCGACGTGCCGCAGGTGACCGAGATCGCCGAGCGCCTCGCCCGGCGTGGCATGGACGTCGGCGTCGTGCCGCTGAGCGTCGCCGAGCTCGTCGAGGCGTACCTCCGCCTTCCGCGGCTGGCGGCACGATGAGCGACCGGCTCATCGAGATCCGCGAGCTCTGGCACTGGTACCTCCGGGGTACGCCGCTCGAGACCGTCGCGCTCCGCGGGGCGTCCTTCGGTCTCGATGCGGGCGAGGTCGTCGGGATCATGGGGCACACCGGCTCGGGCAAGTCGACGTTGATCCAGCACTTCAATGGACTGCTGCGACCGCATCGCGGGACGGTCGTGGTCTGCGGCGCCGACCTCGGTGATCGGCGCGTCGACCCCCGCCCGCTGCGCCGGCGCATCGGGCTCGTCTTCCAGTTCCCCGAGCAGCAGCTCTTCGATCCGACGGTCGGGGACGACATCGCGTTCGGCCCGCGGAAGCTGGGCTGCGATCGCGCGGAGGTGCGGCGCCGGGTGCAGGGCGCGATGGAAGCGGTCGGTCTTGGCTTCGACGCGTTCAAAGACCGCTACACGTTCGGCCTGAGCGGCGGCGAGATGCGCCGCGTCGCGCTCGCCGGCGTCCTCGCGCTGGAGCCGGAGGTGCTCGTGCTCGACGAGCCGACCGCCGGCCTCGATCCGCGCGGCCGGCGCGAGCTGCTGAACGCGCTGCGAGCGCTGCACGCCGATCGCGGCACCGCGCTCGTCTTCGTGTCGCACAACATGGATGAGGTCGCGGAGCTGGTGCAGCGCGTCGATGTGCTCGCCGACGGACGGACGGTGCTGTCCGGCACGGTCCGGGAGGTGTTCCGCGAGGAGCGACGGCTGCGGGAGCTGGGCCTCGGGGTGCCCGCGGCGGCCGAGCTCACCGGCGCGCTGCGCGAGCGCGGCGTCGCGTTACCAGGCGACGCGTTGACCATCGACGAGGCCGTGGAGGCCCTGTGGACGAGTTCGAGTTCTCCCGCGGCATAACCGTCGGCCAGTACGTCCCGGGCGGATCGATCGTCCACCGGATCGACGCGCGGGCGAAGATCCTCGCATTCATCGTCATCCTCGCGGGCGTCATCACGACCCCGTCGTACATCGGCAACGCGATCGCCTTCGCCGCGGTCCTCGCCCTCGTCGCGTTGTCGAGCCTCCCGTTCGGGTACCTCATGAACGGCCTCCGGCCGGTCCTGCCGATCATCGCCGTGTACACGCTCTTCAACTTCCTGTTCCTCGGGAACTACGACCCGACCGGGTCGCCGGTGCTCTGGCAGGCCCCGGTCTCGATCGGCCCGTACACCTTCGCGTTCACGGTGACCGACAACTCGATGCGCCAGACCGCGCAGGGCGTCTTCCGCATCTTCGACCTCATCCTGCTGTCCAGCCTGCTCACCCTGACGACGCCGATCACGGCGCTCGCGAAGGCGATCGAGGCCCTCCTCGCCCCCTTCCGCCGGCTCCGCGTGCCGGGCCACGAGATCGCGATGATCTT
>DASWCU010000102.1:0-3648 GCA_036389935.1 Candidatus Limnocylindria bacterium
AGGACCGCGGCGAGCCCGCCGCGGTCCTCCCCTGTTCTCAGGTCGTCCGGTTCAGATGGTCCTGCGGCCAGAGAGCAGCTGGAAGATCAGCACGATCAGCGCGATGACGAGCAGGATGTGGATGAGCGCACCGATCGACGGGAGCGCGATGACGCCGAGCAGCCACAAGATGAGCAGCACGACGACGATCGTCCAGAGCATCCGTGCACCTCCTTGCGCCTGCTCGCTCGCAAGGACCGTGCCATGCGTCAAGAGGGGCGGGTCTGGTGCTCCACCGCGTTCAGGAGGTCTTCGAGCTGGAACGGCTTGCCAAGGAAGCCTTCGGCCCCGATGTCGCTGGCCTCTCGCTGCACGTCCAGCGCGGCGGTGCAGATGACGATCGGCGCATGGCGGCCGGGCCGGGAGCGATAGGCCCGAGCGAATTGCCAACCGTCCATCCCGGGCATGCGCATGTCGAGCAGGATGACCCCAGGCTCGTACGAGTCCAGCAGCGTGAGCGCCTCGGAACCGTCCGCGGCGGACGCGACGTCGTAGCCCTCTTCGGAGAGCGCCGACACGATCAGCTCGCGGATCCCTTCGTCATCGTCGACCACCAGGACGCGCCGCGGACCCGGACCGGGATGCACCGCGCCGTATTCTGCCCGGCCCGCGCTCAGGCGTCACCGCGCGCTCGCCGCCCCTTCGCTCGGCTCAAGAGCGGCCGAATCTCGCGCGCCCGGGCGGGTGCAGCATGAGCGTGCGGTCGCCGATCCACTGGGCCGGCGGCACGCTGAGATACCGGGCGAGGACGTTCAACCGTCCCGCGTAGTCGGACCGGAGGTTCGCGAACTTCTCCCAAGCGGCATCGGCGTCGAGGGTGATCCGGTAGCCCGCGGCCTCGAGCTGCCGCCGAGCCTGGTCGAACTCCGCGCGCTCGACGCCCGGATCCTGCGGGTACGAGAAACGGAAGAAGTACGCGATGTCCTCGATGAGGTGCGCGCCGATCGCGCGCATGACCTTGGCCTGGCCGGTCGGCCCATCCTCAACGGTCGTGAGCACGAGCGTCGCCGCGTCGAGCAGCGCCCCGAGGGCGGCGACCCACGACTCCTGGTCGTGGGTCGAGCGGAAGAAGACGAGGATCGGATACGCGAGGTGGCTCTCCAGGACCTCCGCCGACCAGTGCTCCCACGCGCTGAAGATGCGGGCGAGCTCGCGATCCGGGCCGAACTTTACGCAGCTCTCGAGCAGCGTGACCCCGGATGGCGGCGCGCCGGCACGCGCGTCGAGCGTGACGACGAGCACCTCTCGCCGCTGGAACGACGCGTAGAGGGAGAAGAGGTACGCCGCCGCGACGGCGACGATGGCCAGGCCGGAGCCGCCCGCGCCGATCGCGACGATCCGGCCGGCACCGCTGGTCGCGACGATGTCGCCGTAGCCGATGGTCAGGAGCGACACCGCGGCGAAGTACATCGCGGTCAGCAGGTCCGGCGGGCTTGGCTCGAGCTGGCCGGCGAGCACGTCGAAGAGGAGGCCATAGCCGACGATGAGCATCACGATCCAGAGGCCGAGCAGGACGAGGACGACGAGCGGAGCGAAGATGCCCAGGCGCCGCTCACGCCGGTCGACCGTCTTCGCGACCTCCCCGAAGGCGCGCCAGAGCGGCCAGCCGCCGCGGACGAGCATCGCCGCGGGGCGAAGACGACTCGGGGTCGGGCGCGGCAGGATGATCGACTCGAAGACGTCGTAGAGCACGATGGCGATGAGCAGGAGCCCGATCACGGCTTCGAGGACGCGGAGGAGCGGTTCGGCCGCCTGCATCGGCGGCTCAGCGTAACGGCGGCGGACCGGAGTGGCGCGATGCACGATCGGCATCGCGCCACCGGAGCCCGCGCGGATCAGGCCTTGAGCTTCAGCTGGCCGCGGGCGACGCCGCCCGGGTGCACCTTCGAGTGGACGTTGAAGTAGTAGTTGGCCGGGTTCGCGATGATGTCGGCCGCGAGCGCGGCGTCGACCGTGAGATCGCTCTTCGTGACCGTGGTACCGCCGGTCGTCAGGGTCGTCGGCGAATCGGCCTTGAGGCCCGAGTCGACCTTCACCCCGCCGTTGGTCTTCGCGTCACCCAGATGGATGTGGGCCAGGATGAGGTCGGTCGTCGACGGGAAGCCCTTGAGCACGAACTCGAACATCGCCTTCGCCGCGGTGATCTTCCCCGTGCTGTCGCGGGTGAGGTCCAGCGTGACGGTGGCCGTCCCGCTGCCGCTCTGTTCGGCGTCGGTGATCGGTGGGTTCTCGTTCGCCGGGGAGAGGTCCGCGGTGAACACGAGCGAGGTCGGCTGGGTGGGCGTGGGCGTCGGGGTCGGGACCGGCGTCGGCGACGCGACGGCCTGGCCGGCGCCCCCGCCGCAGGCGGCGGCCAGCAGCCCGGCGGCCGCGACCAGGATGAGCGCGCGTTTCATGGGCTTCCCTCCACAATGCGGGTCGCTGCCCGCTGGCATGGATACGCCCGAGCGGGCAGGCCGGATGTACGGCACGATAGGGCCGGCCCAGGAATACCGACGGAGGTGCGGCGGATGAGCGACGTGAACGAGCGGATCGACGCGCTGATGCAGCAGCTCATCGAGGCCGACCAGCAGGGCAGCGGGATCGAGCCGCTCGCGGTCGCTCACGAGCTCGGCGAGATCAAGCAGCTCATCGCGAGCCGGCGCACGATCCTGCCCCGCGAGGGCGGCGAGCAGCACTGGCGCTGCGAGCGCTGCGGCACGATCACGCACGCTCAGGACAAGCCCGAGGCCTGCCCGAACTGCGGCTTCCGGACGCTCTGGGCGGCCGACATCGAGCAGCCGAACGTGGAGTCCGGCGCGGGGTAGGGTTCGGTCATTCGAAGCTTCGCGGGCTGAAGCGCTCGCGGTCTTGTGACTCGTGCAGAAGCATGGCGAGCCAACCCGGGCCGCTCGCCTCCGCCGGTCGAAGTAGCACCAGACAAGGTACGGGAATGGTGCGCCGACCGGAAAGACGCGGTACGAGCGCGTCTCTCGGCGTTCGATCTCTTCACCCACGCTCGGGTTTCTGCCGACGCGGCGCGCGAACGTCGCGAGCGCCCTTCGCAGGTCCGTCCGTTGCCGCGGCGGGCGGTTCGCGCGAAGCCACTCCACCCCGTTTGGCAAGGTCGCGCGAAAAAACTCGCGTGATAGCGGACCCGACGGGCCACCTACGAAGCGCGTCGGGGCGCTTTCGGATCCTCTGCCTCGGCGTCGTCGAAGATAGCATCGATCTCCTTCTGACTGACTTGGGCGATCTCTCCGGCCTCGATGCGATCGGCGAGCGCACGCATGCGTTCGGTCTGCCAGCGACGAGCCCGCGCGCGCTGCCGCTCTTCGCTCAGCTCGCTGGCCCGCTCCATCGCGAGCGTACGGATGGTGTTCCCATCGCGGAAGGCATGGTTCGCGACAACACCCCAGAAGAGTGTCGCTGCCTGTCGGACGATGTCGGCGTTCTCGTGGGCCGCAGCATTCTGCGGCCGCGCCAAGGCAGACTCCAACTGCCCGCGATCGACCAGCGCATCCTTCGCCTGGTCCGCTGAGACCTCGACCGCTTCCGCGTAGGCATCAAGCGCGTCGTCGAGATCGAGATATTCGGTGACCGAGACCTACTTTCGGTCGTACTCGGCAA
>DASWCU010000103.1:0-11525 GCA_036389935.1 Candidatus Limnocylindria bacterium
CCTCGAGATCATCCACGCCGAGGCGAAGAACCTGAAGCTCGAGACGGCGGTCGAAGGCTCGCCGTTGGAGTTCCACGACGGTGCGATCGACTTCTATAAGTCGAAGGGCGTCTGGAAGAAGTAGGTGCGCGCGCTCGGCGCGCTCACGTCGGGCCTGGCCTTGCTGACGGGAGCGGCGCTCGCCGCTCCCGTCGCCGTCATCGAAGTCAGCGATGGGCACGGCCGGTTCGTCGCGCCGCTGGATGACGGTGAGGAGTTCACGTACTCCTACATTCAGTCGATCTACGGGGTGACGGTGGTCGAGGAGCAGCGAAGGGTCGGCGACCGCCTGCGCATCATCCGGGTCCGCTCGACCGATATCAAGGCGGTGGAATACTTCCGCTGGGAGTCGCCGATCCGCGACGAGGGCGCTGAGCATGTCCAGGACGCGCCCTCGTACGAGGTGCCGCAGCTCCTGATCCGGATCACGCCACCCTCGGCGCAGCGCATCGCGACGCCCCGGTGGGCGCTCGACCTGCCCGGGCGGTTCGGGGACGCGGTGGTGACGGTCCGGCCGGAGACCCTGCCTCGCGCCATGGTCCTGTGGCTGAGCAGATGAGCACCGAGGACCGGATCGTCCGGCCCGACTTCGAGGCCGTCGTCAGCGACGAGAAGAACCGGGAGCTGATCGAGGAGTACGAGGCCGAGTCGAAGACCCGCAAGCTCACCGGCGTTTGGGGCCGCGTCGTGACGGTCCTGAGCGTCGCGACGACGCTCTTCGCGCTGTACTACGCGGCGGCGGGAGCGGAGATCCCGTACCTGGGCATGGTGCTCGTCCCGAATTTCCGGATCCTGGGCCAGACGATCACGACGCCACAGATCTACACGATGATCTTCCTCACCGCGATCCTCGTGCTCACGTTCCTGCTGTACCCGGCGCACCCGCGCTTCCTGAAGCGCGTCGGCGTCCTCGACCTGCTCCTGGCGATCGGGGCGATCGCCATCACGGCCTATGTGTTCCTCGACTTCGACCAGATCATCTACCGGATCAACACGCCGACCCCGCTCGACTTCGCGTTCGGCGTGCTGGCGATCCTGCTCGTGATGGAGGCGTCGCGCCGCACGATCGGCTGGCACCTTCCGGCGCTCGGCCTCATCGCCATCGCCTACGCGTACCTCGCCGACTTCATGCCCGGCCCGTTCCGGGGGCCGCCGAAGAACCTCGACGACATCATCGGGGCCCAGTACCTCGGGCTCGACGGGATGCTCGGCACGCCTCTTCAGGTCGCGGCCACGTTCATCATCCTGTTCACGATCTACGGCGCGATCCTGGACTTCGGCGGGGCCGGGAAGTTCTACGTCGACCTCGCGTTCGCTCTCACCGGCCGGCGTCCGACCGGCGCGGCCCGAACCGTCACCGTCGCCTCGTTCCTCCTGGGCACGGTCTCGGGCTCGGGCGTGGCGACGACAGTGACGCTCGGGTCGATCACCTACCCGATGCTGAAGCGGGCGGGCCATGACCGCGAGTCCTCGGGGGCGATCCTCTCGGCCGGTGGGATCGGGGCGGTGATCTCGCCGCCGGTGCTCGGTCCGGCCGCGTTCCTGATGGCCGAGATCCTCCGGATCAGCTACCTCGACGTCGTGATCATGGCGATGATGCCGACGATCCTCTTCTACCTCGGCATCCTGTTGATGATCGAGATCGACGCGCGCCGGCTGGGGGCGAAGGACATCGCGCTCGACGCGCCCGGCTTCTGGGAGCTCACCGCGAAGTACTGGTACCAGTACACGTCGCTCTTCGCGATCATCGTGTTCCTGCTGCTGGGCTTCACGACCGTCACCGCGATCTTCTGGTCGATCGTCCTCGCGATCGCGGTCAGCTACATCCGGCGCGAGACGGCGCTCTCACCGCGCAAGCTGATCGATGCCCTCGGCTCAGGGACCCGCCAGGTCCTGTCGGTCGCCGCCACGACCGCGGTCGCGGGCATCGCCGTCGGCATCCTCCTCCAGACCGGCCTCGGCCTGAAGATCTCGAGCCTCATCCTGACGCTCGGGCTGGGCAACCTCCTGCTCACGCTCGTGGTCGCGGGGATCGTGCTCTGGGTGCTCGGCCTCTCCCTGCCGATCACGGCCACGTACCTCGTGGCGGTACCGACCGTCATCCCGGCGCTCGTGACACTCGGCGTGCCGGCGCCGGCCGCGCACATGTTCGTCTTCTATTACGCGGTCCTCAGCGAGGTGTCGCCGCCGGTCGCGCTCTCGCCGTTCGCCGCGTCGGCCATCACCGGCGGGAACCCGTACAAGACGATGATGCTGACCTGGAAGTACGCGCTGCCGTGCTTCCTCGTGCCGTTCATGTTCACGCAGCCCGACGGGCTCGCGATCCTCTGGCGCGGGGTCACATTCGAGGAGGCGGCGGTCGCGTCGGTCTCGGCCGTGGCCGGCATCATCGCCGTCGTCTCCGGTGTCGGCGGCTATCTGCTGAAGCCGACCCGCCTCGCCGAGCGCGGGCTCCTCGTGGCGGCGGGCCTGCTGCTCCTGCTCCCCGGGGTGGTGTTCGACCTCGTCGGGCTGAGCCTCTTCGGCCTCGCGCTCCTCTCGCAGGTGGTCATCGCCCGACCGGCGCCGCGGCCGCAGCAAGCCTGACCTTGAAGCTGCCACGCCAGCTCGCGCTACCGCTCGCGCTCGGGGGACTCGTGTTCGTGACTCGGCTTCCGTTCGTCACGCGGTTGCTGTGGGCCTGGGACTCGGTGCTCTACGCGCGCGCGCTCGAACACGGGTTCCACGTGGA
Source organism: Candidatus Limnocylindria bacterium (assembly GCA_036389935.1). Classification (GTDB taxonomy): domain Bacteria; phylum Chloroflexota; class Limnocylindria; order P2-11E; family P2-11E; genus UBA4735. Next base: position 2,771 of record DASWCU010000103.1, read on the forward strand.
CTTCGACCTGGACGATCAGCGCCCGCAGCCGCCCGGCTACATCCTCTACGTCGCGACCGCGAGCCTCGCGCGGAACGTGCTGTCCGACAGCAACGCGGCGCTCGTCGCCGTTTCGGTGCTGGCGAGCGTCGCCGGCGTGGTCGCGCTGTTCCTCCTGGCTCGCCGCTTCGCGCGCACTGAGGTCGCGCTGTTCGCGGCCGTCGCGTACGCGGTGAACCCCCTGGTCTGGACGTACAGTGAGATCTCCTTCCCCTACGCGGTGCTCGCGCTCCTCGCGCTCGTCTGCGCCTCGCTGTTCTGGGAGGCGCGGCACCGTCCGGTCAGCTGGACGGTCTTCGCCAGCGTCGCGTTCGGCATCCTCGCCGGCTTCCGGCAGGACATCCTGCTCCTCCTCGGCCCGCTGTGGCTCTGGATGGTCGTCCCGCGCGGCTGGCGGACGTCCGCCGTCAGCGGCGCCGCGGCGGTCGCGGGTTGCCTCGTCTGGTTCGTGCCGACCGCGATGCTGTCCGACGGGCTCGAGCCGTACCTCTACGCGCTCGGGTACCAGACGGACACGATCGGCGCCGCCTACTCGGTCGGGGCGCAGGGGTTCGTCGCGTTCTCGCACAACCTGCGGTTCACGATCTACGCGCTGGCGTGGGGCCTGCTCTTCGTTGGGATCGTCCTGTTCGGGCTGCTCCTCGCACCCCTCCTCCACTGGCTGCGCACCGGCGTGGCGCGCCGCCCCGCGCGGCCGAGCGTGGCCGCGTCGTTCCTGCTTTTCTGGATCGTCCCGGGTCTCTCCTTCTACGTCGTCGTGCACATCGGCGACTGGGGCTACGTCCTCTCGGTCCTGCCTGCGCTCTACGTCCTCACCGCGTGGCTGCTCGAGCACCTCGTCGGCCAGCTGCCGGCGGCGGTCCGGCCCGGCTGGCGTGCGGCCGCGGCCGCGGTGGCGCTCGGGCCGGCGCTGCTCTTCCTGTTCAGCGACGCTCGCTTCTCAGCCCATGCCCTGGCGCAGAACGATCTCGCAGTGGCCGATCGCGTCGCCTACGTCCGTGAGCACTTCGCGCCGAAGCAGACGATCATCCTCGCGCGGGAGGATTTCCTGATCGCGCGCTACTACCTGCCCGAGTACCGCGCGTGGCTCTACGACCCGGAGCCCTACGCGAACGACGCGATGAAGCGGAAACGTGCCATGAACGCGACCAACATCGTCATCTTCACCGAGGGCCTGCGCCCGCGGCAGAACCTCGACGTGCGATACGTCGAGCTCGCGCCGGGCGTGCAGCTCGCGTACGTCCCGGTGGAATCCGGCGACGTGCTCGAGTTCTACGGGAGCCGCTACATGGTGCGCGAGCCACCCTGAGCCGCGCCGGCCCTCGGAGCGCCGGACGGCGGTGACGCCGGATCAGCCTCCGTTCGAGATGGCGCGGCGAAGGGCGCTCGCGATCCGGCCCGAGACGGAGCTCAAGACGAGCCGGTCACGGGTGCAGCGTGCGCAGCGGCAGTACGGTGACTTCGGTGAATGCGTCAGCGTCGATCCGGTCATTACGGTCCCATCTGGCAAGCGGCATGCCACCTCGTGGACCGCCGGGGCGAGCTGCCTCGCGCGTCATGACGACGCGGTCACGGTCACGGCCTCACTGCGCGCGTCCCCGCCAGATGCAACAGGTTGCGCACACCGCTCACGCCCTCGACGCGAGCGACACGCTCCTCGAGGTCCGTGATCTCCTCGGGCCGATCGAGCTGACCGCGGAGCACGACGACGCCGTTCTCGGCGTTCAGGCTCACTTGGCCCTTTGGGACGTCGCGATCGCGGAACACCTCGCTTCTGACGCGCTGCGCGAGCGTCGCGTCATCGAGCCCGCCTGAGCCGCCGTCCGAATGCGCGATCCGCTCCTGCCAGCCCCGCGCGTCGGAGCGGAGCTTGCGGCCCAATGCGCGCGTACGCCGCCGCGCCTTCCGCGTCACGCCGCCCGTGCGGTCGACCAGCTGCGCCCGCCGTCGCTTACCGAGCTCGGGATCGAAGAGGAACGCGAGGATCGCCCCGGTGACGATACCGAACACGAGTTTCATGGCCGTCGCTGACCTCCGTCCATCGATCGGTTCTCAGCGCCGCCGCAGCACGCGGCGCGCCATCACCGCGACGCGACGGTCATCCGGCCTGGGCGGTCTCCGCCATTCGCGCCAGCGGCAGCGTGCGGCGTGCATCGGCGATCGCGAGCTGCCAGAGCACGGTCGACCAGGCATGCACGAAGCCGAGCTGGGTGTTGATCGCGAGCATCTGGGCGTTCGTGTTCGCGTTACCGGTGCGGACGTAGCGGGCCGCCGGCCGTTCGGCCAGGATCCGTCGTAGCATCGCGGCCTTCATCCAGAGCCCCAGCCGGTGGCCACGGTGCGCCTCGATCACAGCGGTGCCCTGCTGATGGACGAGGTGCGCGACGCGCGGGTCGTGGCTCACCTCGGTGAATCCGGCGCCCGCCCCGGACGCGTCGTGGATCGCCAGCAGCAGCCACCACTCGATCCCGGCCTGACGGAACCAGCTCTCGCGGTCGTGGACCTGCGCCTCCGTGACCCGCCAATTCCCCATGCGCAACGCTCCGCGCGGGGCATCGTTCATCCCGCCGACCGCCTCGATGTATGGCGCCATGAGCTCAGCGGGGACGGCGGCGTCGATCCGCGCCAGGCGGTAGCCCTTCGGGTCGATCGTCGCCCACTCGGTGACCTTCGCCCGGTCGACCGCGGCGAGATCGAGCTGGTTCGATCTCATGTCCAGCCCGGGCGCACCGCCGATCGCGCGCGCGAACGCCTCGCCGGCGGGGATGCGATCCGTCGTCTGGCCCATGAACACGAGGTCCCGACCTTGGTCCACGCACGCGTCGACGATCCGCCCGAGCAGCGCGCGCCCGACGCCTCGGCGACGGTGGGCGGGATGCACCCCCACCTCGCACCAGCGGATGTGTGCGTTCTCAGGATCGTCAAGCTCCCGTCCGACGAAGGCGCGGCCGGCGATCCGGCCATGGGCGTCGCGCGCGATGAAGACCGCGTGCCATTCGGATGTGACCTTCGCCCGGAAGCGGTCCATGAAGACCTCGACCGGACTGAGCGGATCTTCGGCGATCCGCTCGTGCACGAGGAGCTGCTGCAGGAGCGCCGCCTCGCGCACGTCGGCGTCGGGCGCGATGGCGGGATCGACGGCCTCGATGCGGTAGCCGTTCGGCTCGGTCATGGCCGGGACAGCGTAGCGGTGCCTGCCGCACGGACCATTAGCCACGATACGTTCGGAGCCCCCGACGCCGGCCCGTTTTCGCGGAGCGGCTCCTCGCCTCCTGCATCGCCCACCGGCTCGCGTGGTAGAAACTCACGCATCACGGGCCGAGGCCCGAACGAAGGAGCGAGGCATGCCGCTGTTCCTCGACGTGCACCAGAAGGCCCCCGAGGGGACGAAGGCGAAGGACGTCGCCGACGCGCACATGGCCGACGTGAAGACCCAGGCCAAGTACGGCGTGAAGTACATCAGCTACTGGTTCGACGAGAAGGACGGCAAGATCTTCTGCCTCGTCGACGCCCCGAGCGCGGAGGCCGCGGCGAACGTCCATCGTGAGGCGCACGGGCTCGTCGCCGACGAGATCCACCCGGTGGTCGAGGGCCGCTAGCGACCGGCGCGGAAGGTGAGCGTGTCGATGCTCGCGCCGAGGCTTGCCACGAGCGAGCCGACGACGCCGCCGTCGTCGGGACCGTCCTCCGTCAGGCCGTCGCCTCCCCAGCCCCTGCCATCGGCGCTCAGGTACGCGCGGCCGACGGTGAACGGGCCGCCGCTCTCAGCGGCCCCGCGATACGCGAACACGAGGACCGCCTGGCTCGAGCGGAGCTCACGGCGGGCGACCTCGGCGAGCGTCGCGATCTTCTCCGCGGGCGTCGGCTCGCCCTCTACGACGATGCGCACGATCGCCGTGGTCCGGCCGGCGGTCGAGCCCACACGCTCGAGCACCCGGTAGGGGCGCGGCTCGGGCGTCCGGGACGGCGCGGAGGCGGCGCTCGGCCGCGCCTCGGTCGAGGGGATCGTGACGACGGCCGCGGGCCGCGCCGCGCTTCGGAGGGCGGGCCCGAGCGTGAGGGCAGCCAGGACGATCGCCGCGGCCACGGCGAGCCCGGCCGCGATCCTCATCGGGCGTACGCGCGCGCGGCCAGGGACGGGGCCCGGCGCGGCGAAGACCGCGATCGGTGCGATCGCGAGGGCGGGCACGCTCCGGGGCGGTGCAGCCGCCGGCTCCGGCGCACGGACGGCCGGCGCGGCGCGCGCCTCGGCGAGCTGGCGGTCGAGATCGGCCGCCGTCTCCTCCAGCATGTCGACGCCGACGCGACGCTGCGCCTCGACGACGCTCATCAGGATGTGGAGGTTCGTCTGCCGCAGCCTCGCGAGCTCCCCGGTCGTCGCCACGAGCCTCGCCCGGAGCCGTTCGATGGTCCGCAGCAGCCGGTCGGCCCGCATCGGCTCTGACTCGGGAGGCGCCACGGTCCGTTGGGTCTCCCATTCGTCGAGCAGCTGTCGGGCCCGCCCCATGTCGCGCCGCTCCTGGGCCGCGTTGACCTCCGCCATGACGCGCGTCCGCAGCGCTCGTTCCTCCTGATCGCGCGCGAGGTCGGGATGCACGCGACGGGCGACCTCGCGGTAGAGCCGTTGGAACTCGCGATCGACGGCGGACGTGCCGTCGTCCGATCCGGAGGGCGTGACCTGATCGGCGATGCCTCCCGAGGCCGACCCCTCGGGGTCGTCGCCGCGTAGCGTCCTCAGCTCTTCGAAACGCGCCCCCACCGTCCGCGCGTAGCGGAGCGCGAAGAGCCGCAGCTCCTCACGCGTGGTCTCAAGCTCCTCTTCGCGCCGCGCGAGCTGACGGTGCAGCGTGTCCAGCTCCCGTTCGAGGAGGGCGATGCCGCGCTCGGCGGACTCCGCCACGCGGCGCTACCGGCGCGGAGCTGCGTCGCGAAGCAGGGCCTGGATCTGCGGCGCGAGCGGCTTCGCGCCACTCGCCTCTTCGACCTGCACGCCTTCGACCGTCACCTCGTAGAACTTCACGCCGGCCTTCGTCGACCGATCGATCTCGGCGAACGAACGAGAGCCGGGGAGAAGGTGGTGGTCGGCGTAGCCGTACTGGTACATGAGGTCCTGCGCGGCGCGGCTCAACATGAAGTTGATCCAGAGGCGCGCGGCGCTCGGGTGCGCCGCGTTCTTCGGCACGCCCATGTAGAGGTAACGAAGCAACGCGGCGTCGGCCGGAACCGACCAGCCGATCAGGGTGCCCTCGGCCTTCAGCTGGGAGACTCGCGCGCTCCCGCAGTCGAGCACGAAGATGTCGAGCTCGCCGGCGAGCAGCCGGCCCTCGTCGCCGCAGCTCATGACGCCACCGATCTGGCCACGCAGCCTGCCGACGAAGTCGAGCGTGCGCTGCCCGCCCCAGACCTCGGGGCTGCCCAGGCGATCGAACCCGGCCCCATCGCTCGTCGTCGCCACGCGGCCCTTGTATTGCGGCTTGAGCAGGTCGGCGAGCGAACGCGGGACGTCGTTGCCGGTGAGCTTCCGGCTGTTGTACGTGATGCCCGGGATGCGCGTCTGGACCTGCACCGCGACGCCACCTGGAGCGACGAGCTTGAGGCTGGAGACGTTCGAGGCCCAGCTCGACCACTGCTCTGGCGCGAGGGCCGCCGCCTTCTGCAGCGCGACGATCTGCGTCTCGGTCCCGAGCAGGACGTCGGTCGAGGCCGTCGCGCCGCTCTGCTGCTCCTGGAGCAGCCTCAGCGCGGCTTCGCTCGTCGGGCCGCCCGGCGTGAAGCGCACCCGGAGGGCGAGCCCGTAGAGCGCGTTGAACGCCTCGGTCTCACGGCGAAGCTCCTCAGGCGTGTCGAGGAAGCCCGGGGACCACGAGAGCGCGAGCTCGCCCTCGTCCCGGGCGGCCGCGACGAGCTCCTGCAGGCGCGCGTTCGGACGCTGGTCGGTCGTCGGCAGGCGGCCCGCCGCCCCGCCGCACGCGCCGATGACAACCGCGAGGGCGACGAACGGGGCGAGCGCCGAGCGCGATGCCGTGCGCCGGGAGGTCACCGGCGCTTCGCTCCTCCGTCAAGGACGTTCTGGAGCGTGACGACGAGCCGGTCGAAGCCGCGCGCGACATCGGCGCTCAGGTCGTCGTTCGCGAGATCGTGGAAGGTCGCCCGATAGGGATTGACGCGGCCGATCGCGATCTGCTCGGCGAGCAGCGCCATGCGCCGCAGGGGCCGGGCGATCGAACCCGCCAGCCAGAGCGCGGCGGCGGCGCCGAGCGCCGCGGCGAGCCCGATGCCGCCGAGCATCATGAGCCCCGTCGCGCCGAGCACGCTCGTGTAGCTGGTGGGCGGCATCGCGACCACATAGAGCCATGGCTTGGTCTCGAGGCGCGTGGCCACCGCACGCTGCGAGCTCCCGCCGGCGTCGAAGGCGAACGCGGCGTTCCCATGCGCCGGGATCGACGGGCCGAGCGAGGCGAGCTCGGGCAGAGGATCGACGAGCAGCTGTTCGGCGGTCTTCTGACCGAAGCGCTTGTCCGCGGCGAGCTTCTTCGCGGTGTCGAGGTCGATCGGCGCGATCGGCTTGTAAATGAGCGCTTCGGCTCGCTCGCGCGCGCCCTTCGTCTCGGAGACCGCGACCCGGATCCCGAAGTCGTCGATCAGGAACGCGTGCGCGCCCTGCCCGACCGAACCGGCATCCGATTCGGTGAGGTCCCAGATCTGCGACAGGTTCAGGCGACTGCGTACGACGCCGACGACGACACCGCTCGCCGTCTTCACCGGCGCCGAGAAGAAGAGGGCGGGCTGGTTCGTGATGACCGAGTAGCTGGGATCGCTGATGTAGGAGGACCCCGTCCGCGCGTTCTGGAAGTAATCGCGGAAGCGGACGTTCGTACCCTCGTCGGATTGGATCGAGGCCGCGACGATCGTCCCGTCGAGGCTGAGGACCGCGATCGACTCGTACGCCGGCGAGACGGCCGCGGCCGCCGCGAGCGCGGCCCGCGCCGCTTCGCGCTGGGCCGCGTCACCGAGGTTCTGCGCGTAGGCGATCACGTCGGGCAGCTGGCTCACGAGCACGATGTCGCGCCGGCGGTTCTGGAGATACGTGTCCATCGCCGCGGCGGTGGAGATCGATCGCGCCCGGAGGTTCGCGACGCTGAGGTCCGTGAGTCCATCGCGCGTCCCCTGGACGATCGCGAAGGCCGTCGCCGCGACCGGCACGACGGCGACGAGCAGCACCACGATCAGCGTCCTCTGCCAGAGCGGCAGCACCGGGCGGCGAGCGACCCTCCGCCCCTGGGCAAGGCCTGGAGCGACGACGTCGGTCACGGCGGCGGTGAGTCTAGCACCGCAATATGGTGTATCCAAGGTGTCGCACGACCCAAGATGTCGTGTCCGCGTGGACCGCGCGAGGCGGTTCGGCGCCGAAGTCAGCGGTGCGGATGGCGGCCGGCGCGGGAGCGCGCCAAGCGACCAGGATCGGGCGCGACGGCGTGTCCTACGCCGGCGCGCTCACGACCCGAGCCTTATCCCTACCTGCCAGCGGTGAAAGGCGCGGCGCGGATCCTCGGCTAGCGACCTTCCCGCATCATCGCCCGCGCGCCGACCAGGGCGAGGTAGCCGAACACGGCGAAGGCCGCGATGCCGACGAGGAGCGCGATGCTTCCCGCTGAGAACAGGTCGCCACCCTCGCTCGAGCGGCCGAGAGCGCGCGCTCCGATGCCGCTGTTCGCGACCGCGGTGGCGTAGTACGCGAGCACGAGTCCGATGACCGCGATGCCGGTGTACGCGAAGACCTTGGGCCATGTCGTTCGTTTCATGGCCGGTTTCGTAACGTCCGGCGCCTCCGAGCGCAATGGCGAAATGGTCCCAAATCGGCTCCGTACCCACTTTTGGGGGCACCCGAGCCGCACAACCGGCCCGAAATCGGCCCGTGGCGGCCGGAGGCGCGGTCTGACCTCAGGCGGCGCGGGCAGCGCGCGGCGCGAGGACCATCCGGCCGAGCAGTGCCGCCGCGGCACCGAGGATCATCAGGATCGCCCAGACCCCGCCCAGCCAGGCCGGGTAGACGAGGCCGAGCGCGCCGTCCACCGACCAGCTGCCGTTGCCGATGAGCGCGACGGCGAAGGCTCCGGCCGCGAGCGGCAATGGGAACTCGATACCGCCCTCGTGGCTCCAGAATCCCTTCGGCCAATGCGCGACGACCGTCACGACGGCCATGTCCGCGGCGAGCACGCCGGGACCGATCGGCCCGCCGAGGCCGAGGATGGTGAGGAGGCCTCCACCGGCTTCGGCCGACACCGACACGAGCGCCCAGAAGAGACCGGGCCGCAGGCCGATAGAGCCGAACCATCCCGCGACGGCCGCGATGGAGCCACCCTTACCGACCCACCCGAGCTTGAGCAGTCCGTGCGTCGCCACGACGGCGCCGACCACGACGCGAAGGACGAGGAGCCCGAGATCCACATTCATTGAGCGCACCCCCGCGGGATCGGCCGCGGCCGGACGGAACCCGGCCGCGTGATTGACCCGACCCAGCCTGACGTGCATACTTTCGAAAAGCAAGTAGTTACCAATAAGTGCCTAATGGAGCCTGGGGTGAGCGGATGACGGCCACGCGGACGAGCTCAGCGGAGCGCCGTGCGCTCACCGAGGCCGCGTCCGGTCACACGTGCGCGGTCGAAGGCGCGCTCGCCGTCGTCGGCGCGAAGTGGACGCTGCTCATCCTCCACCA
>DASWCU010000104.1:0-11625 GCA_036389935.1 Candidatus Limnocylindria bacterium
ACATCCTCGCGCATGGCTTCGCGCCCGACTCGCTGCTCAGCGTGAACGTGCCGGCGCTGCCGCGCGAGCAGATCACCGGTGTTGAGGTCACGCGTCTCGGAAAGCGCAACTACCGCGATCAGCTCGTCGAGCGGCTCAACCCGTACGGCAATCCCTATTACTGGGTGGGCGGACCCGCTGTGAGCGAGGAGGCCGAGGAGGGCACCGACGTCGCCGCGGTGCGCGCCGGGAAGATCAGCGTGACCCCGATCGCCCTCGATCTCACGAATCACCCGCTGGTGGACGAGATGCGGCAGTGGGACTGGGGCTGGACCGCGCCGCTCGAGGTGAGCGCGGACTAGCGCAGCGCCGGCCCGATCGTCAGGAAGCCGCGGCCGCCGTCGCATCGCGCGCGGCTGCCGGTCGCGAGCGCAGCAGTGACGCGACCGCGAGCGTCGTAAGGATGAACGCGACCGCCGCCGGGATCGCGACGAGGATCGGCGCGAAGGCACAGAGCCAGCACCGGATCGAGACGCGGGCGCATCGGCGAACTCCAGCGGTCCCACCTCACGACCGGATCGATCGGTCCGCGACGCGCGCCTCGGCGAACGTCGCCATCTCGCGATGCGCGGCGAGCGCCGCGTCGATGAGGAGCATCGCCAGCACGGCGCCGGTGCCTTCGCCCAGCCGCAGGCGCAGATCGAGCAGCGGCTCGAGCGCCAGTTGGTCGAGCGCGGCGCGATGGCCGCGCTCGGCGGAGCGGTGGGCGGCGATCATGAAGTCGCGCGCCTTCGGATCCAGTCCGTTGGCGATGAGCGCGGCCGCGCCGGAGATGAATCCGTCGAGGACGATCGGGATCCGCCGCGCGGCGGCGTCGATGATGACCCCGGCGAGCACCCCGATCTCGAAGCCGCCGATCTTGGCGAGGACGTCGAGCGCGTCGCTCGAGTCCGGGCGGTGAAGCCTCAGCGCGTCTTCGATGACCGCGATCTTCCGAGCAAGGGTCTCGTCGTCGATGCCCGTACCCCGGCCGGTCACCTCCGCTACCGAGGTGCCGCAGATCGCGGCGACGATCGCGCTCGCGGGAGTGGTGTTCCCGATACCCATGTCGCCGGTGGCGACGAGATCGAGCCCGCGCGCGGCCTCGCATTCCAGCACGTCGGTACCGACGAAGACCGCTTCGCGCGCCTGGTCGCGCGACATCGCCGGCGCCCGGCGCAGGTTCCGCGTGCCGCGCGCGATCTTTCGGGAATACAGCGCCGGACCGGACGGCACGTCGCCGGCGACGCCGGCATCGACGACGACGACGCGAGCGCCCGCCGCGCGCGCGAGCGCGTTGATCGCCGCGCCACCGCTCAGGAAATTCGCGACCATCTGCGCCGTCACCTCGCTCGGATACGCCGACACGCCTTCGACGGCGACGCCGTGATCGGCCGCGACGACGATCACGGCCTTCCGCGGTAGCTCGGGCACCGCCGCCCCGACGATCCCGGCCACCTGCACCGCGAGATCCTCGAGGCGCCCAAGACTGCCCTCGGGCTTCGTGAGCTCCCGCTGCCGCGCTCGCGCCGCCGTCATCGCAGCCTCGTCGAGCGCGCCGATGCGACGGAGTGTCGCCGCGATGGCGTCGCCGCTCACGAGCGGCGGCCGGGTGCCGCGATCCGCGGCAGCACGGCGGGACGGCCCTCGTGGGCGATCACCGCGAGGCGATCGCCGAACACGGTGGAAACGACGTCCGGGCGCAGGACCTCCGGTGGCGTGCCTTCCTCGACGACGCGACCCGCGACGAGGACGGCGATGCGTGACGCCATCGCGGCGGCGAGGTTGAGGTCGTGCAGCACGGCGCAGGCGGCGAGGCCGCGGCGAGCCGCGAGGTCGCGGACGAGCTCGAGCGTCGCGAGCTGGTGCGCCGGATCGAGGTGCGAGGTGGGCTCGTCGAGGAGCAGGACGTCGGCGTCCTGCGCGAGCGCCATCGCGAGCACCGCCCGCTGCCGCTCTCCGCCGGAGAGCGCGTCGATGCGACGGTCCGCGAGCGGTACGAGCTCGAGCTCCGCCAGCGCGCGGTCGACGGCCTCGACATCCGCCACCGACGCGCGCCCGAACAGACCCAGCCGCGCGGTGCGGCCGAGCGCGACGATCTCGCGCACGCTGAGCGGAAAGACCGTGTCGAAGACCTGCGGCACGACGGCGATGCGGCGCGCGATCGCCGACCGATCGAACGTGGACAGCGCCTTGCCATCGAGCGTGACCGAACCCTCGCGGGGGCCGATGAGGCCCGCGAGGACTCGCAGAAGCGTGGACTTGCCCGCGCCGTTGGGACCGATGATGGCGACGAGGCGTCCCGGTCGAAGCGTGAGGTCACAGCCGTGCAGGACGATCCGAGCGCCGTACCCGGCGACCACGTCGCTTGCGACCAGCTCGGTCAAACGACGATCCGCCGCCGCTCGCGCAGCAGGAGCGCGAAGAAGAATGGCCCGCCGACGAGACCGGTGACCACCCCGACCGGGAGCTCCGCGGGGGCGAGCAGGATGCGCGCCCCGAGGTCCGCGAGGACGAGCGTGCTCGCGCCCAGGAGGAAGCATGCCGGCAGCAGGCGGACGTGGAGCGCACCCAGCAGCGGTCGCAGCGCATGGGGAATGACGAGTCCGACGAATCCGATGACGCCCGCGAGGGCAACGGCCGCGCCCGTGAGGAGCGCGGTCACGGCCAGGATCGCGGCCGTCGTGCGCTGCACGTCGACACCGAGCGTCGCCGCCGTCTCTTCTCCGAACGCGAAGGCATCGATACGCGGGGCGAGCGCCACGGCCGCGACCGTCGCGAGAAGCACGATCGCCGCGGCGACGAGCAGCTGCGTCACGTCGAGCACCGAGACGCCGCCCAGCAGCCAGCTGAGCACCGCGCGCAGCCGAAGGACGACGCGGTCGCTCGCGACGAGGATGAGCGTGACGAGCGCGCCCGCGAACGACGAGAGCACGACGCCGGCGAGAAGGACGGTCAGCACCGTGGTCCGCCCGCCCAGCGAGGCGAGCCGCCACACGATGAGCGCGGCCCCCAGAGCGCCGATGAACGCGGCGATCGGCAGCACCGCAGGCACGACCGACGCACCGAGCGCGAACGCGACGACCGCGCACAGCGATGCGCCGGCCGAGGTCCCGGTGACGTATGGATCGGCCAGCGGATTGCGGAGCAGTCCCTGAAGCAGCGCGCCGGCGACCGCGAGCGCCCCACCGACGACGGCCGCTCCGAGGACGCGCGGCAGCCGCAGGTCGCGAACGATCGTCGCGGTGGTCGGATCACCGCCGCCCCAGATGGCGGACCACACGTCGAGCGGAGCGATCGCGACGGCGCCGACCAGCAAGCCGATCGCGAGGCTCGCGAGCAAGACCGCGGCGAGGATCGGAAACGCGAGGGTCGCTCTCATTTGAGAGGAACGGGCAGGCCCGCCACCATGAGCACGACGCTCCCCGCGTCGCGCGCGACGGCCTGGTTGAGCTTTCCGAGCTCGTCGCGGAAGCGCCGGCCGATCGGCGTCGCGGGCACGATGCCCAGCCCGACCTCGTCGCTCACGACGATCACGGCCAACGCACGCTTCTCGATCGCCTTCGCGACCGCGGCCCATTCGGACTCGGGTGAGGTGCTCGCTTCGAGCCGCGCCGAAAGCCACAGCGTGAGCGAGTCGAGGAGCACGACGTGCGCGGGATCCGCGGACGCGACCGCGGCGGCAAGATCGCCGTCGACCTCGACCGTGCGCCAAGCGGCGGGCCGCGCGCGTCGATGATCCGCGATGCGCGCATCGAGCTCCTCGTCGCCCGCGCGCGCGGTCGCGACGAACGTCACGCGATCGCCGCCGAGCGCGGACGCCCGAGCGAGCGCGAACCGGCTCTTTCCGCTGCGCGTTCCACCCAAGACCAGCTCCAGCTCAGCCATGCGATCCGACCCCGACGGCAGCCAGCAGTCGTGGCGTGTCGACCGCGGCGCGGAACCAGCGCGCGAGGTCCGCATACGGATCGGGCGCCGACGATCGCGGGACGAACGCGATCCCGCGACGGCGCGCGAGCGCGCCGAGGACGGCGTCCCGCAGATCGTCCCGGCCGAAGATCCCATGGACGTACGTCCCGATGACGCGACCATCCGCGCTCACCGCGCCGTCCTGATCGCCGGCAGCGGCGTTCCGGGCGAGCTCGGCGAACGGCTGGCAGCCGTCGCGCGCGGTCTCGCCGACGTGCAGCTCGTACCCGTCGAATGACATCCCCGCAAGCGACGTGAAGACGCCGCCGGCCGCGACGCGCCCGTGCACGCGCACGGTCCTCTTCTCCCCCGTGAAGACGGTCCGGACCGGGAGGAGCGCGAGGCCGCGGACGATGGTCGCGGGCCCTTCCACACCGCGTGGATCGGCGAGCTCTTCACCGAGCATCTGGAATCCGCCGCAGATGCCCATGACCGGCACGCCGGCATCGCGGAGGCGAAGCACCTGCGCGGCGACCCCGCTCGCGCGAAGCCACTCGAGATCCTCGATCGTCGTCTTGCTGCCCGGAAGGACCACCATGTCGGGCACGCCGAGCTCGGCGGGATCGCGCACGTAGCGCACGCGCGCGCCGGCCGCGGCGAGCGGCCCGAAATCGTCGAAGTTGCTGACGTGCGGATAGCGGATCACCACGACGTCCAGCGCGCCCTCGCGTGCGGCCGCGTCGAGCGACAACGAATCCTCAGCCGGCACCGGGAGGTCGTCGACGTACGGCAGCACGCCGAACACCGGCACGCGGGCGAGGCGGCGCAGCGCCCGCACGCCGGGCGCGAACAGCGCGGCGTCGCCGCGGAATTTGTTCACCAGCACGCCGCGCACGAGCGCGCGCTCGGCCGGACGGAGCAACGAGAGCGTGCCGTGGACCTGAGCGAACACACCGCCACGCTCGATGTCGGCCACGAGGAGGACGCTCGCGCGGGACGCGAGTGCGACGCGCATGTTCGCGAGATCGTTGTGACGCAGGTTGACCTCAGCCGGACTGCCGGCGCCCTCGATCACCACCACCTCGAATTCGCGCCGCAGCGCGCGCAGCGATTCCGTGACGACAGGCCAGAGGTCCGCGCGGCGGCGCCAGTAGTCGCGTGCCGCCACGGTGCCGCGGGCGCGACCGAGCACGACGAGCTGGCTGACGCCGTCACCCTGCGGCTTGAGGAGGATCGGGTTCATCGCCGCGGTCGGCGTGACGCCGGCGGCGTCGGCCTGGGCGGCCTGGGCGCGTCCGATCTCCTCGCCCGCCGCGGTGACCGCGGCGTTCAGCGACATGTTCTGCGCCTTGAAGGGCGCGACACGCAGGCCCTCGTCGCGCAGGATGCGACAGAGCGCCGTCGCGACGACGCTCTTGCCGACCGACGAGGCCGTCCCCTGCACCATCACGCAGCGCGCGAGCGGCTTCACCATCGGATCTCGTCGTGAAGCCGGCAGAGAGCCCCGAGCAGCGCGGCCTGCTCGAGCGGTGGTCGTACCGCGATCCGGACGTGCTCCGGGAGACCGAACGACGCGCACCAGCGGACCGCGATGCGTTCGCGCGCGAGACCTTCGACGAGCCGGCGTGCGCTCGGACCGACGTGCACCAAGAGGAATGGCGCCTGGCCCACAAGGACGTCGAGGTCGAGCGCGCGTAAGGCATCAGCCAGATCGCCGCGCCAGCGCCCGGTCTCGTCACGGGCATCCTCTGCCAAGGACCAGGTGGCGCACGCGGCGGCGGCACACGCGTGCGCGCCGACCGGCCAGGGGTCGCGGACCGCGCGGAGCGCGCTGAGCAGCGCGGGATGGGCGATGACGTATCCGACGCGGAGTCCCGGCGCGGCCAGCAGCTTCGTCAGCGACCGGACGAGGATGACGTTCGGTTCGCGTACCAGCTGGCTCGGAGAGATCTCACTCGACGCGAACGCGCCGAAAGACTGATCGACGACGAGGCGCGTCCCTGCCGGAAGCGCGTCGACGATGCGGCGCAGAACGTCGTGCGGGAGGAGCGTGCCGGTCGGATTGTTCGGATCGCAAGCGAACGCGAGCGCGTACGGCGCGGTCCGCAGCTCGTCGACCAGCGCCCCGGCGCACGGCTCGAACGCCGGCGGGCTCGCGCGGAGTTCCCGGTGGTCGGCCCCGCGCATCCGCGCGAGCCGCGCGTACTCCCCGTACGTCGGACCGAGCGCGATCGTCCGCTCGCCCGCTCCGAGGAGCGCGGTCACGATCAGCCGAATGGCCTCCGTCGCGCCGGCCACCAGCAGAACACGGTCGGGCGTGACGCCGGCGTCGTCGGCGAGATGACGCTCCGCGCCGGAGGCGTCGAGGTCGGCGTAGGCGGCGTAGCCCGCGCGCCGCACGACCGCGTCCAGCTGCGGCGGCGTGCCTCGTGGATTCAGGTTCGCGCTGAACTCGAGCCAACCCCGCGGGGCGCCGCCGTGCACGGGACCCTCGCTCACCGCATCCCTCGCCGGTACGTCGCCAGGACCACGACCGTCGCCAGCAGCGAGGCTGCGATGACGAGCCCGCGCGCACGCCGGATGTCGTCCGGACCGGGTGGCCGTCGGCCGTCGCCGAGCGAGTAGTGATCGCGCTTCGCGAGCCGGACACCCAGCGCGCCGGCGGCGGCGGCCATGGGCCAACCGGCGTTCGGGCTCGCCGTTCGGCGGTGATCGCGGAGAGCGACGTCGAGCGCACCGCGGGCATCGCCCTGGCCCGTCAGCGCGGCGGCTGCGATTAGGGCGAATGCGGAGATGCGCGCGGGAACGTAGTTGAGCGCGTCATCGAGCCGCGCCGCGGCCTTGCCGATCCGCTCGTACTTTCCGTGATAGCCGACCATCGCGTCCGCCGTGTTCACCGCGCGGTATGCCAGCGCGGCCGGCAGTCCGCCGATCCGGTAGAAGAGGAGCGGCGCGATGAACGAGTCGGCGAGGTTCTCCGCGAGCGACTCGATGGCGGCCGATGCCGCCTCATCCGGACGCAGCTCGCTCGTGTCCCGACTCACGAGCGCGGTGAGCCGCTCCCGCGCGGCGGCGACGTCGCCGCGCCGCAGCGCCTGTTCGACGCGATCGCCCGACAGCAGGAGCTCGCGCATCGCGAACGCGCTCTTCAGCAGCCACACCGACGCGAGGCCGCGAAGTATCCGAGATGAGATGAGCCCCGTCGCGGCGCCGGCGAGCGCCGCGAGCACGGCGGGAATGCCCACCAGGGCGATGCCGAACGCACGCTGCCCGGCCGCGTCGCGTGGGCCGAGGCGGTCGAGGGCGGAGATCGCACGGCCCAGGAAGACGACCGGGTGCGCGCTCGCGGGCGGCTCGCCGACCGCGAGGTCGAGGGCGAGCGCGGCTGACCACCTCAGTGCGCTCATCGGGTCAGCGCGCTCGCCAGGACGAGCTGACCGGCGAACGCCAGCTCGCCGATCCCGCCGCACACGTCACCGGTGACCCCGCCGATCCGCGACCGCGCCATCGCCACCACGATCGCGGTGAGGACGCCGACGAGAGCGATCGCGGCGATCGCGGCGAGGCCGAGCACGAGAGCCGCGATCGCCGACGTGAGCGCGGTCGCGATCAGCGCGTCGATCGCGCGCAGGCCGCTCTTGAACGAAGCACCGAGACCATCGGCTCGCGCGCTCGGTGACGACCAGAGCGCGACGCACATCGACCAGCGCGAGAGCGCGCCCGCGGCGACGAGCGTCGCCGGCCTCGCCGATGTCGATATCGAGGAGAGCGCGGCTGCCTCGAGGAGGAGGACGAGCGCGACCGTGGCGACGCCGAACGCCCCACTGCGGCTGTCGCGCATCGCTGCCAGGCGGTGGTCGCGTCCGCCGCCGGCGAAGAGTCCGTCGGCGGTGTCGCCGAGGCCGTCCAGGTGCAGGCCGCCCGAAAGCACCGCCAGCGCGACGAGATCGAGCACGGCCACGACCGTCGATGGCAACACGCCCCCGAGCAGCGCGTCGAACGCACCGACGGCAAGACCGATGAGTGCCCCCACGAGCGGGAAGTAGCGCGTCGCACGCGGGTACGTCGCGGCCGTTGGCGCGGCCACGAGGGGGACCGGGACGATCGTCAGGAAGCCAACCGAAAGCATGAACGCCCGGATCTGCGACGCCACCTAGAACTCGACGCCGCGCTGGGCCACGATCCCTGACTGGTAGGGATGCTTGATGAGGCGCATCTCGGTCACCAGATCGGCCCGCTCGATGAGCGCCTCCGGCGCGTTCCGGCCGGTGAGTATCAGGTGGAGCATCGGCGGTTTCGCGGCGACGAGCTCGAGCACCTGGTCGAGCGTGACGAGATCGGCGTTGATCGCGCCGAGGATCTCGTCGAGCACGACGACTTCGAAGGCGCCGGAGGTGATGGCCTCGCGCGCTTCCACGATCCCCGCCTGCGCCGCGGCCACGTGTTCCTCCATCGGGATCCTCGCGTCGCGGAGCCGCTCGATCGTGAAGCCGAGGCCCGCGCGAACGATCTCGAAGAAGGGCGCGAGCGTCTTGACCGCCTCCACCTCGCCGGTCTTCCAGCTTCCCTTGATGAACTGGATGACGCGCACGTGCATGCGATTGCCCGCCGCCCGCAGCGCGAGGCCCATCGCCGCGGTCGTCTTCCCCTTCCCGTTGCCGGTGAAGACGATGACGAGGCCCTTTCGGCGCTTCTCGGGCTTCTGTCCGTCACTCACGGTTTGCCGAAGAGCTCGGGATGGATGATCCGCGCGTACGCCTCGAAGCCGAGCACCAGGCGGGGACCGGGCCGCGAAACGAGGTCGTCGTCGATCGGATAGATCGCACGGCTGCGGACCGCCGGTATGGATGACCAGCCCGGCCGTGCCATGACGATCTCCGGCGTGGTGCCGAAGCGGAAGTCAGCGAGCACGATCACCTCCGGCGCGCGGGCGATGATCTCTTCCGCCGAAAGCCGCGGGAACTTCGCCGAGGCATCGGCGGCGACGTTGATCCCGCCGCATAGCGTGATCATCGAGTCGATGAAGTTGCGCGGGCCGGCCACGTAGATGCGGGCCGGGTCGGTGGAATCGACCTCGTGCAGGATCTTCGGCTTGTTCGAGGCCTGCTTCGCCTTGTCCGCGATCGCCGATATCCGCGCTCGCATGTCCGCTACGACGTCACGGGCCGGCTGTTCGCGACCGACCAGCTGTCCGACCCCGACGATGTTCCTGTACACGCCCTCGAGGTCGTTCGGATCGAACACGAAGAGCGGCTGGTTCAGGGACTCGAGCTGCGCGGGAAGGTTTCCCGACGAGATCGCCAGGATCAGGTCCGGCTTGAGCGCGACGATCTTCTCCGGGCTCGTCCGCGATCCGCCGACCTTCGGGAGGGCCTTCGCTTCGGCGGGGTAGTCCGAGAAGTCGTCGGTGGCGACGATCCGGTCGCCCGCGCCCAGGGCGAAGAGGATCTCCGTGGCGCTCGGAGCCAGCGACACGATCCTCGCCGGCGCGACGCCGAGCGTGAGGCTCTTTCCGCGATCGTCGACGACCGTGACGGGATAGGCGGCGGTGGGACTTGGCGCCAGCGTCGGCGAGGGCGCGACCGAGGCGCCGCCGCAGGCCGAAGCGGTGAAGAGTAGGAGCGCGAGGATCGCCGGTAGCCGCTTCTCGATGCCCATCTGGCGCACCCCTTTCTCGCGAAGGTGTGTCGACCGCGAGCGGGAGGCCAGGCGACCCGAGTTCGGACCTTCGTCCTTACGGTGGCGGGACCCTGCCGGAATCTCACCGGCTTCGCTGGACCCCCGCGTATGAAGTTTTTCGCGAATGGCGCTAGGCCGGTACGCGCTCCGTCGTGTATTTCACGGCGTCGGTCAGGTGCGGTGCGAAGACGCGCTGGAGCGTCATCACGTGCGAGCAGAGACCCGAGGTATGGAAGTGATCGCACTCGCACGACCAGTCATCCCCATGCAGCGAGACGGTATGCGTGCCGTTGTCACCACGGAATCGGACCTCGAGGTCCTGGAAGGTGATCCGCTGAGGCTCTTCTGCGTACCGTTTCGCCTTCTCGATCTTGGAGATGAGGCTCGAGTACATGCGATCGACCTCCACCATCCATGTTCCGGCGGCGCCGGACGATGCGAGGATTCTAGGCCGCTCCGATATCCTCCCATTTGTGACGGAAAACCCGGCGATTTCCCTTCTCTCGACGGAGCTCCTCGATGCGCACGCCGATCTGCTCCGCTTCTTCGACAAGTACGAGCGTGAGGTCGGTGGACGTGCCGTCGCTGACTTCGTCGCCGGCAATCCGCAGGAGATGCCGCTTCCGTCATTCGTGGAAGCGCTCCGGAAATGGCTAGAGCCACGCGGCAAGGACCACTTCGCGTACAAGATGAACGTCCCGGAGGCGCGCGCCGCGGTCGTCGCGTCGCTGCGCGATCGCGTGGGGCTGCCGTTCGACGAAAACGACGTCGCGATGACCAACGGCGCGTTCGCCGGGCTCACGCTCGCGGTCCGCGCCGTCTGCGACCCGGGCGACGAGGTCATCTACCTCAGCCCGCCGTGGTTCTTCTACCGCGCGATCATCCGGTCCGTCGGCGCGACACCCGTCCGCGTCCAGGTCGATCCACAGACCTGGGACATCGACGTGTCGGCTGTCGCCCGCGCGATCACTCCGCGCACGCGCGCGGTCATCGTGAACTCACCGAACAATCCCACAGGCCGGCTGTATCCCCGCGCCACGCTCGACGCGCTGGCGGCGGAGCTCGAGCGTGCCTCGCGCCGCAACGGCAGACGCGTGTACCTCATCTCGGACGAGGCCTACAGCCGGATCCTCTTCGACGGCCTTCGCTACGAGAGCCCGGCACGGTCGTACGCGCATTCCTTCGTCGTGTACACGTACGGCAAGCAGCTGCTGACGCCGGGCGAGCGCATTGGCTACGTGGCGCTCCCGCCGACGATGCCCGCCGACGATCGCGTGGCGCTGCGCGGCGCGCTCATGATGGCGCAGCTCGTGACGGGCTGGGCATTCCCCAACGCGGTGCTCCAATACGCGCTCGGTGAGCTCGACCACCTCTCCATCGACATCGCGCAGACGCAGCGCAAGCGCGACCGCGTCGTGCGCGCCATGAAGGAGAGCGGTTACCACCTGCACATCCCCGAGGGCACCTTCTATCTCCTGCCGCGTACACCGTGGCCCGACGACGAGGCGTTCCTGCGCTACATCAACGAGCGCGACGTCTTCGTGCTTCCGGGGACGACGTTCGAGATGCCCGGGACGTTCCGCATCTCGCTCACCGCGAGCGACGCGATGATCGACAAGGCACTGCCCGTCTTCGCCGCGGCGGTGCGCCAGCCGGCGGTCGCCTAGGCAGCGACCGGTCAGCTCGCGACGGCGCGGGGATGCGTGTGCGGCGCACTCTCGGCGATGTTGCCCAGGTGCGCGAGCGGTATGCGCATGAAGGCGATGACGACCGCCGGATCGAACTGTGTGCCTCGGCAGCGATCGATCTCCGCGCGCGCCGCCTCGATCGACATCGCGCGTCGGTACGGTCGGTCGCTCGTCATCGCGTCGAACGAGTCGGCCACCGCGAAGATGCGCGCGCCGAGGGGCACCTGTTCGCCGGCCAATCCGTCCGGATAGCCCATACCGTCCCAACGCTCGTGGTGGTGGCGCACGATGCGCGACACCTCTTCAAGGAACGGGATGCCGGCGATGATGC
>DASWCU010000105.1:0-19676 GCA_036389935.1 Candidatus Limnocylindria bacterium
TGGAAGGCGCTACCCCCGTCCACGAGGAACGTCTGGCCCGTCGTGAACGCGCTGTCGTCCGACTGCAGGAACGCGATCGTGCCGACGAGGTCGATGGGACGCTCGAGCCGCGGGATGCAGCGCGTCTTGATGACGGCCTCGCGCATCTCGACCTGTTCCTTCGTCGGGTTCTCCTCGGAGAGGGTGCTGCCCGGGCAGACGAGGTTCACGCGGATGTTGGCCGGGCCGAGCTCCTTGGCGATCGTGCGGTTGAAGCCGATGAGCGCGGACTTCGCGGCGACGTAGTGCGCGCGCGTCGTCACGCCGCGGAAGATCGTGCTCGAGCCGATGTTCACGATGCTCCCGCCGCCATTCGCGCGGAGGTGGGGGACCGCCGCCTTGCAGCCATACCACGCGCTCTTCGTGTTGAGCCGGAACGACTCATCCCACTCGGCGTCGGGGATGTCCTCGAACATGCACCGCGTGATCGGGATGACGTTGAGCATGCCGGCATTGTTCACGATGCCCGTGAGCGCACCGAACGTCTCGGCGGCCTCGTCCACCGCGCTCTTGAACTTCCCGAAGTCGCGGACGTCGGTCGCGATGGCGACGGCCTTTCCGCCACTCGTGCGGATGCCGTCCGCGACCTCCTCGTTGCGTTTCGCATCGATGTCCAGCAGCGCGACGTTCGCGCCATCGGCGGCCAGGCGCTCGCTGTACGCGCGGCCGATGCCGTGAGCCGCGCCGCTGACGACGATCGTCTTCCCTGCCAGCCGCGTCCCGGTTCCCTCTTTCAGGTTCATACCGATCGCCGCCTGCGCGCGCTGCGGTCGGTCACGGTGTCCGCCGTCGCCGCGGTCATGCGGTCGCTGACCGACGCGTCGCGCAGGTACCGCCGAATGAGGATCGCCACGCGCCGGTAGTGGCTCGCCAGCTGGGCCGCGGCTCCGTCCGCGTCTCCCGCGCGGATGGCCTCGAAGAACCGCTCGTGATGCTCGGGGGCGTGCTGCAGCGTCGGCCACCGCAGCGAGCGGGCGATCTCCTGCCGCAGCCGGGAGATGAGCCCGACGAGCCGGGAGCGGCCGGTGATCGAGTAGAGCCGGCTGTAGAAGCGCTCGCGGGCGGCGAGCTGCTCGTCCCCGGACGCCGCGGCGACCATCTCCGCGTAGAGCTCCTCGAGGGCGTGGAGGTCCTCGTCGGTGATGAGCGGTACCGCGAGCCGCACCGCGTGGCTCTCGAGCAGGATCCGCAGGTCGTAGACCTCCTCGATGTCGTCGGCATCGAGCTGGGTCACGCTGAACCCGCGGCGCGGCATTGAGCTCACCAGCCCCTCGTACTCGAGCGCGCGCAAGGCCTCGCGCACCGGGATGCGGCTCGTGCCGAACAGCTCCGCGAGCTTCTCCTGCCGCAGCCGGGTCCCCGGTGGGAGCGCCGCGGTGAGGATCGCTTCGCGCATCGTCGAGAGCACGAGATCTTGCGCGGTCGCGTCGTTCGCGGCGTTCGCCGCGATGATCCGGTCGAGCTGCGCCTTGCGCGCCTCGGCGGTCGCGTGGCCGATCGGAGTCACCTTGGCGCCCATCCGTCACCTTCCTCCCGCGCCACGCGAGCACCGGTCACGCGTCGCTCATCCGGATCGAGCACGCGCCGGCCCAGCGCGGATAGATTGTATGCAAGGTCACTGAAATGGATGACAAGTTCGGACAGACGAGCCCGACCCGGTCGCGCTAGTGAATGGCCGCACCGCCGTGGGCCGGCTCGGCCCGTTCGGGCAGCGGGCCTTCGCCGTGTACTGGGCCGGCGGGATGCTCTCGAACATCGGCACCTGGCTGCAGAACGTCGCGGCCTCGGTCTATGTCTACGATCGCACCGGCTCGGCGTTCGCCGTGGGGCTGCTGAACTTCGCGTCGTTCCTCCCGATCCTCCTGTTCTCCGTCATGGGGGGCGTCCTGTCGGACCGCTTCGACCGGCGCGCGATCGTCGTCGCGACCCAGACGCTGTCGCTCCTGCTCGCGGCCGCGCTCGCGCTTTCGGTCTGGGCCGGTGGCGCGACCGAGGTCCACATCATCGCGACCGCGTTCGTGCTCCAGACCTCGTGGAGCATCGCGAAACCCGCGCTCATCGCGATCCTGCCGGCGCTCGTGCCCCGCGCGGACCTGGCCGAGGCGGTCGGACTGAACACCCTCCAGTTCATCGTCGGCCAGATCGCCGGGCCGATCCTCGCCACGGTCATCCTCGCGACCGGTGGCTACGCCTGGGCGTTCGGCATCAACGCCGCGACGTTCCTCGGACCGATCCTCGCGATGGCGTACCTCTATCGCCGCGCGCTCGGTCGCGGCGTTGCCCGGGCGCGATCGGTGGCGGCGGGGGTGGGCCTCGTGGCGTACGTGCGCGGGCAGCCGTGGGTCGGGTCGGCGCTGCTCGCCGTCGTGTCGACCAGCGCGATCCTCGAGGTCGTCCGCACCACCGCTCCGGTCCTGGTGTCGCAGCGGCTCGGCGCGCCGACCACGGACGCCGGCCTCATCATCGCGGCGCAGAGCCTCGGCTCGGCGTTCGGGCTGCTCGCGTTCATCCCGCTACGGCGGTGGGACATCTCGCGGCGCGTCCCGGCGGTCGGGCTCGTGCTTCAGGCGAGCGGCCTCATCACCCTCAGCACCGCCACGACGCTTCCGGTCGCGGCCGTCGGCGTCGCGGCGATCGGCACCGGCTTCTCGCTGTGCTTCCCGATCGTGACCGGCGTGCTTCAGGTCGAGGTGCCGGACGCGCTGCGCGGCCGGCTGATGTCGATCCATCAGATGGCCCACCTCGGGAACCGCCCGTTCGCCGCGCTCGCCGTCGGCGTGATCGCGGGCAGCCTGGGCGTGCCCGCCGCGTGCCTCGCGGCGCTGCTCCTCGTCCCGCTCGGGCTCGCGGCCGTGCGTGCGACCTGGCGCGGGCTCGCACCGACCGCCGTGCCGGAGCCGGCCGTGGCACAGTCGTTCTGATGCGCCTCGACGTGAGCGTCGACCCCGAGCTGTGCATCGGCTCCGCCGAGTGCGTCCGGCTCGTTCCCAGCGCGTTCCGGATCGACGAGGAGCTCGGCGTCTCGATCCCGCTCCCGGGCGCCGCGAGCGCGGACCGGGCCCTGCTCCTCCGTGCGCGCGACAACTGCCCGACCCATGCGATCGCCGTCGCCGACGAGAACGGCGATCGAGTTCCCGACGAGGCCGGCAGCCGATGAGCGACATGGGTCTCCTCACGTCCTACTCGGCGACGATCGTGTTCGACCGCTACGACGACATCCGGGCGGCCCTGTTCGATCCGAACCTCTCGCGCAGCTTCGACAAGCGCTCGTATGAAGATGGCAACATCCGCGACGGGATCGTGAGCATCTCGCACGGCGCGACGCACCGTGCCCGGCGGCGCGTCGAGAACACGCAGTTCCGCGCCGAGGTGCTGCGGCTCTACGAGCGCGACCTGTTCCCCAAGGTGATGAATCAGCTGCTCGACGTCCTCATCGACGGCGAGCAGCTCGACCTCTTCCCCATCGGCGAGATGCTCAGCGTGGTCCTCGCGGCGCGGCGAGCCGGGATCGAGTACGACGCGCGGTCGCTGGACGATCTCCGCGCGCTCGTGGATCACGTCGACGCGTTCTCGCAGGGCAGCGCGATCCTCGATGCGAAGGACCCGGACGCCGTGCGCGCGCTGGTCAAGCGCGCGTACGCCGCCTTCGAGCGCGACTTCGTGGATCCGGCGCGGGTCAGGCGCCAGGGGCTCCTCGACCGCGTCCGCCGCGGCGAGCTCGCGGAGAGCGAGCTGCCGCAGGACATCCTGACCGCGCTCCTGCGTCATGTGGCGGACCCGGGGATGGAGCTCGACGACGGCCGCGTCGTGCGGGAGGTCGCCACGTACCTGCAGGGCGGCACGCACACGAGCGCCCAGACCCTCGTGAACTCCCTCGACCTCGTCTTCGCCCGTACGGATCACGCCGCGGTCATCGCGCGTATCGCTGACGACCGGCTGTTCGCCCAGCGTGTCGTCCAGGAGACGCTCAGGCTCCGGCCGACGACGCCGAAGATGAAGCGGCGCGCCGAGGCGGACACCGAGATCGCGGGCGTGGCGATCCCGAAGGACGCGCTCGTCATGCTGGACATCGTGAGCGGCAATCGCGACCCGAAGCTGTTCGGCGCGCGTCCCGACGAGTTCGATCCGGATCGCGCGATCGAGCCGGAGATACCAAGGTGGGGCCTGTCGTTCGGCGCCGGCCCGCATCAGTGCCCGGGTCGCGCCGTCGGCGGCGGCTTCCCGGTCCCGGGCAGCTTCGAGGTCGGCGGCGACCACGTGTTCGGGCTCGTCGCCCTCGAGCTGCAGGCCATGGCGGAACGTGGCGTGGGCCCTGACCCTGAGCGCTCGCCGGAGCGCGATCTCCGGACGGAGCGCTTCACCCGCTGGCTGCACTATCCGGTGCGCTTCGAGCGACGGATGGCCGCGCTCGGCAGGTGACCGCAGCTTGGCGTGAGCGGCGAGCGGCTCCGCCGCGAGGCGCGAACTCCGCCAGCCCTGAGCGTGTCTCGCGGCGCAGCCGCGAGATTGACCTAGCGCGAGGCGGTCCACTCGAGGATGATCTCGACGGTCCGCTCCGGGAGCTGCCAGAAGAACCCGTGCGCTGCGCCGTCGACCGTCCGCTGCGTCGCGTTGGGTAGGTGGCGGATCAGGAAGTCGGACTGCTCGGTGTGCACGCCGGTGCCCATCGCGGCCGTGTCCCGATCGCCGATCACGACGAGCACGGGCATGCGGATCTCCGCCAGCCGTTCGGCCGTCTGGTGCTCTTGGCGCGCGACGATGTGCTTGAGGTAGTTCTCGAGGTCGGGACGATGCTGCCAGTACGCCTCGTGGAGCCACCGCACCCGATCGGGATGTTCGGCCCTGAACTCGGACGTGAAGAAGGTCGCGGCGATGTGGTCGCGCATGTAGCGCTCGTAGCCCAGCTCGATCATCGCTTTCGCCGCGTGCACCGGGATCCCGCGCGTCACGGGCTTCGCCGGATCGAATTGCCCCGGCCCGGTCGCCGCGAGGATGAGCGTGCGGATCCGCTCGGGCCGGTCGAGCGCCATCCATTGCGCCACGCGCCCGCCCATCGAATGGCCGAGGACGTGCGCGGGTCCGAGGCCCAGTCCATCCATGAGCCCGAGCGCGTCGCGGGCGAAGAGCCGTGTCGAGTAGGCGCCGGCGGAGGGCGGGGTTCCGCCTGTCCCGCGGTGGTCGAACGTGAGGACCGCGTGGGTCCGCGCGAGCGGCTCGATGAGGTCGGGCGGCCAGGTCGCGCCGGGATAGCCCGTGCCGGCGATGAGGACGAGGGGGACGCCGGAACCACGGAGCTCGTAGGCGATCGGGTGACCGTTCACCTCGAGCGTCGTCGGGTAAGCGCGCTCCCCGGGGTGGACGGGTCCGTAGTGCATCTGACCTGCATGAAATTGTCGACGATGTGTCGGCTTTCGGGTACATTCCGGCCGGGTCCAGAGGACCCTCGCCCCGTGAGGAGAGGACGTGTTGCCGATGTCGTACGGGTTCACTCGAACGAAGCTGCTGTCCCTCGTCGCTGTCGCCGGTCTGGTCGCGACCGCCTGCGGAGGCGGGGCCACGGGGCCATCGTCGGCGCCGTCGCAGGCGACCGGATCCGCCGCGGCCGGCGAGCTCCCGAAGCCGGAGCTCACCGCCGTCCGGATCGGCATCAGCGCACCGACCGAGCCGGTCCAGTACGCGGAGAAGCTCGCGGACACGCTCGGCTACTACAAGGAGCAAGGGATCACGAGCGTCACCGTGACCGGGTTCGAGGGTGACGGGAAGGCCCTCCAGGCGCTCGTCGCCGGTCAGCTCGACTTCTTCGTCGGTGGGGTCACCTCCGCGCTCTCCTCGCAGCTGACCGATACGCCGGTGAAGGTGCTCTCCATCAACAGCGTGCTCAACACGGACGGCCTCTACTGCAAGGCGGCCATCAAGACCAAGGACGACGTGAAGGGCAAGGCCATCGCGATCAGCACCTTCGGCGGTACCTCGCACGGCTCCGCGCTCATCGCCGTAGGGCTCATGGGCTACAAGTCGACGGATGTGGTCATCAAGGAGGTCGGCAACGAGGGGACGCGGATCACGGCCCTCCGCGGTGGCTCCGTCGACTGCGCCATGGTCGGTCTGCAGCAGGACGCGACGCTGAAGGCCGCCGGCCTGAACCTGATCGTCGACGTGACGAAGGGCGGCCAGTGGGGTCGGAGCGGTCTGATGGCACGCACGGACTTCATCCAGAAGAATCCGAATACGGTCCTCAATGTGGTCGCGGCCTCGGTGCGGGCGCAGAACTACATGTGGACGAACAACGCCGACGCCGCCGTGAAGTTCGCGGACTGGGCACAGCAGAAGCCCGCGGACGCGGCGAACGTGGTGAAGCAGTTCCTCGACTACGGGCTTCGCTCGATGATCTTCACCGAGGAGGCATTCAAGGCGCCGCAACAGGTGATCGCGGCGGTGAATCCGCCCGTGGCGAACGTCGACGTGAAGAAGGCCTATGACCTGAGCTTCCTGCAGAAGCTCGTGAGCATCGGCTTCTACCAGAAGTACAACATCCCGACCAGCTAGCGCTCCGCCGCGCCGTGCGTCCCTGGCCATGAGGCCAGGGACGACGCGCGGATCCGCACCGCTCGCCTGGCGCTCCGACAACACCACGGAAGGAGACCGCCCGATGACGCGATTCGGCCTGCTCGTGCCGCACTTCGGCGAAGAGGCCGATCAGGACCTGCTCATCGAGGGCGCCCGGCTCGCCGACCGGCTCGGGTTCGATTCGCTGTGGGTCCGCGATCACCTCGTCTTCCATCCTCACGGGATGGAGGGCACCGACCGGACGTTCATCGAGCCGTTCGTCACCTTGACCTACCTCGCGGCGGTCACCGACCGGATCGGCCTGGGCGCCGCGACGATCATCCCGTTCCGCCACCCGATCAACATGGCCTACAGCGTCGCCTCGATGTCCTGGATCACCCGCCGCCCGTTCGATCTCGGCATCGGCGCCGGCACCTTCCAGCACGAGTTCGACGTCATCGGTCAGGGATCGGCCGAGCGCCCGGCGATGATGCGCGAGCAGGTCCTCATCGCGCGGAAGCTCTGGGCGGGCGAGACCGTCGAGTGGCACAGCGAGCGGTACGACTTCTCGGACGTGGATCTCAAGCCGCGACCGCTCCATCCCGTGCGGGTCTGGTGGGGTGGCGCGACGCCCGCGTCGGCCCGCCTGGCCGTCGACTTCTGCGAGGGCTGGCTTCCCGGCCGCATCACGTTCCCGACCTACGGGGAGCGGGTGAAGAACATCAGGCAGATGTGCGTCAAGCAGGGGAAGCCGATGATCATGGTCGGCGCGGTGCCGATCACGAGCATCGACGCGACGACGAAGGCCGCGATCGACCGGATGAACGTGCCCGGGCTGATCAACAACGCGAACGCGCAGAAGTTCTGGGTGAGACCGCCGTCCGGCGAGTTCACCACGGTCGAGGAGCTCGACGGCTCGATCCTCGCCGGCACGAGCGATGACGTCGTTCGTGGCGTGGAGCGCTACCAGGAGATCGGCTGCGATCTCCTGATCTTCGATCTCCGGATGCGCTTCCCCGACTGGATCGAGCAGATCGAGACCCTCGCCCGAGAGGTGCTGCCGCGCGTCTCCGGACCCACCGCGGCGGTCGGCGCCTCGCGATGAAGACCACCACGACGACGCAGGTGACGCACTACGAGGTCCAGAAGAAGCGCCGCGAGTCGCTTCTCGACGAATGGAAGGGCTACCACAAGACCATCCTGAAGCGGAAGGACGTCGTGATGCACGACGTCCCCCGGCGGCGAATGCGGAGCGGTGTGTTCGCCGGCCCCGACGGCGACCGGCCGACGAAGAACCTCGACGCGACGATCCACGAGCTCGCGCCCGCGACGACGACGACGGTCCACCGGCACGCCTGGGACGCCATCGAGTTCATCGAATCCGGTCGCGGCTGGACGGAGATCGATGGGCAGCGCATCGACTGGCGGCCCTGGGACACCCTCCACCTGCCCAGCTGGGCGTGGCACCGTCACGGGAACGACGCCGAGGGGCCCGCCGTGTTCCACACCTGGAGCGTCCAGCCGATGCTGGAGCAGTTCGGCGTCGCCCTCCTCGAGGACGGCGGCGACACCCCCGCGGCCGACCTGCCGCCACGCCCGCGGCAGATCGACCCGCTGCCCGGTGAGGATCCGTACGCCCGCCGGACCCAACGTCTCGCGCGGCAGTGGGCGGGAACGGAGACCGCGCGCCTCATCACGCGGTTCGACGACGTCCGCGGCCTCGTGACGAAGCGGGGCGCGCGCAGCCTGTTCCTGGTCGATCGATCCATCGGCTACCACACCGCCGGCCTGTCAGCGGTCATGCACGAGCTCGCGCCCGGCCTCTACCAATCGCGCCATCGCCACGGCGGCGAGGCGTGGCTCTACGTCGTGTCGGGACGCGGCCACAGCGAGATCGACGGCGTCGATCATCCCTGGGAAGCCGGCGACCTCATCGTCGTCGACCACTGGGAGTGGCATCAGCACTTCAACGACGATCCCGCGAAGACCGCTCGCCTCATCCGCGTCCACAACTTCGATGCGCTCTACGACATGATGCGCATCCTGCTCGACCCGCTGAACCTCTTCGAAGAGCTGCCGGAGCTCGACTCGCCGGATCTGACCGGAGTGGTCTGGCCCGACCACTTCGAAGGACGGCCTCAGGCGTAGGGGGTGCCCGCGCTGCAGGTGCCGCCGGGCGCGCAGGGCATCCTGGCCATGCACGAGCTACCGGACGCGGAGTGGGAGAGCCGGTGGACGCGCATCGTCGTCCCGGCCGCGGTGAAGGACCGGCTGCTGAACCAAGTCCTCTTCTCGCTCGGCCACCGCGAGCGGATCGACCCGGTGCGATTGCCCGTTCACGGGCTGGTCGTGCTCTCCGGTCCGCCCGGTACGGGCAAGACCACGCTCGCCGGCGGCCTCGCCGATCAAGCCGCGCGGGAGCTCGGCGACGGATCGGTCGTCTTCGTGGAGATCGACCCGCACGCCTTCCCGAGCCAGCTGCTCGGCGAGAGCCAGCGGGCCGTCGCTCGCCTCTTCGAACGGACCCTCCCGGACCTCGCGCGACGCGGCCGTCCGACCATCGTCCTCCTCGACGAGGTCGAGTCGCTCGCTATGAGCCGGGCCGGGGCGTCGCTCGAGACCAATCCGGTCGACGTCCACCGGGCGACGGAAGCGGTGCTCGCCGGCGTCGACCACGTCGCGCGGAGCTGCCGCAACGTCACTTTCGTCGCGACCACGAATCACGCCGCCGGGGTCGACGCCGCGTTCCTCTCTCGCGCCGATCTCGTCGAGGAGCTCGGGCTCCCCGGCGTCGAGGCCGTGCGGCTCATCCTGCGCGACACCCTGGGCGAGCTCGTGCCGGTCGATCGGCTCGACGGCGCGGCGCTCGACGACCTCGCGATCGAGTGCGTCACGGCGGCGATGGACGCGCGGCAGGTGCGCAAGCTCGTCCTTCGCGCGATCGCTTCTCGGCGCGAGCTCGCCCTCGCGCCAGACCGCATCCGCGTCGACGATGTCGCGGCCGCGCTCCGCGCCGAGACCGGAACGGTGGCCGCCGACGTCCCTCGGGCGGCGGCCGGCCGCGGATGAGGTCGAGGGCGGTCGCGCGGCCCGACGGCGGGCCGGCCGTCTCGGCGATCCCGCGCGACTCGTTCCTCCTGGCCGGTGCGCTGTTCCTGGTGGTCGCGACGACGAACATCATCACGCCGCTCCTACCGGACATCCGGACCGACTTCGGGGTGAGCATCGCCACCGCCGGCGTGATCGTGGGGTCGTACGGTCTGGCCCGCCTGCTCGCCGACCTGCCGGCGGGCTTCCTCCTGGACGGCATCGGCCATCGACGGCTCAGCGTCATCGCGCTCGCGCTGCTCGCGATCGCGTCGGTCGTCGGCCTGAACGCGACGAGCGTCGAGCTGCTGATCGTCGCGCGGGTCGGCTCGGGCATCGCGGTGGCGATCCTCGCCACGGTGATCCTCGCCGGCCTCGGCGCGACCGCGAGTCCGGCCAACCGCGGCAAGGTCATGAGCCTCTTCCACGTCGCGAACAACACCGGGATCGCCGTGTATCCGCTCGTCGGTGGCTTCGTCGGCGCGGCGTTCGGCTGGCGGACGACATTCGGCGTGACCATCGCCCTCACGCTGGTCGCCGGCGCGATCCTCATCCCCGTGCTGCTCCGGATCGACCCGCGGCACCGGACCGTGCTGCCCCCGGCTCGGCCGGATCCGCGCGTCCTGCACGGGCGGGCGCGCGCGTTCGCGGTCGCGGCGACGAACGTGGGCGTCGTCGCGAACATGGTCAACCGGCACGGCTTCCGCAACACGATCCTGCCGCTCTACGCGGCGACCGCGCTCGGGCTCGGCGGCGTGTCGATCGCGACGGCCATCGCGCTCATGTCGATCACCGGCCTGACCGTCGCGACGCCCGGCGGGATGCTCGGCGATCGGATCGGCCGGCGCCGCGTCATCACGGCCGGCCTGGCGGCGATCGCGATCGGCGACCTCGTGTTCCTGTTCACGGGCGACCTCGTCACGTTCCTCCTCGCCGCGGCCCTGATCGGATTCGGCGACTTCTTCTCGAGCTCCCAGACGGCGCTGCTCTCGGAGATCGTCCCTCCCGAGGAGCGGACGCGGACGCTGGGCGGCTACCGCTTCTCCGCGGACCTCGGCGCGTTCGTCGGTCCGGTCGCGCTCGCGGCGGTGATGGATCTCGCGAACGCCCGGGCCGCGATCCTCGTCGCCGTCGGGATCCTGCTGAGCGCGTCGCTCGTGGCGCGGTTCGGCGTCCCGGCGACCGCGGATCGCCGCGGGCCCGCGCCGATCGCGGAGCTTTCGAGTGGAGGGGGAGTGTGAGCGAGGAGCGGCTTCGCCGCGACGAGCGAACTCGACCAGCCTTGAGCGCGTCTGTCAGCGAAGCTGAGAGATTGAGTGGAGGGTGGCCTGTCAGCGAGGAGCGGCTTCGCCGCGACGAGCGAACTCGACCAGCCTTGAGCGCGTCTGTCAGCGAAGCTGACAGATTGAAAAGGAGGCGTCAATGACGCCGGATGACGTCGTCGCTCGGATCGAGCCCCAGGAGGTCGTCGACCTTGCGCTCGCGCTCGGGAACATCGACAGCCCGACCGGCAGCGAAGGGCCGGCCGCGCAGTTCGTGTTCGACTGGCTCGCCGGCAACGGCTTCGCGCCGCGCCGGTTCGCGCTCGTCCCGGACCGGTTCAACGTCGCGGCGTGGCTGCACGGATCAGGTGGCGGCTACAGCCTCATCTACAACGCGCACGTCGACACGACCCTCCGGCGAGATGCGGTCTGGTCGGCGCGCGACCCGGGCGACCCGCTCTACCACTCCGCGTGGGTGGAGGGCGAAGACATCTACGGCGACGGCGTCGTGAACGACAAGGGCCCGCTGGCGGCGTTCCTCGTGGCGGCGAAGGCCATCCGCACGTCGGGCTACCCGCTCAAGGGCGACCTCATCGTCAGCGCCGTCGCGGGCGAGATCTCGCGCGAGCCGGTGGACGAGTGGGCGGGACCGGAGTATCTCAGCAAGGACCTCGGCGCGCGCTTCATGGTGACCCACGGAGCCGTGGCCGACTACGCGATCGTGGCCGAGGGCACGGGCTTCGGCATCGTGGGGATCGAGCCGGGGAAGGCGCACTTCAAGGTCACCGTCCACACCGATGGGCCGCGCTACTACACGCCCTACCTGCCGCGACCGACGGGCCTCGCCGACGCGCCCAACGCGATCGTCCGCGCGACCGCGGCCATCGCCGCGTTCGAGGAGTGGGCCTACGGCTACCAGGTCCGCAACACGTACCGCGGGGCGATGGGCACGATCGTGCCGAAGGCGAGCGTCAACGCGATCCGGAGCGGCTACCCGTTCAACGTCACGAGCGCACCGCAGGTCTGCAGCTTCTACGTCGACACGCGGATCCTCCCGGGCGCGAATCCGCTCGACGTCCGCGAGGAGCTCCGCGGCGTGCTCCGTGCGGCCGGCGTGGAGGGCAGCGTCGAGCTGTATCTCTACCGGCCCGGATTCGAGGCGCGTGGCGCCGAGCGGCTGATCGAGACGGTGCGGCGCTGTCACGCGCGTACGTTCGACCGTCCGCCGGCGATCGTCGGCGACCCGGTCACGAGCATGTGGCGCGACACGAACGCGTTCAACGAGCTCGGCATCCCGGCGATCAGCTACGCGCCACGGGCGGTCAGTCACGCGACGACGAAGTCCTTCAAGGTGAAGGACCTCACCGATGCGGCCGTCGTGTACGCGCGGATCGCGATGGACCTCTGCGTCCAGCCGCGCGAGCCGTTCACGCCGCTCGGGGCGCACCCCGACCGCGACATCGCCGCCTCGGTCGCCCGCCAGCCCGACCCGGAGCTCCGCTAGCCTCCGCGTCCGCGGTCCCGGAGGAGCCGCCACACCCGCTCCGGGGTCGCAGGGAGCTCGTGCGGGAAGACGCCGATCGCCCGGCCGATGGCCGAGGCGACCGCGCTCCCGATCGTGTTGCCCGCGCCCTCGCCGGCGCCCTTCGCCCCGTACGGGCCGGCGCCGTCGCCACGCTCAGCCAGCACGTGCTCGAGCTCGCGCGGCAGATCGCTGAAGCGCGGCACGCGGTAATCGACGACGTTCGGGTTGACGAGCTGCTCGCCCTCGTACACGAGCTCCTCGTGAAGTGCCGCGCCAAGACCCATCATCGCGGCGCCGGCGTCCTGGCCGCGGACGAGCGCGGGATTGATCGCGAAGCCGACGTCGCCGATCGTGGCCAGCTTGTCGACGCCCACGACCCCGGTCTCGCGATCCACCGAGAGCACGACTCCGCTGCAGCCGATCTCCCAGAACGGCGGGAGCTGGGCGAAGGCGTCGGCCTTGCGGACGGAGCCATGCCCGAGGACCTCACCGCCGGCGCCGAACCAGCGCTCGATGACCTCGCCGTAGCCGAGCCGACGGCCGCCGACCACGACCCCTGCTTCGGCATCGTGGACCTCGTCGATCGGGACGGCGAAGACCTGTGCCGCGAGATCGCGGACCCGGCGGCGAGCGTCGCGGCAGGCCTGCTGCACCGCGCTGCCGGTGACCGTCGTCGTACGGCTCGCACCGGTCGTGCGCTCGTACGTGACGACGCCGGTATCGGCGCCGACGAGGCTCACACGCTCGAGCGGCAATCCGAGCTCCTCGGCGGCGATCTGGCTGAGCACCGTCCGCGATCCCTGCCCGAGCTCGGTCGAGCCGGTGAACAGCGTGACCGAGTCGTCGGAGTGGATCCGCACGGCCGCGCTCGAGGTCGGATACGCGCCGGCGTCCGAGGCCGAGACGCCCAGGCCGACGGAGCCGGCGCCGACACCGGGCCACCCGAGCGAGAACGCGAGGCAGCGGAGGTCGTCCTTCAGATCCGCGTCGAGCGGCCGCTTGCCGGGGATCAGCTCCTCCCCGGGGCCGACGAGGTTGCGCAACCGGAGCTCCACCGCGTCGATCCCCAGCCGCAGCGCGGCCTCGTCCATCTGCAGCTCGCCGGCGATGTTGCCCTGCGGCGCTCCGAACCCGCGGAGCGAGCTCGCCGGCACGGTGTTCGTGAACGTCGAGCGCGAGACCACGCGCAGCGCCGGGATGCGGTACGGGCCGAAGCAGCGGTTCGCCGTCTTCTGGTTCACCAACGGGCTGTTGTCGGTGTACGCGCCCGAGTTCATCACGATGTCGAACTCGCGGGCGAGCAGTATCCCGTCCGCGGTGAAGGCGGAGCGCGCGCGGATGTGCGCCGCGTCTGAACGCGTCGTGAGGATCGCCTCCTCCACGCTGAGGTCGAGCTTCACCGGACGTCCGGTGAAGTACGCGCCCATCGCGGTCATGCCCTCGACCTTCGTGTACGACTTCGTCCCGTAGCCGCCGCCCACGTACGGCGCGATCACCCGCACCCGGGCGAGCGGGAGGTCGAACATCCGCGCAAGGTCGCGCCGGACCATGTACACGTGCTGGGCGCTCGAGTACACGACGAGATCGCCCTGATCGAAGAACGCGAGGGCGTTGTACGGCTCCATCGCGTAGCCGTACAGCATCGGGTAGCGGTACTCGCCCTCGACGACGACGTGCGCCCGCGCGAACGCCTCGTCGAGGTCGCCCCACTCGAGCCGCGCGATCGCGCAGACGTTGCCGCTGAGGCCGGAGCCGCCGCTGTCCATCCCCTCGTCGCCGACGCGTTCGCCGCGCTCCTCGTGCAGGACCGGCGCGCCGGGTCGAAGCGCCTCGTCCGCGTCGATGACCGCGGGCAGCTCCTCGTAGGCGACGTCGACCAGCTCCGCCGCCTCCGCGGCTTCGCGCCTGGTCTCCGCCACGACGAGCGCGACCGGCTCGCCGTGGTAGCGGACCTTGCCGATCGCGAGCACCGGGTGGTCGAGCACGACGTGGCCGTAGTAGGGCGTGAGCCCGGCCGCGAGGAGATCGTCCCCGGTGATGACGCGGAGCACCCCGGCGCCGGCTTCGGCCGCGCCTCGCTCGATGCCGGCGATCCGGGCGTGGGCGCGCGTCGAGCGCACGGCGACCGCGTGCGCCATCCCCGGAGCCGAGAGGTCGATCGCGTACCGCGCCGCGCCGGTCACCTTCGCGATCCCGTCGGCGCGCGGCGCTGCTGTGCCGGCGGTCCGGTGCTCCGTCCTCACGCGGGGCCCCGTGCCGCGGACCTCGTGTCGGCGCGCTCGCGGATCGCCTGCGCCGCGTCGAGCACCGCCTCGACGATGGTCTCGTAGCCGGTGCAGCGGCAGATGTTGCCTTCGAGCCAGTGTCCGACGTCGCGCGCGTCCGGATCCGGCCGCTCGCGCAGCAGCGCCGTCGCCGCCATGATCATGCCCGGCGTGCAGTAGCCGCACTGGAACGCGAAGCGCTCGACGAACGCGCGCTGCACCGGATGCAGCTTCATCCCGTCGGCCAGTCCCTCGATGGTCTCGAGCGGAAGGCCGTCGGCCTCGATCGCGAGGGTCGTGCACGAGCTCACCGGCCGCCCGTCGAGCAGCATGGTGCAGGCTCCACAGACCTGCGTGTCGCAGCTCAGCTTCGTGCCCAGGAAGCCGAGGCCGCGGACGAGATCGAGCAGCAACACTTGATCCTCGACCTCGACCTGGCGATCGGCACCGTTCAGCCGGAGGCGGATCGCCCGTGTCGCCATCGGCTAGCTCGCCTCGGCCGCGAGGGCCGCGACCGCGCGCCGCGCGAACACGCCGACGAGGTGCCGCTTGTACTCGACGCCGCCGCCGAGGTCGGCCACCGGGTCGACGGCCGCCCGCGCGGCCTCCGCGATGGCCTCGCCGGTGCGCCGGTCGCGCGGATCCGCGCCGGCGAGCTGCTCCGTCGGGACGTGCCGCGGGACCTCATCCGCGGAGCCGACCACGACCGTCGGCGCCCCGACGAACCGGCCGTCGCGCACCGTCGCGACGGCCGCGACGCCGACGCTCGGGCGCTCGAGCACCTGGAATTTCACGTACGCGGCGCGCGAGTCCGGGGCCGGGACCGGCACCTCGATCGCGACGATGAGCTCGTCAGGACCGAGCGCGGTCTCGTACATCCCCGTGATGAATTCCCCGACCGGTAGGACACGCGATCCGGCCGGGCCCTGGAGGACGACCCGCGCGGCGAGGGCGGTGAGGAGCGCCGGCGGATCGGCGTGCGGCTCGGCGAAGGCGAGATTGCCGGCGAGCGTGCCGGCGGCTCGCACCCGGACGTTGGCGACGTTGCGCTCGAGCCGGGCGAGCGCGGGGAGGAGCTGAGCGACGAGCGCATGGCGCTCCAGGATCCAGTGGGTCACGGTCGCGCCGATGCGGACGACCGTCGCGGTCGCACTCACCTCCCCGAGCTCCGGGATCGGCTTCACGTCGATGAGATGCGGCCAGCGCGCGAGGCCGAGCTTCATCGCCATGAGGAGCTCCGTCCCGCCGGCGTAGAGCGCCGCGTCCTCGCCGAGCCGCTGTCGCAGCTCGATGGCCGCCTCGACCGAGGTGACCCGATGGACGTCGAAGCGACGCAGCACTAGGACGCGGCCTGACGCGGGCGGGTGCTGGTCGAGCTCCGGCTGAACACCGCCTAACGGTATAGGCGGACGCCGCGACAGGAGCGTGAGCGAGGAGCGGCTTCGCCGCGCGTGGTCGGCGTATCAGCCTTCCGACGCGGCCCCTCCGCGCGTGCTCGATATCGTCGCGGCTTGATGGCCTGGCTCTACGCCGCGGTGCTGGTCGTGTGGGGCAATCTCGCGTCCGCGCTGCTCGGTCCCAGCGCGCGACTCCCGGGTGGCAGCTGGGCGTTCGTGATGAGCGGGGCCGCGCTGATCGGCGTGTCGCTGCTGTTCGCGCGAGCCACCGGCCTGGATCGGGGTGCGCTTGGACTCGCATCGGCCGGGGTGCGTGGCGCGGCGATGGCCGCGGCCGCCGCGGCCGTCGTGGCGCTCGTGGCCGTCGCGCTGCTTCGATGGATCGCGCCCGTGATCGTCGGTGTCGAGCTCGACTATGCGCCGCTCGCGCGGGTGACGCCGTTCGAGCTCGGTCTGCACGTCATGTTCTTCCTGCCGCTCGGCGCCGTCGTTCCCGAGGAGCTCGCGTTCCGTGGGGTCCTTCTCGGCGCGCTGACGCGCGGCCCGGGCATGCGCACCGGTGTCGCGGTATCGGCGGCGGCGTTCGCGCTCTGGCACGCCGCGGTCGTCGTCGTGACGATCGGGGAGACGACGCTCGGGCCCGCATCGTCGTGGTCCGTCGCGGCGGTGATCGGCGGACTCATCGTGGTGTTCGGCGGAGGCGTCGTCTTCGCGCTGGTGCGACTGCGACTGGGGACGCTGGCGAGCGCGATCGCCGCGCACTGGGCGTTCAACGCGCTGGTGTTGCTCGGTCTCCGGTATGCGACGCCGGTACCGCAGCTCGCGCCCTGAGCGCTGCCACGCGCGCCGCGTTAGGGCGGATCAGCCTCGCCGCGGACGCGGCCCCGGGACCCCCGTCCCGGACGCGGGCGCGCTCGTCCTCGTCACCGTGAAGCCGGTGCCGTCCGAGCTGATGGCCGACGGGGTCGCGAGGGCCTGGCCGGTCCCGCCGGAGAGCGTCACCGCCGTCGCTCCGGCGCCACTCAGCGTCACGTGGGTGCCGTCGCGCACCGCGCCGGCCTGGGTGAAGCGAACGGTGCCGAAGTCGTCGAGCGGCACGATGGAGCGCCCGGTGCTCGGCGCCTCTTCGATCCATTCCGCCGACGATCGCGACGACGCGTAGCGGACGGTCGTCTGGTAGGTCTGGGCGGTCGTGTTGTTCTTCATCGCGATCGACCAGAGGCCGGACGACGTCTCGCTCAACGTGACCGTGATCGAGTCGCCGGCCGAGACGGTCAGCGGCACCGAGCGGGTCGATCGGGGCAGCTGCTCGATCCACGCTCCGTACTGGACGGATCCGCCGGAGACGACCGCCTGCGTGCCGGCCTGGATGAGGTCGCTCGTCCGCTCCCCGCCGATGCCGACCCAGGTCGCATCGGCCCCGGCCGAGCTCGCCGAGACGCTCGGGACGGTCCACGTGCCGGTGACCGAGGTGAACGATCCGCCCGTCGCGACGTAGCCCGCCCAGTTGCTCGAGATGGCCCGGACCGGCGTCGTTCCGCCCGCCGGCGCGGGCGCGGCGCCCGGGGTACCGCCGTCCGTCGCCGTTGAGCCGGGCTGATCGTCGCTCGCGATCTTCCACGAGCCGCCCTCTCGCACGAGGGTGTAATGGTTCTCGTCGGTGTGCTCGTCGGTCGAGCCATCGGCATACGTCACGCGCCACGTCTCGGTCGTCGTCGCCTCGGCGCCGTCGCCGTTCACGGTGACCGGACCGGCGCGCAGGTCCACGAGCTCGATCGCGGTGACGCCCGCCCGCGCGAGGTCCGCGTTGATCGCAACCATCTCGTCGTAATGCGCGGACGTGGCCGTGTCGCGCATCACCGTCGGATCCTTCGCCGCGACGGCCCGCTGCTGCTCCTCGTTGGCCCGCCGGATGACGTCGACGACCGCGGCATCCGCCCCCGCGGCGGCGACGCTCGGCTGCCGCGCGGGGAGGATCCGTCCGCCGACCACCCGCGCGCCGCCGGCGCCGATGACCGTTCCGACGATGACGCCGGCGAGGAGGAGGAGGAGCGCGGCGCGCCGCGCCGGGCGACCGCTGGAGCGGGCCTCGGGAGCGGACGGGGGTGCGACGGGCGCCGGATCGGTGAACACGCCGCGGTCGGCATGCGAAAGGGTGATGCGTTCGTCGTCTGGCATGCTTCAAGGGTCGCCGTCCGCACCCGCGCGGTGCATGAGAGCCGGATGAGAGAAACGTAACGAATCGTGAACCGGTCAGCGCGCTGCGGGCTTGAAGAGCTCGATCGGGTTGCCCGACGGGTCGTCCAGCAGGATCTGCGAGCCACCGGGTCCGGTCACGATGTCGTTCCGGAACGTGACGCCAGCCGCACGCAGTCGCTCGACCTCGGCATCGAGATCGTCGACGACGAGCTGGATCCGAGCCCAGCCGCCGGCGAGCGGCTGGCGGCCGTCCGGCATCGGCCGCCCGGCCGAGCTCGTCGGGCCGCTGAGCAGCAGGCGCAGGTCGCCCCGCGTGACGTCGGCGAACGCCGGCCCGGGGCGCGACAGCAACGTGAAGCCGAGCTGCGTCGTGTAGAACGCGATCGCGGCGTCGACGTCGTCGACCATGTAGCGGACGTTGACCTTGGTCATCGCGGCCTCCCGCGCCCGACAGTATCGTGAACGGCATGAGCGCCCGCTCGGCCGAGGCGCCGGGGATCGATCATCGTGCGGCGAACGACGCGTCGCGCGAGCGGATGCGGACCGCCATCGGGCGGATCGGCGGCGACGGCCTTCGGCGCGAGGTGCCGGGCGGCTGGACCGCGGCCGCGCTGCTCGCGCACCTCGGTTTCTGGGACCGTCTCACCCTTGCCCGTTGGAAGCAGCGGCTCGGGTCGGGGCCGCCGCTCATGACGCTCGACGATCGGCTTGCCGACGTCCTGAACGACGCCGGACTTCCGGCCTGGCGGGCGCTCGAACCGGAGGAGGCGGTCCGCCAGGCGCTCGAGGCGGCCGAAGCCGTGGACGCCCTGGTCGCCGGCCTTCCCGGAGCGCTCGTTTCGGAGGCCCACGCGCAGGGAGCGTCTCGGCTCGTGGATCGGAGCCTCCACCGGGGTGAGCACCTCGCGCAGCTCGAGCGCCCGATCGGGTCCCCGGCGGAGGGGGGAATGGCGGATCGTTGACGCCCACGCAGGCGTGGACGGATAATCATTCGGTCCAGGCGCGTAGGGGGTTGCGGAGAGCAACCTCTTTTTAGTGTCCGGGCCGCGAGACCGCCCACCTAGCTCAGTCGGTAGAGCACGTCCTTGGTAAGGACGAGGTCTCGGGTTCGATCCCCGAGGTGGGCTCAGACCTCGTGAGACCGAGAGGCGGTCGGGCGGTCGTCGCGATCAAAAGGGGTAGCAGGGGCGGAGCCCCTGCGAGGAGCAGGAGCAGGAATGGCCAAGAAGAAGTTCGAGCGCACCAAGCCGCACGTGAACGTCGGGACGATCGGGCACATCGACCACGGCAAGACCACGCTCACCGCGGCGATCACCAAGACCTTGGCCATGCGGGGCAAGGCCGACTTCCGGCCGTT
>DASWCU010000106.1:0-18529 GCA_036389935.1 Candidatus Limnocylindria bacterium
ACCCGGGTCCGCATCGAGCTCGTACACGAGCTCATAGCCGTACCGGTCGCTCTCCCGGTATCCGCGACCGAGCACCGCCCGGCGCAGGCCATCATCCTGCTCCGCGACGGACACGAGGATCTCGGGCTTCGGTGTCTGCCGTACGCGCGCCTCGACCCATGCGAGCAGGTCTTCCCGATCCTCCGCGTGCGCGATGTCGGCCTGCACGATCACGTCGCTTTCGTCGCGGAGCGCGAGGCCGACGAGCTCTTCGTCGTCCGACAGCACCGCCAGCTCGAAGCCGGCGCGGCCGATCCGACGCAGCCACCACTGCAATCCGCCTGGATGAAAGATCGCGCCCGGGTCCGCGCGCGCCCGCGAGCGCCCGACGAGCGTCAGCACGCCCGCGAGGTCGCGGTCGGGCTCGAACGGTCGTATCCGGGCGCTCACGAGCACCGTCGCCTCGGGCCGAAGGCGCCACGAGACGAGTCTCGGGCGCTCGAGCTCGCGATGGTCGAGCGGCACCTGAGCCGTGGCGGCGGGACCGCGGTCAGACGGACTCGGCCAGGACGGTGACGGTGGCGTCGGCGTTCAGCACGAACAACGAGCGCGCCTCGGTGAAGATGAGGCCGCTGATGGCGCCCACCTGCGGCGGATGCGCGAGCCGAGCGCCACCGATGACAGCGCCGCGATGCACGTCGACGACGCACAGCTCGCCGGCCGTGGAGCTCGCGACGAACAGCGTCCCCGCCGGGCCGACGACCCAGTTCGCGGGGCGGTCGACCACGTCGACCGTGCTGACGCGTTCGTGGCGCACACCGCTAACGACCGTGATCTCGCCCGCCGGTCGATCGCCAGACCCCGCGTTCAGCACCCATAGCTCGTCGCGCCCATTGATGGCCTCCACCGGAAGCAAGCGAAAGGGCCGGACCCCGGCCGGGATCGTCGCGACGACGGTGTCGTCCGCGATCCGGACCGCGGTCACGCTGCCGTCGTGTTCGTTTGCCGTGTAGATCAGCTCGCGCTCGCGGAAGATCGCGTTGCGCACCGGATGCCCGCCGACGAGAACGCGCGCGACTGGACCATCGGTCGCGTCGTCGAAGACCGTCAGGTCGTCGGATCCGGCGTTCACGATGTAGGACTTGCCGACCGGGCGGGTGATCGGCTTGTAGCTGCTGCCCCAGGGCTGGCCCCATGTCGGCTCGCGGCCGACCGGGATCACC
This sequence comes from Candidatus Limnocylindria bacterium, assembly GCA_036389935.1. GTDB lineage: Bacteria > Chloroflexota > Limnocylindria > P2-11E > P2-11E > UBA4735. The sequence continues at coordinate 1,203 of DASWCU010000106.1, forward strand.
GCGGCGATGGTGTTGGTCCGGGTGTCGATCGCGGTCACCGTGCCGTCGCCCGGATCGATCGCGTACACGCGATGCCGTTCGAACGCCGGCATGAGCGCGACCGGGTGGCTTCCTCGCCGCAACGCGATCGAGCCCGTAACCGTGCCGGCCCGTGGATCGACGACCGCGACCACGTCCGCCTCGGAGAGGGCCACGTAGCCGACCCGGCATCCGGCGTCGAACACGAAGTGCGCGGGCCCCATGCCGACCGACATCGAGCCCACGCGCTCCCCGGTGGCGTGGTCGAGCACGGTGATGTCGCTCCCGCCCGTGTTGGAGATCCAGACCTGCCCGGCCTCCTTCACGTATCCAAGGTGGAGGTGCGGGCCCGCGCCGACGTCGACCGTCGCCCGCTCGACCATGGTCTCGGCGCGGTCGCGGGTCCCGGCCATCGCCTCAGGAGCCGGCGGCGAGGACGGAGACGCTGTCGCTCGCGTTCGCGAGGAACAGGTTGCCGCTGCGGCTGAAGACCATGTTGCTGAACGACGCGGAGTCGGGCTCCTCGGTCAACGCGGACGAGCCGACGATGGTCGACGAGGTCGCGTCGATGATCACCAGCTCGCGCGCGCCGGTGCCGGCAACGTGGGCGATCGGTCCCTCGAAGAGCCAGTTGGACGGCCGATCCATCACGTCGATCGACCCGGTCACTCGATGCTCGGTCGCATCGATCACCGTGATCGCTCCTTTCCCATGCGCGTCGGCGCGATCCAAGACCCACAGGTCCGGGCGCCCAGTCTTCTTCTCCATCCCGATCAAGCGGAAGGGGACCGGGCCCGTGGCGATCGTCGCGACCACGGCGTCGGTGGCGATCGAGACAGCGGTCACCGTGCCATCCGCCGCGTTCGCCGTGTAGACCAGGCCGCGTTCGCGGAAGATCGCGTTCCGGACCGGGTGGCGGCCGACCTTCACCGTCGTGATCACCTGCTCCGTCCCCTCATCGACGATCGTCAGGTCATCGCTCGCGCCGTTCGCGACGTAGAGCTTCCCGCACGTCTTCTCGTGCGGCTGGCCCCAGCTCGAGCCGCGACCGGTCTCGATCGTGCCGACGATCGCCTGACGCGCGGTGTCGACGACGGTCATGGCGCCGGCGTCTCCGAGGACGTACATCCGCTGACGGGGAAGCATCGGCAGGAGGCAGGTGCCGCGGGTCCCGGCCGCCAACGAGAGCCGATTCGTGAGCCGCCCGGCGCGCGCGTCGACGACGACCAGTGCGTCGTCGACGGCGACGAAAGCGAGCGCGGCTCCGTCATCGAAGATCACGTGTCGCGGACTGCCGCCGACGTCGATCGTCCGCTCGAGCCGACCGGTCGTGCCATCCAGCACCGAGATGTGCCGCGCGCCGGTGTTCAGGACCCACACCTGGTCACGCGACCCCGCGTACGCGATGTGCCCATGTGGCGCCGGCCCGACTGCCACTTTGGCCCGTTCGGTCATCCGCCTCAGCGTCATCGACACCTCATGCCTCCGTCCGCGTGGTGTGGGCGCGCCTCCGCCGGAGCAGGCCCCGTCTCGCCGGTTGCCGCGCCTCTCGCGACCAGCCGGCAAGATACGGATGTTACAACGATGCGTCGGTTACTTCGCCACAGAGCTTGCTCCTGCCGGCCTCCCGCGGGACCCGCCCTGCCCGCCTTGACGTCCTCCCCGCCCCGGCCGTAACGTGACGTGCAGAGTAACAAGTGTGACTCCAAATCGACGGCATCGTCGCCTGTTCCGAGGCCGGGGGCCGGCGCTCGCGGCCGTTCTGGCGTTGCTCCTCGGATCGTGCACGGCAGGACCGGCGGCGCCGGGCGACCAGGCGAGCGGGGCGGCGGGCGGAGGCGGGACCGTCATCTACGGCGCTACGACCGATGCGGCCAACTTGAATCCCCTGCTCGCGAACGACGGGAGCTCGATGAGCGTCTGGGAGCTCATCTTCGAATCGCTCGTCGTGCCCGATCCGAAGACCGGTGCCCCGACGTCGGCGCTCGCCGACGAGTGGCAGCAGTCAGCCGACGGTCTGACCTACACGTTCCGTCTGCATCCGGGAGTCGAGTGGTCCGACGGGGAACGCTTCACGGCCGCCGACGTCGCTTTCACGTTCGACGCCGTCCTCGACGCGAAGACGAAGACCGCGTACCGAACGCGCCTGGCGAACGTGAAGTCCTATCAGGCGAGCGATCCGCTGACGTTCGTCGTGACCCTGAAACAGCCGGACTGCACGGTCCTCAGCCAGGCGGCCCTCATCCCGATCATCCCGAAGCACGCACTGGCGGGGTCGAAGGACATCAACGCCGATGAGTTCGGCAGCTCGAAGCCGATCGGCACCGGGCCGTTCATGTTCAAGGAATGGCTGAAGGACGATCACCTCACCCTCGTCGCGAACCCGACCTACTGGCGCGGACGACCGAAGATCGACCAGTGGGTCCGCAAGGTCGTGAAAGACCAGAACGTGAACGTTGCCCAGCTCAAGACCGGCGAGATCGACTACGGCCAGGTGAACCCGGAGGCGATCGAGGCACTGCAGAAGGAAGCGAGCTTGAACGTTCAGCTGGTCGCGGGCGGGACGCAGGTCCAGATCGCATACAACCTCGCGCGTCCGCTCTTCGCGGACAAGCGGGTGCGCCAGGCGCTGACGTTCGCCCTGGATCGGCAGGCCATCATGCAGGCGGTCCTCTTCGGATTCGGCCAGGTGATCGACTCGCCGATCATCGGCAGCTCGTGGGCGCACGACGCGGCGACGCCGAAGTCGCCGTACGACGTCGAGTCGGCGCGCCGGCTGCTCCGGGAGGCCGGCTGGACCCCGAACGCGGCGGGCATCCTCGAAAAGGGTGGCTCGCCACTGAGGTTCTCGATCATCACGCGCACCGGCGCGAAGGCGATCGAATCGATCCCGACGATCGCCCAGGACATGTGGAAACGGATCGGTGTCGACGTCCAGGTGCAGCTTCTCGAGGTCTCGGCCTTCAACGACAAGATCCAGCGCGCCCATGACTTCGACGCCGCGGTGTACTCGACGGTCGCGGGTGTCGATCCGGACCCGACGGCGATGTGGTCATCGAAGGAGTACCCGAACGGCCAGAACTACGTGAAGTACGCGGATCCGGCCGTCGACCGGCTGCTGGATCAGGCACGCACCGTCGCCGGCTGTGATCAGGCCTCCCGAAAGGCGCTCTACGTCCAGTTCCAGCAGGCGATCGCCGACTATCACCCGTGGACGTTCCTGTACGCGAACCAGGTGCCGGTCGTCGTGAACAGGCGCGTCCAGAACGTGTCGCCGAGCGTCTGGCGCGGATCGATCCCGTACATCGGATGGAGCGCCGCGAGCTGGACCGTCAAGCGCTGACCGGTCCAAGCCATCGCGTTCCGAGGAACCAGCCGATAAGGTATCCGCCGCGTCGGTGACGCCATTCCGCGTTCGGGGGCGGTTCGCGGCTCGTCCTACGAGGCTTCGAGGAGCTGCTTCAGTCTCGTGAGCTCGCGCGCTTCTTCGTTGCGGCTTCTCGGGTGACCGCGCCGGAGAAGAGGCCGCGGGGGCCGGCCAGGCGGATGTCGACGTCCTGCGAGATCCTCGTGCCTGGCCCGACCGGCTCGAAGTGGTAGGCGAACTCGCCGCGCATCGGGCCGGAGGCATCCACGACCTCGCCCATCTGAGGCGCCCACTGCTTCGCATTCCCGAGGTCGGCGATGAAGGCGGAGACCTCTCTCGGCGGTCGGTCGACCACAACGGTGAGTGGTTCGTCGGCGGCCATGCGGTTGCGGGTATGGTGCACCACGACGGTTCGTGCGGTCGACAGCGATGGGGCCCCGTGAGCACGATGATCCACGAGCGACCAGCCCGCGATCGTCGCGTGATCTACTTCGCGGGGAAGGCGACCGCTCGCCCGATGATCGGGGCGTGGGCGCCGGCACCGACGAGGAGCGGCGCGAGCGCGCTCGCCAGGAGCTGCGGCCGCACATCCTGCTCGTAGAACGCGAGGCCCTGGTCGAACTGCCCGAGCTGATCGGCCGGGATCGCGGCCTTCGTCGCGCCCGCCGCGAGCTCGTCCAGCATTCCCGGCGCAGCGAGCACGCCGAACTGCGGGTTCGCGGCGACGGCTGCACGGACCGCCGCGACGGCCGCGGTGTCCACGGTGACCGCGCCATGGAACGGCGCGAGGAACGTGTCGAAGCTCACGAGCGCGACGAGCGCCACGTACACGGTGACGATCGCCGTCAACGCGCCCAGCGGCACGCCCAGGCCGTGGTCCACCCTGCGCAGCGCGCCGAATCGGTACAGGACCGAGGCGACCGCCGCACCGACGCGGCCGAGCGCGGCGGCGACGATGAACACCAGGCCCGCCCCGATCCCGATGCCGACCGTCCCCGAAGGGACGACGCCCGCGCCCGGTCCCGCGTAGAGCGCGTAGAGGCTGGCCAGGGCACCCGTCGCGGCGATGAGCGGCAGGATGAACCCGCGCCGCCACCCGACGAATGCGCCGCCGAGGACCGCCGCGGCGATGATGATGTCGATCGCTATGTCGGCAGTGTAGCTGCCGATCGAGCGAACGAGGTTTGCCGATCACTCCGCGACGAGCGCGAGAAGCGCGGGCAGGTCGAACGGCTTCGCGATCGAGCGCGCGCCAAGCTCCGCCGCGAGCGCGTCACCGTCCGTCGACGCGGTCATCAGCACGAGTCGGGCGCCGGCGCTCCCGCTCTCGCGGTACCGCTGGACGAACTCCCGACCATCCATGCCGGGCAGCCTCAGGTCGAGGACGATCACGTCGAACGTCGCTCCCGCGACACGGTCGAGCGCGCCGGCGCCATCCGACGCGGCGGCGACTTCGTGGCCCTCACCCTCGAGCGCCAGCGCGACGATGTCGCGGATCGCCTGGTCGTCTTCGACCAGCAGGATCCGTTTTGCCGCGGTCACGCGGTGACGTGCTCCGTCGGCTCCTCGACCTCCGCCTTGATCGGAAGGCTGATGACGAATCGCGTGCCCCCATCGGGCGGGAACTCGGCGAAGATCGTGCCGCCGTGCCGCTCGACGATCTGCCGGGTGATGTACAGGCCGAGGCCCATGCCCGATCGAGCCTTGCTCTTCGCCTGATAAAAGCGCTCGAAGAGGCGGCTCCGCTCGGCCGGCGCGACGCCGATGCCGTGGTCGCGGACGGTGATGGCGGCGATCTCCGGGGCCGGCTGGGAGACGGCGATCTCGACGACGCTCTCCGGGGCGCTGAACTTCACGGCGTTATCGGCCAGGTTGCGGATCACCTGTTCCATGCGGAGTGGATCCACCTCCGCGTGGACGGCGTCCGGCCCGGCGATCGCGAAACCCCGCCCGGTCGTCGCGGTCACCTGATCAGCGACCTCGCGCGAAAGTGCGACGAGGTCCGTGACCGCCGGCGTCAGCGTCATGCGATCGGCCTCGATCCGGACCGTCTCGAGCAGCTGCGTCACGAGCCGCGCCAGCCGGTCGATCTGCCGTTCGACCGTTTCGAGCGCTCGCGTCTGCGGAGCGTCGAGTGAGCCGCCCTGCCGGAACAGACGGCCGAGCAGCTGGGCCGCGGCCTTCGCGCTCGTCAGTGGCGTCTTCAGCTCGTGCGCCGCCACCGCGAGGAACTCGTCGCGGGCGCGAACGCCGGCCTCCGCGACGTCGGCCTCCTGGCGCGCGGTGCGTGCCTCCTCGAAGAGCTGGGCGCGATCGATCGCATGCGCGACCCGGTCTCCGACGACCTGCAGGAACTGGGTGTCGGCGGCGGTGAAACGACGAGGGCCGATCGATCCGACGTGGAGTACCCCGATGACCCGACCCTCGACGAGGAGCGGAACACCGAGGAGCGCCTGCAGGCCTTTGTCGCGCAGGATCGGGTTCAGGACGTTCGCGCGCTCGATCTCGTCGAGCACGATCGGGGTGCGTTCGCTGGCGATGCGCCCGGCGAATCCGTGGCCGACCGGGATACGTACGCCGCGCTCGACCTCCTCCTCGATGCCATGGGCGGCCCGCGTCACCAGGACGTCGGCGGCTTGGTCGAGCAGCAGGATCGCGACGGTGTCGACCCCGAGTGTCGCGACGATCCGATCCAGGACGGCGTTCAGGAGCTCGTCGAGCGTGAGCGGCGCGACCATGGCCTCCGTGACGGAGTGGATCGCTCGTACCTGCTCGAGGGCGAGCTCCGCCTGCTCGCGCGCCGTTCGCTCCATGCTGAGCAAGCTCGCGCGCTCGTCTTCCCGCCGCCTTCGATCGGTGAGATCCCGGGTGATCTTCGCGAACCCGATGAGGCCGCCATCGGCGGCGTGCAGACTGGTGATGATCACGTTCGCCCAGAACCGGGACCCATCCTTGCGCAGCCGCCAGCCCTCTTCCTCGTACCGGCCCTCGTCGGTCGCGATCCTCAGCTCGTAGTCGGGCTTGCCGTGACGGATGTCCTGCGGCGGATAGAAGATCGAGAAGTGCCTGCCGATGATCTCCTCGGCGGTGTAGCCCTTGAGCCGTTCGGCGCCGGCGTTCCAGCTGCGGATGCGGCCGCCTGGGTCGAGCAGGAAGATCGCGTAGTCGCGGACGCCGTCGACGAGCAGCCTGAAAAGATGCTCGTCCTCGCTCGGCGGCCCGGGATGGTCCAAGGAGGGGGAGGCTACCGCTGCGGATGCCGGTCGGCGAGCCGGGCGCGCCTTGGCCTGGCCGCCTGCTGTTGTCGAAGGCGCTCACGGTGAAGCGGGCATGGACCGCGGCCGACGCATGGCCTAGCGTCGGAGTCGCGGCGTGGCGGTGCGTCCGTCGCAGGCGCGAGGGAGGAACGGGATGACCCGTGTTCGCCGCCGGTCCGTGGTCGCCTGGGTCGCGGTCCTCGCCGTGGCGCTCTGCCCGCTCGCGCTGCCGGGCCGCGCGGCGGCCGTCTCGAGCGGCGTCGTCATCAGTCAGCTCTACGGCGGCGGTGGGAACACCGGCGCCCCGTACCTGAACGACTACGTCGAGCTGTTCAACCGCGGGGCCGCACCCGTGTCGCTGACCGGATGGTCGATCCAGTACGCGAGCGCGACCGGCACCGGCAACTTCGGCGCGAGCTCCGCTCAACTCACCGAGCTGTCCGGCTCGCTCGCCCCGGGCCAATACCTGCTGATCCAGGAGGCGGCCGGGAGCGGACCGAGCGCCGCGCTGCCATCACCCGACGTCGTCGATGCGACTCCGATCAGCATGAGCGCCTCGGCCGGAAAGGTCGCCCTCGTCAACACCACGACGTCCCTCGGCTGCAACGGGGGGTCGACACCCTGCTCCGCTACCGCGCTCGCCCAGATCGTCGATTTCGTCGGGTACGGCGGGGCCAACTTCTTCGAGGGCGCGGGCGCCGCGCCGACGATCTCGAACACGACGGCGGCGTCGCGCGCGGGGGGCGGCTGCACCGATACCGACGACAACGCCGCGGACTTCACGGCGGGAGCGCCCGCGCCGCGCAACACCGCGACGGCCGTCCACGTGTGCGGCGGCGACGCCGCGCCGTCCATCACCTCGCGCACGCCCTCCGGCGGCGCGACGAACGTGCCCGTCGATGCGAACGTCACGATCACCTTCAGTGAGGCGGTGAACGTCAGCGGCACGTGGTTCGCGATCGGCTGCGGCGGCAGCGGCGCGCACACCGCCGCCGTGAGCGGGGGCCCGGTGACGTTCACGCTGGATCCGTCCGCCGACTTCGCCTCCGGCGAGAGCTGCACCGTCACGGTCCTCGCCGCGGGTGTCACCGACCAGGATGCCCTCGATCCGCCGGACCAGATGGCCGCGAACGTCGCCTGGACGTTCACGACCGTCGCCCCGTCGCTCCGGATCCACGCGATCCAAGGCGCCGCGCACACCTCCCCCGTCGCGGGTCAGGCGGTCGCCGATGTGCCGGGCCTCGTCACCGCGAAGCGTTCGAATGGCTTCTATCTCCAGGATCCGTCGCCGGATGCCGACGACGCGACGTCCGAGGGGATCTTCGTGTTCACCTCGTCGGCGCCGACCGTCTCGGTGGGCGACTCGGTGTTCGTCAACGGCACCGTCTCCGAGTTCCGTCCGGGCGGATCCGCGAGCACGAACCTCACGACGACCGAGCTCGTCGGCCCGTCCGTCACGGTGCTGTCGAGCGGCAACCCGCTCCCCGCGCCGATGGTCGTCGGGACCGGCGGCCGGATCCCGCCATCGACGGTCATCGAGGATGACGCGGTCGGCAGCGTCGAGACGAGCGGTGCGTTCGATCCGGCGACCGACGGGATCGACTTCTACGAGAGCCTCGAGGCGATGCTCGTTCGGCTGAACGACGCGGTGGCCGTCGGCCCGAGGAACGCGTTCGGTGAGATTCCGGTGCTCGGCGACGACGGCGTCAACGCCTCCGTCCGGACGGCCCGCGGCGGCATCGTCGTCCGCTCCGGCGACTTCAATCCCGAGCGGATCTTCCTCGACGATGGGATCCTCGGCACGCCGGTGGTGAACGTCGGCGACCACTTCACCACGCCCGTCGTTGGCGTCCTCGACTACAGCTTCGGGAACTTCAAGCTGAACATCACCGCACCACTCGCGGTCGTGGCGGGAGGCCTGCTCAAGGAGTCGGCCGTCGCGGCCGGCCTGCATCAGCTCGCGGTCGCAACGTGCAACGTCGAGAACCTCGATCCGACCGATCCGCCGGCGAAGTTCAGCACGCTGGCCGCGATCATCGCCAACAACCTCGCCGCGCCCGACCTGGTCGCGCTCGAGGAGATCCAGGACAACGACGGGGCCGCGAACACGTCCGTGACGGCCGCGAACGTGACCCTCGACATGCTCGTCGCGGCGATCCAGGCCGCGGGCGGACCTACCTACGCGTATCGCGAGATCGATCCGGTGGACGATCAGGACGGCGGCGAGCCAGGCGGCAACATCCGCGTGGCGTTCCTCTTCCGGACCGACCGGGGGCTCACGTTCGTCGACCGCCCGGGCGGCGACTCCACGACGTCGACCAGCGTGCTCTCGACTCCGGACGGCCCGCAGCTCTCGTTCAGCCCGGGCCGCATCGATCCAGGCAACACCGCCTGGAGCTCGAGCCGCAAGCCGCTGGCCGGCGAGTTCCTGTTCAACGGCCGGCACCTCTTCGTCATCGCGAACCACTTCAACTCGAAGGGTGGCGACGATCCGCTGTTCGGTCGCTTTCAGCCGCCGACCCGCAGCTCCGAGGCCCAGCGCCTCCAGCAGGCGTACGTCGTCAACGACTTCGTCGACACGCTTCTCGGCGTGGAGCCGAACGCGAACGTCGTCGTGCTGGGCGATCTGAACGATTTCGAGTTCTCGGCGCAGGTCCAGGCGCTCGAAGGTGGCGTGCTCCATGACCTCATCGAGACCCTCCCGCAGAACGAGCGCTATTCGTACGACTTCGAGGGCAATGCCCAGACGCTCGACCACATCCTCTCCAGCGACGCGCTGTTCGGGCGTCCGTTCACGTTCGACGTCGTCCACGTGAACTCGGAGTTCGCTGTCCAGGCGAGCGACCACGATCCATCCGTGGTGCGGATCACGTTCAACGACCCGCCGACCGCGGGCGCCGGCGGGCCGTACGCGGTGGCCGAAGGCGCGTCGGTGTCGGTGTCCGGCTCGGCCTCGGATCCGGATGGCGGCGCGCTCTCGTACGCCTGGGATCTCGACGGCGACGGCACGTTCGAGACGCCGGGGCAGAACGTGACGTTCTCGGCCGCCGGGCTCGATGGCCCGGCGTCACCGGCGATCACCGTACGCGTCACCGACGACGGCGGCCTGACGGGCAGCGCGACCGCGACGGTGCACATCGCCAACGTCGCTCCCACGGTGACCATCACGGGGCCCGCCGCAGGCTCGTTCTATCCGGTCGGCACGCCGGTCAGCTTCAGCGGCACGTTCAGCGACCCGGGAACGCCCGACACGCACACCGCGGAGTGGTCGTTCGACGCGTTGACGGCGGCGGGCGCGGTCACGGAGTCGGCGGGAAGCGGCGCGGCCAGCGCGACGTACACGTTCACCGCCGCGGGCGTGTACGCCGTCACGCTGCGGGTCACCGATGACGATGGAGCGACCGGGCAGGCGACCACGGTCGGCGGCGCGCAAGCGCTCATCGTCGTCTACGACACGCAGGCCGGCTTCGTCACCGGCGGCGGGACCATCGTGTCGCCGGCGGGTGCCTATCGCGCCGATCCCGCGCTCGCCGGACGGGCCAGCTTCGCGTTCTCGGCCCGCTACCAGGCCTCGACCCCACGCGGCGAGGCGGGCTTCCGCTTCGCTCTGGCGGGGTTCGAGCTCGCCGCGAGCACCATCGATTGGCTCGTCGTCGCGCGACCGAACGCTCAGATCCACGGCACCGGAATGGTGAACGGGGCGTCCGGCTACACGTACCTGCTCACCGCGACCGATGGCGGTCTCGCCGGCGGCGACGGGATCGATCGCTTCCGGCTGAAGGTCTGGGGCACCTCGAGCGGAACGCTCGTCTACGACAACGCGCTGGGCGCGCCGGACGACATCGACACGGCCGCCCCTGAGGCGATCGCCGGCGGGAGCATCGTCATCCACCCCTGAGCGCGCAGGCTATCCAGCAAGTGCTCGGTCAGTCGTTCGAGAAGCGCCCACACCCGGCTCCGAACGCCGGGGGCGTCGGCGACGTTACTCATCGTGAGAACGTCCAAGGAGGCGACATGAACGGACGCGCACTCGCGATCACCCTCACGGCCGCCGCCGCGAGCATGGCCCTGCTCGCCGGCGCGTCGCTCGCGGCCCCGGGCACCGACATCTCGAATCTGGCCCGGACGACGAGCGAGACCGGGGCCGACAAGGGCGCCGCGATCAGCGCGGCCGCGCAGGCGATCGGCCCGCAGAACGCCGCCACCGATGAGGACACCGCCGCGGACACCGACACCGATGCCGACGTGAACGACGAGGCCGGCGCGAACGCGAACAGCGGCCATGGCGCCGAGGTCTCGGCGCTCGCGAAGTCGACGCCTCCGGGCCCGGACCACGGCGCGATCGTCAGCGCGCTCGCGAGCGCCGGCGCGCAGGCGAACGGCACGCCGCCCGGTGCGGCGATCGCCGACCTCGCGAAGACCACGACCGAGACGGGTCAGGCCAAGGGCCAGGCCATCAGCGCGGCCGCCAAGGCCCTCCACTAAGCCCCCTCGCGAAACGCGCGACCGAGGCCGCCCCGCCGGGGCGGCCTCGCGCCGTCAGCAGGGCAACGCGTTGAGCTGCTGGGCGACGGCGTTGCGCCGGTCGACGAGGCCGTTGAACGTCGGGACCCGCGCGTCGTGCGCACCGGCGAGCGAAGTGCGCTGCGCGATGAGGCCGGTGTAGCGCGCGTACACATCCGCGGGCATGCCGCCCGGATATTGGCGCTCGAGCGCGCGGATCTGCGCGTCGAAGCCATCGATCGTCGCGACCATCCCGTCGAGCTCGCGCCGGGCCGCGTCCACCTGCGGATCGAGGTCGTTCAGCTGCGATCGGAGTACGCCCTGCTGGGTGACGCAGGAGTCGGGCGGCGCCGGCGGGATCCGGGTGAAGCCCATCGCGCGGAGCTCACGTTCGCTGAATCGGTTCGGGCAGCTCTCGAACCCGGTGCGGAGGATGAGGCACTCCACCGGATGGTTCATCAGTCCGTAGCGGTCGATGCCGGCGAGTCCCGGATCGAGCTCCTTGGCCGTCCAGTGCCCGTCCGTCGTGCCAGGCCCGCTGCAGCACCAGATGTGACCGAGCTCGTGGAGCGCGATGGCGACGCCGTTCTCCGGCGAGATCGGGCCGCGCGGGTCGGCCGCGTAGACCACGATGTCCTTGCTGCCATCCGCCGGATAGCTCCGGTTGACCGACGTGCCGGCCTGCGCGACGACCCGGATGAGGATGTCGGCCGAGTCGTCCACGATCCGCACCGCGCCGAGGCCGCGCGTCGCCACCTTCCACTCCGGCTCGAGCGTGCGTCGGGTCAGTGCGAGGATCGCGTCGCGGCGGGCGACGAGCGCGGGATCCTCGGTGAAGCCATCGCCGGGATCCGCGCTGCGGACGCGGACGAAGAACACGCTGGGATCGATCGGTCGCATCGCCACGGCGAACGGCGCCGAGCCGATCGTCGGACGCCCGCCCACGACGCACGAGATCCCGTAGCTCCCCGACCCGGTGGGGATCCGCGGTGTGGGGTAGGTGAGCGCGAGGACGCCGGACGCGTCGGCCGTACCGTCGATCGCGGTCGGCGGCGACTCGCCGAAACGACCCCGCGGCGCCTGGATCGCCACGTTGCAGCGTGCGCCGGCGGCGGTCAGGAGGGTCAGGCCGCCGTAGCTCGCGGCGGTGACGGTGATGTCGGGCGGCGTGGCCGCGGGCGCCTGGGTGGGCGGCTCCGGCGACACCGTCGCGAGCGGACGCGCTGAGGCGGCCGGGACGCACGCGGCCACGATCCCGGCGACCGCCACGATCGCGATCAGCCGGCTCATCGGCCGAGCGCGTCGAGCGCCGCTGCCGCGGCCTCGCGGACCGAGCGCATCGCATCCGCTCGGGCGGCGCGCTCGAGCAGCGGCAGGGCCCGCTGGTCCCGGATCGCGCCGAGGGCGGAAGCCGCGGCCTCGCGGACCTGCGATTCCCTATCTTCGAGCAGCCGTACGGCATCACCGAACGCGACCGCGTCCCCGAGCCGGTCGAAGCCGTGCGCCGCGAACACGCGAACGAGCCACTCGCGGTCCCGCGCCGCCCTCCGGAAGACCGGCATGGCCTCGCGGACCCGAAGCTCCGCGAGGGCGAGGAGCGCCTGCCAGCGGACGAACACGCCCGGTTGGTCCGCGACCTCGAGCAGCGCGCGCACGCCGGCGGGCCGCGCCTCGCCGAGCTCCTCACGGAGCTCGATCAGCGCGCTCGCGGCCCCGGCCCGTTCGTGCGCCGCTTCGTGCGGGTCGGCGAGGATCCGGACGATGCCCGTGACGTCGCGCGCCCGCGTGAGGCGCTCGACGCGCGTGCGGAAGAGCGCCTCGACGTTCATCGGATCTGCGGCCCGGGGACGTCTCCGACCCGCGGGACGGCCTCGCGCGACCGGCCGCGAGAGAGGGCGCGGTCGACGAGATCACCGAGGGTCGGCCAGAGACCCCGGCGCAGCCACAGCACGATCACCATGAATACGAGCCCGGTCACGACGCCGGATGCGTCGGTGAGCGTGGAGAGCGAGTCGCGCAGCAACACGAACAGCGCGGCGCCGAGGATGCCGCCCCAGAGGGTGCCAAGACCGCCGAGCACCGCCATGAGCACGACCTGGCCCGAGGTGCCCCAGTGCAGCAGATCGAGCGACGCGAAGCCGTGCCCGAGGGCGAAGAGCGAGCCGGCGAGCCCGGCGAGCGCCGCGGACAGGACGAACGCCAGCAGCTTGTAGCGCGCGGTGTCGTAGCCGAGGGCCTGCGCGCGCGCCTCGTTGTCGCGGATCGAAACGAGGACGTGTCCGAACGGCGACCGGACGATCCGATACGCGGCCAGGTAGCCGAGCACGATCAGCGGCAGCGCGGCGTAGTAGAAGGAGAGCGAGGGCCCGAGCCGAAGCCCGGGGAACGTGCGCGGCACGCCCTGCAGCCCGTTCTCGCCGCCGGTGATGGCGCGCGCCTCGTTCGCGACGTAGAAGAGCATCTGGGCGAACGCGAGCGTCACCATCGCGAAGTAGATGCCTCTACGGCGGAGCGAGAGAAATCCGAGCGGCACCGCGAGCGCGGCCGCGGCGACCACGCCGGCGAGCGCGGCGATCGGGTACGCCGCATCCAGCTCCCGGGCTGCGAGCGCGGCGGTGTACCCGGCGACGCCCCAGAACGCCGCGTGACCGAACGACAGCAGCCCGCCGAAGCCCAGCAGGAGATCGATCGATACGGCGAACAGTCCCCAGAGGAGGATGTCGAGCGCGAGGACGGAATAGAGCACGCGCGGCAGCACGATCGCCGCGACGAGCGCGACGCCCGCCGCCGCGAGACCGCCGATCCGGCCGGAGGGTCGCGAGAGCCGCGCTCTCACCGAGCCTCGAGCGAACCGAAGAGCCCGGTGGGCCGGATGAGCAGCACCACGGCCATGAGGGCGAACGCGATGATCCCCTCGTACGGCGGGTCGATGATCGACCCGATGCTCGCCAGGACGCCGACGATGAATCCAGCGACGATCGCGCCCGAGATCGACCCCATCCCGCCGATGACCACGACCGCGAAGGTCAGGATGATGAGCTCGGAGCCCATGAGCGGGGAGACGTTGCGCATCGGCGCGGCGAGCACGCCGGCGAGCGCCGCGAGCCCGACCCCGAAGCCGAACACCGGGGTGATCCACCGGTCGACGCTCACGCCGAGCGACCGGGTGAGCTCGGCGCGCTCGGTCGCGGCGCGGACCACCATGCCGAGCCGCGTGCGCTCGATGACGTACCAGACCGCGATCGACGCCACGACGGAAAACCCGATGACGAACAGCCGGTACGCCGGATACGCGATCGGGCCGAGCGTCACCGAGCCGGCCAGCTCGGCCGGCGTGGCGTACGGCTGGCCCTGGAGCCCGAACTGCAGCCGCATCGCGTCCTGGATCAGCACCGTGAGCCCGAACGTGAAGAGGAACCCGAACAGCGGATCGAGGCCGCGGAGCCGGCGGAGCAGCAGCCGTTCGAGGACCATGCCCGCGAGCCCGACCGCGACCGGCGCGAGGACGAGGGCCGGCCAGAAGCCGATCTGCACCTGCTGGAGGAGGATGTACGCCGCGAACGCGCCGAGCATGTAGAAGGCGCCATGCGCGAAGTTCACGACGCGCATCATCCCGAAGATGACGGCGAGGCCGAGCGACAGGAGCGCGTAGAAGCTCCCGTTCACCAGACCGTTGAAGAGCTGCAGGGCGAGGTAGTCCATCGTCACCGGCGACGTGGCGCGCCCGAGCGGGCGCGCCGCGTCAGGCCGTCATTTCGCCATCTTGCAGCCGGCCTCGGCGAGCGGACGTGAGGCCTTGTCCGCGGGGATCGTGCTGATGATCTTCGAGTAATCGAACGGCTCTTTGGCTTCGGCTTTCGACTTCACCTGGGCGAGGAAGGCGTCGTGCATGACCCAGTGGTCTTCGGGCCGGACGAGGCCGTTGTGGATGAAGAAGTCGCTGAACTTGTAGCCCTCGAGGGCCTTCACGACGGCGTCGGCGTCGTCGCCACCGGCCCGCCGGATCGCCTCGAGGTACTGGAACGTGGCCGAGTAGTTCGCGGCGTGGGCGAAGGTCGGCCGGATCTTGGTGCGGTTGAGGAACTTGTCGGCGAACGCCTTCGCCGCCTCGTCCTCGCTCCAGATCCATGGCGTCGTGTAGACGACGCCGGCGAACGCGTCCTGTCCGAGCGCGGTGATGTCCGTGTCGAAGAGCAGGCCGATCGCGAGCTTGATCCCCTGGTCCTTGAGCTTGAACTCGTTGTACTGCTTCACGACGTTCACGAGGTCGCCGCCCGCCTGCATCGCACCGAGGACCTCGGGCTTCAGCTGCCCGGCCTTCAGGAGGAGGCTCGAGAAGTCGCCGGTCTGGTTCGGGAAGGGGGAGCCGTCGGACTGGACGACGGTGCCGCCGGCGCCCTGCACCGCCGCGCGGAACGACTTCTCCATGTCCTGGCCGAAGGCGTAGTTCGGATAGATGATGTACCACTTCTTGCCGCCGCCGCTCACGACGGCCGTCCCGGTGCCGACCGCGAGCATGTAGGTGTCGTACGCGTAGTGGAACGTGTACTTGTTGCAGCTCGGCCCGGTGAGATCGGTCGATGCCGCCGTGACGTTGATGTACAGCTTCTTCTGGTCGTTCGCGACCTTCGCGATGGCGAGCGCCGCGGACGACGTGGGGACATCGAGGATGAGGTCCGCGTTGCTTCGCTCGTAGAACTCCTGAGCTTTCGAGCTCGCGAGCGCGGGATCGTTCTTGTGGTCCGCGCTCAGGACCTCGATCGCGCCGCCGAGCGCGTTGTCGCCGTACTTGGCCTTGAAGTCCGCGATGGCCATGTTCACGGCCTCGACCGCGTTCTTCCCCGAGAGATCGGCGTAGACGCCGGACTGATCGTTGATCACGGCGATCACGACCTTGCCGTCGGTGAGCTTCACGGCCGTGGCGCCGCCGCCGGGCGTGGTGCCGCCGCCACAGGCGGTCGCCACGAGGAGCGCGATGAGCGGGAGCGCGAGTGTGCGGATCATGGGGTGCCTCCTCTGTTGTGGCTAGATGCCCAGGTGCTGGAGCAGCTCGGCCTCGCGGTCCCTCACCTCCGCGTTCGACAGTGTGGCGACGATCTCTCCCTGGCCGAGCAGATAGTGACGATCGGCCACCGCGGTGGCAAAGCGCAGATTCTGCTCGACGAGGAGCACCGCGAGGCCCTCGGCCTTCGCCTCGCGCAGCAGCGCCGCGATCTGCTCGACGAGGATCGGCGCGAGGCCTTCGGTCGGCTCGTCGAGGAGCAGCACCCGAGCGCCCATGCGCAGGACCCGGGCGATCGCGAGCGTCTGCTGCTCGCCGCCGGAGAGCGTGCTCGCATACCGGTGGCGCCGCTCATGGAGCGCCGGGAACGTGTCGTAGATCCGGGGCAGCGTCCACTTCGAGGCGGCGACCTGGGGCGGCAGCCGCAGGTGCTCGTCGACCGTGAGGGTCGCGTAGATCCCGCGATCGTCGGGCACGTAGCCAAGGCCGGCCCGGGCGCGGCGCTCGGCGGGAAGCGGGCCGAGGTCGAGGTCGCCGAGGCGCAGCGCCCCGGTCATCCGCTCGTGCAGGCCCATCAGGCAGCGGAGCGTGGTGGTCTTGCCCGCGCCGTTCCGTCCGACGAGCGTGACCACCTCTCCGGGCGCGGCTCGGAGCGCGATCCCGCGGAGCGCCTGTGCCTCCCCGTACCACGCCGAGAGCGAGCCGATCTCAAGCATCGACCTGACCGAGATACGCCGCGATCACGGCCGGGTCATGCCGAACAGCCTCGTATGGGCCCTCGGCGATGATGCGTCCCTGCTGGAGGACGACGACGTTCTGCGCGAGCTCCGCCACGACGCCCATGTTGTGCTCGACGAGGACGACCGTCCGGCCCGTCCGCACGCGCCCGATGAGCGCGATCGTGCGTCGCACGTCCTCGACGCTCATCCCGGCCGTCGGCTCGTCGAGGAGCAGCAGTCTGGGCTCGAGCGCGAGCGCCAGCGCGAGCTCGAGCGCGCGCTTCTGGCCGTAGGGAAGCAGCCGAGCCGGCCTCGCGGCGAGCTCCGCGAGCCCGACCTCCGCGAGGAGCTCCCGAGCGCGCGCGTCGAACGAGCGCAGCGTCGCGTCGCTGCGCCAGAAGCGGTAGCCGCTGCCGGTCCGCGATTGCAGGGCGAGCGCGACGTGCTCGAGGGCGGTCAGC
>DASWCU010000107.1:0-21696 GCA_036389935.1 Candidatus Limnocylindria bacterium
GGGACGTCATTGCTGCTGGACTGCGGCGGAACGGCCCCCCAGGCGATCAAGCGCGCGGGCGTGGCGCTCGCGTCGATCGAGGCGATCGCCGTCACGCACTTCCACGGCGACCATTTCGGAGGCATCCCGTACCTCATCGTCGACCAACACGTCACCGGGCGGACGGCCCCGCTGACCGTAGCCGGACCCGCGGCGATCGAAGAGCGGGTCCGCGCCGCACTCGTCGCGTTGTTTCCCGACTTCGTCGACGAGCCGATCGGCTTCCCACTTCGGTTCGTGACGCTCGGCGCCTCGCCTGTGCCGCTTGGTGGCGCCCTCGTCTCGGCCCATCCCGTGCGGCACGTGCCGGCGACCGACCCGCATGGCCTTCGCGTCGATGTCGCCGGCACCGTGATCGCTTACTCGGGCGACTGCAGCTGGACCGCCGCCGTGCCCGCGCTCGCGAGCGGCGCCGACCTCTTCATCTGCGAGGCGACCTCATTCGAGACGGACTACGTGACGCACCTCACCTATCGGGAGATCCTCTCGCATCGGGCCGAGCTCGATTGCAAGCGGATCATCCTGACGCACCTCGGCTGGGAGATGCTCGCGCGCCTCGGCGAGGTCAGGCTCGAGTACGCGACGGACGACCTCACGGTCACCGTCTGAGCCGCGGCTCTCGGTGCTACTCGCCGTCCGTGAGACGCACGGTCAGCATCGCGTTGCACCGGCCGCACTGCATCGTCGCGAGGCGCGACTGCGCACCGCCGAAGGCCTGCACGAACGCCGGCTTGTCGTCCGGTCCGATCGGCCGATGGCAGTTCGGGCAGCGCGCTTCGCCGCGCTCGAACGCCGCGCGCTCCGTCAGCACGTCCCCGAAGCCGCTCCGCTTCTTCCGACCCACTACACGCTCCCCGCCGCCTTCGGCTTCTGTCGCTGGTACGGCGTGAAGACATTGTCGTCCGCAAGCCGCACGTGGTGATAGTCATGGTCGACGACCTCGTGGTGGGTCCGCAACGCGCTCGCGGCGTGGAGCGCCACCATCGACTTCTGGTCCAGCACCTGGAACGATCGCAAGCACCCCACCAGCCTGCAGGGGAATCCGCCTGTGCGCATGAGTCCTCCTATCGCGACGCGATGTCCTTCTTCTACGAGTAGAGCGCCAGGCGCTCCTGACGGAACGGCACACGGGCCTTCTTCTTGAGGTCCAGGAACTCGGCCTTCTGTCCCTCCGTCACGAACGTCACCGCCTTGCCGCGCTCGCCGGCGCGACCGGTGCGCCCGACACGGTGCACGTAGGTCTCCGGGTCTTCGGGCAGGTCGAAGTTCACGACATGGTCGATCCCCTCGACGTGGATCCCGCGTGCGGCGAGGTTCGTGGCGACGAGCGTGGAGACGGTGCCGCGCCGGAAGCCTTCGAGCACGCGCTCGCGCGCGTGCTGCGGGATGTCGCCGTGCAGGGCGCCGGCGTCGTGCCCGAGCCGGACCAGGTCCCGCGCGAGCTTGTCGACGCCCCGCTTCGTCCGGCGGAAGACGAGCACGCGGATCGCCTCCTTCCGGGCCAGGACCTCGCGCAGCGCGCGGAGCTTGTCCACGTGCAGGACTTCGACGAAGGCCTGCTCGATCGTGTCGATCGTGGGCTCCTCCGGGCGGACGGCGATCTTCACCGGGTCCTGCGTGAGGCTGCGTGCGATCGCATCGACTTCGGGCGTGACCGTCGCCGAGAAGAGCGCGGTCTGGCGCACCTTGGGCAGCAGCGCGGCGATGCGCCGGACGTCGGTGATGAAGCCCAGATCAAGGAGGCGATCGGCCTCGTCGAGCACGAGCACGTTGACGCCGCCCAGGTCGAGCGTCCGCCTCGACACGAGATCGAGGAGCCGGCCCGGCGTGCCGACGACGACGTGCGGCGGGGCCAGCCGGAGCGCGCGCTCCTGGGCGCCGTAGCCGTTCCCGCCATAGAGCGCGACGACGCGGGCGCGGCGGAATCTGCCGAGCGCCTCGAAGTCGCGGGCGACCTGGAGGCAGAGCTCGCGGGTCGGCACGACGACGAGGACGAACGGGCGGCGGACCGGACCGGCGATCCGCTCGAGCAGCGGGAGCGCGAAGGCGCCGGTCTTTCCGGTGCCCGTCTGCGCCTGCGCGACGACGTCGCGACCGGCGCGCAGCAGCGGGATCACGCGCGCCTGGATCGGAGTGAGCTCGGACCAACCGAGTGCCTTCACGGCACGGTCCAGCTCCGGGTGGAATGCGATCACGCGGTGTTTTCCTTCTCGTGGGCGAAAAAAGAGCCCGGGAAGCACTCGGCTCCCGGGCCAGACCTCTTGACGGACCCCGAATGTACTTTCTCGCTCAGTCTACACCCGATCGCCGGCGATGGGTCGGTGTTTCGGCCTCGAGCACGTCGCGCGGGGATGCCCCCGGGGTGGCTCGTGTCCGTCATCGCCAGGCGCCGCGCGCGGTTCGCGCGGGTCATTCGGGTAGCAATCCCGGTGGCGCGACCTCGTTCGGTCCCTCCGGAGGGTGACGCCGCGCGGCGTCGCGAACAATTTCGGACGCACGTGGGCGTCCCGTGGAGGGCCGAGGAGATCCGAGTGAGCGACGCCCCGAAGTTCGATCCAAGCAAGGTGGACCACAAGGCCGTCCAGGAGCTCGACTACGCGTTCGCGAAGGCGGCGGCGAAGAAGAAGCTCGAGTCGAAGCAGAAGAAGGTCGACGAGCAGATCGACCAGGCCGAGGCGACCACGACCTACACGGTCGAGGCGAGCGATCCGGACGGGGACGCGCTCACGTACGCGTGGGCCTTCACCACGAACTGCGGCACGACGCCCGGCGGCAACGCGACGACGGCGACCTGGTCGCACCCCGATCGTTCGATCGGCGGCAACTGCCCGGACGAGGCCGTGCATCCGGGCGCCATCGCGGTGACGGTGAGCGATGGGAAGGGTGGAAGCGAGAGCTACACCTGGACCCGCGGATCGGACGTGGGCGAGGTCCGGCCCTAACCGACCAGGCACCGCCGACGGCATGCCAGACTCGCGGCGTGCGGGCGCTCGTCCTCGCGTGCACGAAGCTCGGCGGCGATCTGCCTCCGCTCATCGCCGTCGCTCTCGGATTACGCGCGCGAGGCCACGCCGTGACGCTGCTCGGCGACGCCGAGCTGGCGTCGGCCGCCGACCCGCTCGGCCTGCGCGTGTTGCCGTCCGATGGCCGGTACGACATCAGCGTCGCGTACCGCGAGGCGCGAGCGGCGGCCGAGGGGCTGAGCCGATCCGAGCTCGGTGAGCGGATCGCCGATCGGCTCATCGCGTGGTCGGCGGCTCTGACGCCTGCGCTGACCGAGGCCCTCGCCGCGGAGCCGTGCGACGAGGTCGTGGTCTCGACGTTCTTGGCCGCGGCTGCCGCACCGGCGTGCCGCGCACGCCGGATCCCGTGGGCGATCGTCCGCTCGTCGTTCTACCAGGGGCCGGGCTCGACCCGACCGCTCGAAAGCGACTACGAGCCGAGCGTCCTTCCGGCGATCCGCCGGCTGCGCGGGCCCGCTCTGGCACAGGCGGACCTGGTGCTCCATCCGACCACGGTCGAGCTCGAGCCGCCCCTTTCGGGGATCCCAGCGCATCACCATCTGGTCGGGCCGCTCCTCTGGGAAGCCGAGTCGTCGGCGTCCGAATACCTCGACGAGCCGGGAGACCCGTGGGTCCTCGTGAGCCTCAGCACCGTCGCCCAAGCCGATCTCAAGATCGTCGATGCCGCCCTCGCGGCGCTCCGCAGCCACCCGGTCCGGATCCTCGTGACGCTGGGCCCCGGCCGCGATCCGGACGACCTGGCGGATCTCCCGCCGAACGCTCGGATCGAGCGCTACGTCCCTCATGGTCATGTCATGAAGCGAGCAGCTCTCGTGGTCAGTCGCGCGGGCTTCGGGACCGTGATGAAGGCGCTCTACCACGGCGTGCCGATGGTCCTCGTCCCGTGGGGCAGCGACCAACCCGGCGTCGCGTTCCGAGCGGACCGCCTCGGGGCGGCTCGAGCGGTGAATTTCGAGGATGTCGATCGATCGACGATGGCGCAGGCGATCGACACGGTCCTCGGTTCAGACACCTATGTGACGGCGGCTCGGCACGCCTCGGCGCTGCTGCGAGCCCAGGATGGTGTCGTGAGCGCGTGTTCGCTTCTCGAGGCCCTCGCCCCTGGTGCGTGACCGCTTGCCGGGGACAACGCGTCTATGGTCAGCGGCTGTTCAAAGGGGGATGGAGCGCTCGCGGATCCCGCCGCGGCTCCGGAACCGCGCCGGCGACGAGCTCGTCTTCGAGGCCGGTCTGCCGGCCGGCAAACGTTTCGACGTTTCGGTCCGTTGCCGCACCCTCGGCGTCTGCGTCCCACCCGATCGCGCAGCCGTTGCGGCGCTGGACGAACGCGCGTCCTGGATCGTCACGACGACGACGCGGTCATCATCCTCGATGAAGACGTACACGATGACCAGCCACCGCCACGGACCGAGCAGGAAGCGGAAGGCTTGCCACCGCCCGGTCAGCTCCGGCCCGAGCCGCGGGACCCGTCGGAGCGGCACGAGCGAGCGTTTGACACGCCGCTTCGTGTCCGTCGGGAGGCTCTGCGTACGGATCAGCCGTTCGAGGTCCGCGACCGCCGCCGCGGTCAGCTCGACCCGAGGCACGGACCGACTACAGCTCGTCCAGCTCGATGGTGCGGCCGGCTCTCGCCTGCTTCAGCCCAAGCTGCGCCCGTTCGAACGCGCCGGGGATCCGATCCAGCAGTGCGGCGACGTTCCGCGGATCCGCACCAGCGTCGTCAAGCGCCTGGGAGAGCAGCGACCGGGCGAGGCTCCCCTCGTTGAGGTGGGTCCGCTCGGCGAGCTGCGCGAGCTTCGTCGCGCGCTCGGCATCGAGCGTGACGTTGACCCGCCGGGGGCCGCGCTGCGCCATGTCCTTCATCGTACACGGGCGCACACGTGTCGTGTAGACCACGGACGCCCGGTCACAGGTCGTCCCTCGGTCCGGTGGAGTCCACGTTGCGACGGATGAGATCGGCGGTCTCCGGCTTGCGCGCCAGGATGAGGAGCCGGTCTCGCGGACGTCGATGGGCGACCCGAGCGGATCTCCGCGGCGGAGCGCCCACACGCCTCGTGCTCGGTCACGTGCCTGTGCGGCGACGAGCCGAGCGGCGGGGGCGCGGGGTCGAGGCCGACGCCTCACGTCCGAGGGTCCGCAGCGTGTCGACGAATTCCAGCACGTGCGAAGCGCGCTCGTCCACTCGCCGCGAGGCGTAGAGGTTGATCGTCTGACGCGAGCCCGTTAACGGCCGATAGACGATCCCCGGATGCGTGATGCGAGGCGCTGACCCGAGTAGGAGCGTTACCCCGACGCCGGCGGCGACGAGGACGAGACGCGTCGTCGGGTCGCTTGTATGTACGACCTCGGGGGGCGGCGCCCCTGCCGCGTTCGCGACGTCCTGTGCGAGCTGCGCGTCCTCCTCGGCAGAGGGGCTCGACGCCGGACCCGCGATGATCCGCTCGCGCCACAGCTCACTCAGGCCGACCGATCGCTGGGCGGCGAGACGGTGATCCGCGGGGAGCGCCACGAGCGAGTACGGCTCGCTGCGAATGAGCTCCGATTGGATCATGACGCGTTCGCCGCTTGGGTAGTGGCTGAGGCCGACATCGATCTCATCCCGCATCAGAAGATCGACCTGGAGTCCAAGAGCCATGACCTCACGGAGCTCGAGCCTGATCCCGGGATGGCGAGCCTGGTAGGAGCGGATCGCTTCTGGGAGCAGGCTGCCGCCGACCGTCGGGACGAAACCCACCACGACCTCGCCGATCTCGCCGCGCGCCGCACGGTCGACGTCCCGTCGCGCTCGAGCCGACGACTCCATGAGCGCGCGCGTGTGGACCAGCAGGACACGTCCGGCTTGGGTGAGCTGCACGCGGCGACGTGTGCGGTCGAAGAGGCGAGCACCAAGATCACGCTCGAGTCGAATGATCTGGCGGCTGAGGGCGGGCTGTGCGATGTGAAGATGCTCAGCGGCGCGCGTGAAGCTGAGCGCTTCAGCGACGGCGAGGAACTGCCGTAGGCGAGCGAGATCGAGCACGGTCGTGATATGACGCATCCGGCATCAATTGTCTCGTAATTAGGTCTTGGACGTCATGACTCGTGGCTCATAGCCTCCAGCCGCCCAGTGGCCGAGCAAGCCATCCTGACGGCGCAGCCGGCGGTGAGCGAGCGCCTCGCCGACTACGTCGTCTCGCTCGATTTCGCCGCGCTCCCGCCGGAGGTCGTGACCCACGCGAAGGACCTCCTCGTCAATCAGCTCGGCCTCGCGCTCTCCGGACGGCAGACGATCCACGGGAGGCGTGCGATCGCCCTGGCGCACGAGCTGAGCAGCGGTGCCGGAGGTTCGACGCTGGTCGGCGAGCGACGCAAGGTGACGCTGCTCGACGCGATCTTCGCGCACTCCATCCTGCTGGGGCAGCTGCTCGACGACGTCACCTTCCCGTCGGGTCTGCACATCGGACGGATCACCCATCCCGTCGCGTGGGTCGTCGGCGAACGGCAGCACGTGCCCGGACGCGAGCTCATAGTGGCAGTGGTCGCCGGATACGACGTCGCATGTCGCCTCGCCTCGTCTCGGCTCGAGCGCGACTACATCCACCTTCCGCAAAACGCGCTCGCACCGCTCGCGGCATCGGCGGTCGCGGCTCGCCTGCTCGGATTGGACCGAGCGCGCACCGCGCACGCGATCGCGTACGCCGCGCACCTTGGCGCAGGCCTCGTCGAGGGAAGCGCGATCGCGACGAGTGGCGTGATCGCACGCAACGGGACCATGGCCGCGCTCCTCGCAGAGCCTCGCGCCGATGGGCTACGCACGATCGAGAGTCCACACGGACTGTTCGCGACCTACTTCCACACCACCATGGCCGCCCTTGACGACGCACTCGGATCCCTCGGTCATGAGTACGCGATCATGGGAACCTCGACGAAGCGCTTTCCTGGGAGCGCCAGTCACATCCTCGCGCTCCAGTACACGCAGGAGCTGCTGCGACGCGCAGCGGCCGCCAGCGATGACATTGAGCGCCTCGTCGTGACGCTCAGTGAAGACTTCCGTGGACGCTTCGAGTTCATCGAGCCGCCGATCGACGCGCCCGACATGGCACGGGGCGAGATCGGACGGTCGCTGCGCGTGAAGCTCGCGGCGCTCCTGGCGCACGGCCGTCCGTCGTATCAGCCCACGCCAGCAGAGCTTGATGATCCCGACGTCCGCGGCGCACTGGCGAAGGTGTCGCTCGGATTCGAGGAGGGACGATCCCTCGCGTACGCAAGGGTCCGGCTCACGCTCCGCGACGGCCGCACGTACGAGCACGAGGGGACGTTTCGCCCGTACCCGAAGGGCGACTGGTCCGCCTGGCTGCACCGGGGTGGCGAGGCCGACCTCTCGGATCGACAGGTCGCGCAACTCGAGCGTCTGCTCACGGAGCTCGAGACCGTCGACGACGTTGCCGACGTCATGGCATGCACGGTCCCAGGTGACCCCGTCTGTCGATCGGTATAGAGAGGAGAACGAGATGTCAGAGCGGTGGTTCCGTCGTCGCGAATTCCTGAAGCTGTCGGCAGCCGCGGGTGGCGCGTCGCTGCTCGCCGCGTGCATGCCGCAGACGGCGATCCCAAGCCCGACGCCGGGACAGAGCGCGACACCGGGCACCGCCGGGCGATACCAGCTCGGGAAATTCGAAGGCCCTGTGGTCATCACGGATCCGGCGAAGTTCCCGAAGACCCTCAAGGAGGCCCCAGAGCTCGCCGCGCTCGTGCAGCAGGGCAAGCTCCCGCCGGTCGCGCAGCGTGTCGGGCAAGACCAGCTCGTCATCCAGCCCGTCCACGGTGTCGGCAAGTACGGCGGCACGCTGCGCAAGGCCGTCACCGGTGGTCTCGCTGGAGACCTCGCCGGCCATCGCTTCGTGCCGGGCCCGGCGAGCCTCCTCTTCGTGGACTACGAGAACAGCAAGGTCGTCCCGAACATCGCGCGCGCCTACGAGCTGAGCGCGGACAACAAGGTCATCACCGTGCAGCTCCGCCGTGGGATGAAGTGGTCCGATGGCGAACCGTTCACCGCCGACGACATCCTGTTCTGGTACGAGGACATCTACAACAACGAGGAGATCCACCCCGGCGACAGCCCCGACCTCCTTGTGAACGGCAAGAAGGTGGTCATCGAGAAGGTCGACCAGTACACGGTGCGGTACGTGTCGCCTGAGGCCAACACGCTCCTCCTCTGGATCCTGGCCGCGCCCGCCAACGATCTCGGCGGCTCGTTCCGGCAGGAGCTCGGGCGCGGCGGGTATGCGCCGAAGCACTACTTCCAGCGATACCACGCGAAGTACGTGGGTGAGGAGGCGGCGAACAAGCTCGCCGCGACCGCGAAATTCAACGGCTGGGTCTCGTACATCAAGGCACTCATGAGCTGGAAGGGGAACGCCGAGCTGCCGGTCGTGTATCCGTGGATCGTGAAGGTCCCGCTGACGAATCCCTTCTCGTGGGTCCTCGAGCGCAACCCCTACTACGTCGGCGTGGACACTGACGGCAATCAGCTTCCCTACATCGGTGTGGTGCAGCACGTCGCTGTTGAGAGCACCGAGGTCGTGACGCTGCGCGCGACATCGGGCGAGCTCGACTACCAGGAGGCGCTCTTCGGCGTGGCCAAGCTGCCGGTGCTCATCGAGAACCAGCAGCGCGGCGGGTACAAGGTGAGCCTCGACCCGCAGGAAGGCGGCATCGGTATCGCCCTCAATCTCGCATACGACGAGGACCCCGAGCTCGGAGAGCTGCTCCGCAGTGTCGACTTCCGGCGCGCGCTCTCCCTGGGCGTCGATCGCGACCAGATGAACGAGGCGCTCTTCCTGGGGACAGGCACGGTCGGCTCGCCAGCACCATCCGAGACAAGTCGATTCTTCCCGGGCACGGAATGGCAGACGAAGTGGCACACGCTCGACGTCGCGAAGGCGAATCAGCTGCTCGACGGGATCGGGTACGCCCACAAGGATTCCGAGGGCTACCGCCTGCGCAAAGATGGCAAGGGACACGTGCGCCTCACGTTCATGGTCGTCGATCGCATCACCGACTTCGCGGCGCTCGCGGAGATGCTCAAGCAGCAATGGCAGAAGATCGGAATCGATCTCTCTCTCGAGCCGATCGCGAGCAGTCTCGCGCTGCAGCGGATCATGGCGAACACCGCGCAGATGACCGGCAATGTCGTCGGTACCGAGGACCCATTCCTCTTCACGGGGACGCTCACGCCCGGGGGCGGCGGGTACACGGCGATCATGGGGGTTCCCTACGCGGCCTGGTACAGCAGCGGAGGCAAGACGGGAAAGGAGCCGCCGGCGATCGTGAAGCAGGCCATCGATCTGCTCGCAAAGGGCAGGACCGGTGTGAGCGATCAGGAGCGCATCAACATCGGCAAGCAGCTCTTCCAGATCGCGATCGACAATGTGTTCACGATCGGCATCGTCGGGAGCGACCTCAGTGGGGGCATCCGTATCGCGAAGACGAACGTCGGGAACGTCCCGGGAAGGACGCTGAACAGCAATGCGCTCATGTCGCCGGCAGGAGTGATGCCGCAGACGTTCTACTTCAAGTAACGCGCGTCCCGAGAGGGAATCGAAACCCCCACAGCCAAAGGGGCTGATCTATAGTCAGCCGCTGTTCAAAGGGGGAGGCTCCGATGGAACGTGGCGTCGTCGTCTCTCGCAGGCGGTTCCTCCAGTCCGTCGCCGCGGCGGGGGTCGCCGCCGCCTGCGGCCCCAGTGCCGGGCCCAGCCCCAGCGCGAGCGGCTCGGCCGCGAAGCCCGTCAGCATCGAGTGGTGGCGGCGCAACTACACGCCGGGGAGCCAGAACGCCGAGACGGTGACCTCGGATGCGGCCGTGAAGGCATTCAAGGGGCGCAGTCCCAACGTGAGCATCTCGATCCAGGGCGGGCCGTTCGGCCCCGAGACGGACCAGAAGTTCGACATCGCGATCCTTCAGCAGAAGGCCGGTCCGGACGTCTTTCACACCACGGGCGGGGACGTGCTGAAGTACGCCGCCGCGGGTCAGCTGTCCGAGCCGCCGTTGAGCGATCCGGAGCGCCGCGATTTCAACTCGAGCGCCCTGCAGGCCACGACGTACAAGGGGAAGGTCGTCGCCTATCCCCTCTGGATCGTCCCGTGGTTCGAGTACATCAACCTCGACCTGTTCAAGGAAGCCGGGGTGACCCCGCCCAAGGACGGGAGCTGGTCCTACGACGAGTTCGCCGCCGCGGCGCAGAAGCTGACGTTCAAGCGCGCCAACGGCAAGCAGGTGTACGGGTTCGCGTACGCGAACGACGAGTTCGCGTTCATGCTGATCGACGGTGGCCGGCCGTACGACAAGGACGTCAAGCAGTGGACGTTCAACAGCGCCGAGGCGGTCAGCGGCCTCGAGAAGTGGGTCGCGCTCGCCAAGGCGAAGGTCATGCCGCCCGATTTCCTCACCCTGAACCCGAACGATTCGCAGGCGCGCTTCCTGAGCGGCGACGTCGCGATCCTCCAACGTCCGAGCGCGATGATCAACGTGCTCAACGCGGACAAGAACTTCGAGTTCGGGAAGAACTGGGATGTCGCGAACTTCCCGAAGGGCCGCGGCGATCAGACGGCGTGGGGCGGCGTCGGCTTCATCGCCGTGCGCGAGCAGCAGGACGCCGACAAGAAGGCGGCCGCCCACCAGTTCGCGAAGTACCTCACCGGTCCGGACATCGGCCCGGACCTCAAGAAGCAGGCGCCGCCGGTCGAGTACTGGCTCGCTCCGGCCGGCCGGACATCCGCCGCCGGCATCTACGGCGACTACCACCCGGCGAAGGCGAAGGTCGCCAAGATGGGCGCCTTCACCTATGTGCTCCCGAACGTGAGCACCTGGTCGGAGATCGACCAGAAATACCTGCGGCCGGCGCGCGACGCTGCGCTCGAGCTCAAGAAAACGCCGAAGCAGGCGTTGGACGAGGTGACATCGGCCGCGCAGCGGCTGCTGGACGAAGCGAACAAGTAGTGTGACCGCCGCGTTGCGGCGCCACGGCTGGTCGTACCTCTTCGTCCTGCCGACGTTCTCGCTGTTCGTCGTGTTCACGCTCGTGCCGGTCGCCCAGGGCCTCGTGCTGTCGCTGCAGAACGCGAGGGTCACCGGCGGCGACTGGATCGGGCTCGCCAATTTCGCGACGCTCGCGGATGACCCCGTTTTCCGGCAGGCCCTGGGGAACACCGTCCTCTATGCGACGGTCGTCGTGGCCGCCCAGGTCACCCTCGCGCTCGTGGTCGCGAGCCTCATCCAGCCGCTCGGGGCGAAGAGCCGGGTCTTCTACCGTGCGCTCTTCTACCTGCCGCTCGTGAACTCGGCGATCCTCGTCGCCATGGTCTGGCGATGGATCTTCAATCCGAATCCGTTCGGGCTCGCGAATGCCGCCCTCGGAACGGTCGGCCTCGGGCCGTTCCTCTGGATCGGGAGCTCCGATCAGGCGCTCCTGGCCGTGATCCTGAGCGCGGTCCTCACCATCCCGGGTGGGGGCGTCGTCCTCTACTCCGCCGCGATGGGCTCCCTGCCGCGCGAGCTGTATGAGGCCGCGGACCTCGAGGGCGCCGGGCCGTTCGCGAAGTGGCGGTCCATCACGGTGCCCCTGCTCAGGCCGACGACCCTTTATCTCCTGGTCGTGTACACGATCCTCGCGTTCCAGGTCTTCGAGCGCGTCTACATCATGACGAACGGCGGCGGGCCGAACAACGCGACGATCACCATCGTGCAGCTCATCTACAGCACCGCGTTCCAATTCGGCCGATACGGCCTCGCGAGCGCCATGGCGGTCGTGCTGTTCGTCATGGCCATCGCCGTCGCGATCGCGCAGTTCCGCTCGCTGCGGTCCGATGTCGAGTATTAGGCGGCGCCTGCCCGTCCACGTCCTCCTGCTGGCCGCGGGCGCGCTCTCGCTCTTCCCGCTCTACTGGCTCTTCCTCACGTCGCTCTCGCCGACCCAGTACGTGGTGCGGGTGCCACCGGAAATCGTCCCGCGGGAGCTCACGGTCGGCAACTATCAGCGACTCTTCGAGACGACGCCGATCCTGCGCTGGATCGTGAACACCGTCGTCATCGCCGGCGTGATCACGGCGTTCCACCTGCTCTTCGACAGCATGGCCGGCTACGCGTTCGCGAAACGCCGCTTCCCGGGCAAGGACGTCATGTTCTGGCTCGTGGTGAGCACGCTCACGGTGCCCGCGCAGGTCACGCTCATCCCGGTGTTCTTCATCCTGCGCGCGCTGGGTCTCCTCGATACGTACCCCGGGGTCATCCTGCCCGGCCTGGCCGACGTTTTCGGTGTGTTCCTGATGAAGCAGTTCATCCAGACGCTGCCCAGCGAATACGAGCACGCCGCACGCGTCGATGGCGCGTCGGAGTGGCAGGTGTACCGCCACATCATCGTGCCGCTGTCGCGGCCGGCCCTCGGGGTGCTCGCGATCTTCACGTTCCAGCGCTACTGGAACGCCTTCATCTTCCCGCTCGTGATCCTGCGCGACCCCGCCAAATACCCGCTGCAGGTCGGCCTCGCGACGCTTCAGGGTGAGTTCAATACCGACTACGGGATGTTGATGACCGGTGCCGCGGTCGCCGCCCTGCCGCTGATCGCGGTGTTCTTCGCGTTCCAGCGTCAGTTCATCGAAGGGATCCGCATCGGCGGGGTGAAGGGATAGTGCGCGCCGATGCGCCCTCCGCACTTGAAGGAGCGATCGTGCAGCAGGTCACCACCCCAGGACAGATCGTGATCTTGAATGGCCCTCCACGCTCTGGGAAGTCGAGCATCGTCTCCGTGATCCAGGAGACGTTCGACGGTCCATGGATGAACCTGGGTGTCGACGTGTTCGTGCGCGACGTCACGCCCGCGCGCTACCGGCCCGGGATGGGTCTACGTCCCGGAGAAGCAAAGCATCCGGTCGCGGCCCTTGTCCCGGTCTTCTACGCCGCGCTGTACGAGTCCATCGCGGCACACAGCCGGCTCGGCCTGAACGTGGTCGTGGACGTCGGCCATCACGACTCGAACGTGCCGGGCATCCTGCGCGACAGCGCCCGGCGACTGCGCGGACTGCCGGTCCTCTTCGTGGGCGTCCGCTGCCCGATCGAGATCATCATGCGGCGCCGCAATGTCGGCCAGGCGGGACGGGAGGGCGAGTATGCGACCGGGTCGGCGGCCGAGCCGATCCCCGTTCCAGTCCGGCTGTGGCAGGAAGAGGTTCACCGGCCCGGCATCTACGACGTCGAGGTCGACACCTCGATGCTCAGCCCAGAGCAGTGCGCCGAGCTGATCCGACACCGGCTCGCTGCCGGACCGCCGGGGACCGCGTTCGAGCGGCTCGCGAACGGTCCGGTCACGCCGATCTGACCACAGCGCACCAGGTTCCTGGATCCCGATCTAACCGCAGTCCTCCGCCGCCCCCTGGACGGCTGCTGCGAGCCGCGCTCGCGCGGATTCCAGCTCGTCGAGCGGCACGAGCAGCCCGTCGCGCACACGCTCGTCGACCTCTCGCGTCACGCGCCCCGCGATCCGCCGAGCCCAGCGTCGCCCGAGCCACCCGGCGTGCAGACGGAGCGTGAGCGCGAGGAGGTAGCCGACGAGCAGGACCGCGGCGAGCAGGGCGACGGGCGTCGCGACCGGTCCCAGGTACGGCACCTCGACCGTGCCGACCGGGACGTCGTGCAGGACGAACAGCGAGGCGAACCAGAGCGCGCTGAAGAGCAGCAGCGCGGTCACCACGTATTGACCGGCACCGATCAGCCACCAGAACGGGCTGGTCGGCGCGCGGAAGCCCGACGCCTCCGCGACGAGCGTCCGATCGATCGCATCGGCCAGGCGCGGTTCGACCGCCGCCGGCGCGCCGAGCGCGGCGAGCGACGCGCGCATCGACGCCGGCGCCACCGGCAACGTTCGCGCGAGGAGATCGCGGAGCGGCTCGACCGCCGGCGTCAGCGGCCCGCGGAGCCTCCAGCGACGAAGGTAGCCGGCCGGATCGGCAGCCACGCGTGCCCGTCCGGTGAGCCGGTAGACCGCGCTCGTCAGGTGACCGAGCGGCCCCGCGCCGCGAGGGCGAGCGGCCAGCCGGGTCGCCGCCACGGCCTGGCGCTCGAGGCCGGGAAGGTCCAAGAGCGCGAGCACGCCGCGTGCGACGTCGTTGACCGCGCGCTGCCGCCGCGCCGGATCCACGAGCGATGCGGCCTGGCCGCCGCCGACGCCGGCCCGCGTCGCGAGTCCGCGTACCGCTTCGCGCGCTTCCGCGCCGATCCGTGCAGCCACCACCCGCTTCGCGTCGATGCCCGCCTCGAGCCACGCGCGGAGCTCTTCCACGCCCGCCGTGCCATCGCGTGCGCGGGTGATCGCGATCGCGACGTCGGCGAGCCCGTCGCGGCGCAGCTGCGCACGGAGGTCGTCGCGAACGCGCCCGACGTCCGCGGGCGAGAGCAGGTCGGCGCGGTTCAGGACGACGAGCTGGTGGCGCACGCGGCGCGCCCACGCCCCGATGTAGTGCGCGTGGACGAGCTCGTCCTTGTATTTCTCCGGATCGACCACCCACGCGAGCGCATCGATCCGCGGCAACAGCTCGTCGACGCGTGCGCGGTGACCTGGCGCGACGGAGTCGAAGTCCGGCAGGTCGAGGATCGCGACCTCGCCCAGCCGTTCGGCCGAATGCATGCGGACCCGGTTCACGCCGAGCCAGGCGAGCAGCCCAGCGAGCTCATCGCTCTTCGAGCGGGGAAGCCAGGCCACCGGCTCCGCCGTCGTCGGACGCAGCGCGCTCGCGGTGCTCACCTCCTCGCCCGCGAGCGCGTTCATGAGCGTCGACTTGCCGACGCCCGTCCCACCCGCGATGGCGAACACGTACGCGTCGCTCGGGAACCCGAGGCGCTCCCGCGCGATCTCTCGTACCGCGGTCGCCCCGCTCGTGTCGATGCCGAGCGGGCTGGCCGCCGCCCGTGCGTCGTCGAGGCGATCGAGGCAGCGCTGCAGGTTCATGCGGCGAGGCGATCGACCGTGAGGCGCAGCCGCTCGGCGAGATCGCGAAGCTCGACCGGCTCCGCGACGAGCGCGTCGAAGCGTCGGCGCTCGCTGACGAACAGCGAGGCAAGGCGCTCCTCGAGCCCCCGGCGAGCCCGGTCGATGAGCTCCTCCATCGCGCGCTCGCCGAAGATCGCCTCGAGCAGCTTCTGGTTCAGGAACGCCGTGCCTGCCGCGACACCGAGCTCCGTGCCGGTGAGCCCGGCCGTGTGCGCGAACACCCCGAGCATCACCGCGACGCCGATGGCGTTGACGCCGAGCGCCGCGACCTTCGCGACCGCGTGCTTTCGGCCGCCCGCGGCCCGTACGTCCTCGACGATCCCGTGCATCCAATCGCCGAGCGACGTGCGCAGGGCGGGTGCGAGATCGGCCGACGCCGACCAGAGGCCCGGATCGCGATCGATGATGGTGGCCGCGTCCGAGCGCTCCGACCAACGGGCCGCGGTCCGCCGAGCCGCTTCGCTCGCGTGACGCAGGGCGAGCGCCTCCAGCGTGCCGGCCATCTCCTCCTCGACGACGGCGATGGGTGCGACGGGCGTACCGCGGAAAGCGGTAAGGACCAGTCCGCGGAGTCGATCGATCCCCGACGAGATGAACCGCGTGACCTGATCCGCGCCGACGAAGTCATGCCATCGACGGAGGACTTCCGCCCGCAGCAGGAGCTCGCCGCGCAGGACCCGCGAGAGCGCGGCCAGCTCCTCGGCGAAGGTCTGCTCCGCGATCCGGCGCAGCGCGTCCGCATCGATGGCTTCGTGCTCCAGATCGTCGGCGACGCAGTGGACGAGCGGCGCCAACCCGCGCACGGCGCCGGCGAGCGCCTCGGTCGCGAGGCGATGCCGCTCCTCGGACTCCGCCACGAGCCGTTCGATCCGCTGGAGCAGCGGCCGAACGGCCCTTCGCGACAGGCCGTTGACGCTCGGGTCGACCTCGCCTTCACCCACCGGGATGAGCTCGATCGCGGCGCGGGTTCCCTCGGCGGATCCGGATCGCTCCAGCAGCCGGGCCGCGTCCGAGATGACGACGTCGCGGTCGTGCGCATCGGGCGGGAGGCGGTTCAACACCACCAACAGCGGAAGCCCGCGCTCCCGGATCCGGCGCAGCACCTCCCACGGGACGAGGTCCGCGTAACGGGTCGCGGTCGTGACGAAGACGCAGAGGTCGCACGCTTCGAGCAGCACGTCCGCGAGCGCGCGGTTGTCGCGTTCCACCGAATCGATGTCGGGGGCGTCGACGACGGTGACGCCTCCGAAGCCGGCGGGTGCGGTGACGTGCCTGACGCGGTCCCGAGCGACGAGCCGCAACCGTCCATCGGACAGGAGCCGGCGCGCGTCGTCGTCGGTCGCATAGAGGACCGCATCGCGCGTCGTCGGCCGGAGCACGCCGGCGCGGCTGACCTCGGCTGCCGCGATCGTGTTGAGGAGCGAGGACTTGCCAGCACCGGTCGGGCCGAGCAGGACGATCAATAGCGGCGCGTCGACGTCCGCCGCCCGTGGGCGCACGAACGTCTGCAGATGGTCGCGCAGCTGTCGCGCTCGCTCGCGCGCGGCCTGCGCGACCGGATCGAGGGCGAGCCTGCGCTCGGCCAGCTCCGCGAGCTCGCGGCTGCGGTCGACCAGCTCGGCCGCGCTCGCATCCGCGCCTCGCTGCGTCACGGCGCGGCTACGTTACGCGGTCAAGCCGTCGCGCGGCGTCCTCCCACCTGACGCCAGATCAGGAGCACGATGATCGCGCCGATGATCGATCCGACGATCCCGGTCGGGCTGAGCGCGACGACGCCTCCGAAGAGGAGGTTCGCGAGGAATCCACCGACGAACGAGCCGATGATCCCGAGCACGATGGTGGCGATCCAGCCCATCGGGTCCGGGCCCGGCACCAGGAACCGGGCGACCACGCCCGCGATCAGCCCGACGATGAGGAATCCGATGATCGTTCCGAGGTCCATGACGATCCTCCACGCGCGAATTGTTCGAACCGGTGCAGGTCGCGTGCCGTTCGCCTACGGTCGGACGGTGGAGGCGCTCCCGGTCACGTTCGGCGACGTTCTCGCCGCGCAGGCGTTCCTCCGCTCGTACTTGCGGCCGACGCCGCTCATTCGCCGCGAGGCGGTCTCGGCGGCGCTCGGCGTGGACGCGCTGCTCAAGTGCGAGAACGCGCTGCCGACCGCGGCGTTCAAGGTCCGCGGCGGATTGAACCTGCTGGGCCGCGATCCCACGGCGAGGGCCGGGGTCATCGCCGCGTCCACGGGCAACCACGGGCAATCGCTCGCCTATGCGGGGAAGACCTTCGGCATTCCCGTGACGATCGTCACCCCGCGCGGCGCGAATCCGCTGAAGCTCGGAGCGATGCGCGCGTACGGCGCGACGATCGTCGAGCACGGCGCGGACTACGACGAGGCCCGCGATGAGTGCGAGCGCCTCGCTCAGGCGCAGGGGCTTCGCTACGTCCACTCCGGGAACGAGCCGTACCTCATCGCGGGCGTCGCGACCGCCGCGCTCGAGGTGTTGGAGGAACGGCCGGATGTGGACGTCCTGATCGTTCCGGTCGGCGGCGGGAGCGGTGCGGCGGCCACGTGCCTGGTCGCGAAGCACGTGCGGCCGAGCGTTCGCGTCATCGGCGTGCAGTCCGAGGGCGCGCCGGCCGCCTTCCTGACCTGGCGCGACCGGCGACCGCACGAGGGTGGGCCGATCCAGACCTTCGCCGAGGGCCTCGCCACGCGGACCGCCTTCGAGCTCCCGCAGCGCATCATGGCCGAGGGTCTCGATGACTTCGTCCTCGTCGACGACGCGGAGCTCTACCGAGCGATGCGCCTGCTCCTCGTCGAGGGCCATCAGGTCGCCGAGGGCGCCGGCGCCGCGGCGACGGCAGCGGCGTGCAAGCTCCGCGACTCGCTGCGTGGGAAGACGGTCGCGCTCTGGATCAGCGGAGGGAACGCGACGGCGGGATCGCTCGCCCGCGCCCTCGCGTCCCCGTAGCGGCGTCGCGTGAAGGACGCCGCGCCCGCCGCCCGGGGCATCGAGCTCGGCCTGTACAGCTTCGGCGAGATGACGCCCGACCCGCGTACCGGCCGCACGATCGGCCCGCAAGAGCGGATCGATCGACTGCTCGAGGAGATCGAGCTCGCCGATCAGCTCGGCCTGGACGTCTTCGGCGTCGGCGAGCACCACCGGTCGGAGTTCGTCTCGTCGGCGCCGGCGGTCGTGCTCGCCGCCGCGGCCGCCCGCACGAAGCGGATCCGGCTGACGAGCGCCGTCACGGTGCTGAGCTCGGACGATCCGGTGCGCGTGTTCCAGGATTTCGCCACGCTCGACCTCATCTCGGGCGGTCGCGCGGAGATCATGGCCGGACGCGGCTCGTTCACCGAATCGTTCCCGTTGTTCGGCTACGACCTCGCCGACTATGACGCGCTGTTCGAGGAGAAGCTCGAGCTGCTGCTGAAGATCCGCGAGGGCGAGCGCGTCACCTGGTCGGGCAAGCACCGCGCGCCGCTGCGCGACCTCGCCCTCTACCCGCGCCCGATCCAGGATCCATTTCCGATCTGGGTCGCCGTGGGCGGCAACCCGGAGTCGGTCGTGCGAGCCGGATGGCTGGGACTGCCGATGGCGCTCGCGATCATCGGCGGCGAGCCACGGCGTTTCGTGCCCTTGGTGGAGCTTTACCGGGAGGCCGCGCGCCGCGCCGGGCACGATCCGGACACGCTGCCGGTCAGCATCAACTCGCACGGCCTCGTCGGCGACGACACGCAGGAGGCGAGCGAGGACGCCTTCGCCGCGTACTCGTACGTGATGGCGAAGATCGGGCGCGAACGCGGCTGGCCACCGCTGACCCGGGAACGCTTCGAGGCCGAGCGGGGCCCGCTCGGCGCGAATCTCATCGGCACGGCCGACGAGGTCGCGGCGAAGATCGTGTACGAGCACGGGCTCTTCGGGTTCAAGCGGTTCCTCATCCAGATGAGCGTCGGCACGCTGCCTCGCGAGAAGGTCCTGCGGTCCATCGAGCTCTTCGCCACCAAGGTCGCGCCGATCGTGCGGAGCGGGATCGAGGAGAAGCGGCCTGTCTGAGCGCATCGAACGGATCCTGCGCGAAGCGCGGACGGTCGCAGTCGTCGGCGCGTCACGCGATCCCGAGAAGCCGGGGTCGTCGGTGCCGCTCGATCTGCAGCGACGCGGCTTCCGGATCCTACCGGTCACCCCCAGCGCCGATTCGCTCTTCGGCGAGCGCGCCTACCCCACGCTCGCCGATCTGCCGGAGCCGGTCGACGTGGTCGAGGTGTTCCGCCCGTCGGACGAGGCCCCCGACATCGCGCGCCAGGCGGTCGCCATCGGCGCCCGCGTGCTGTGGCTGCAGCTCGGGATCACGTCGACGGAGGCGCGCCGGATCGCCGAGACCGCCGGCCTCGAGTACGTCGAGGACCGGTGCATGGGCGTCGAAAGCGCCCGGCACCACATCGAGAAGAACGGATGACCAGATCGAAGCGGACGATGGAGGAGGAGTGGCGCGCCCGGCTGCTGGGCACCAGCCCGGCGCTCAAGGCGGGGCGGCGACTCTTCCTGCGGCTGCCGAGCCCGCCGCGCTGCGAGCTCTGCGCTTCACCGTTCGCCGGCCCGCTCGTGCCCGTGATGAATCTCATCGGGCACGGACGCTTCCCGCGGAATCCGCGCTACTGCAATGCGTGCTGCGCCGACATCATGCGTCACAGGGGCGGCGCCGAGATCCCGCTGTCCTTCCTATTCGCCGACGTGCGCGGCTCGACGCCGATGGGCGAACGCCTTGGGCCGACACGCCTGCACGATCTGATGGATCGGTTCTACGAGGCCGGGGTCGACACGCTCATCGCGCACAACGCGCTCATCGATCGCTTCATGGGCGATCAGGTGGTCGGGTACTTCGTTCCCGGCTTCGCCGGTCCGCAGCACGCCCGCGCAGCGGTGCGTTGTGGGCTCGCGATCCTGCGGGCGACCGGCCACGCCGACCAGGCGCCCTGGGTTCCCGTCGGAGTGGGCGTCCATACGGGACAGGCCTTCGTCGGCGTCGTCGGGCGGGGCGGCGGGGATCTCGCCGAGCTGACCGCGATTGGTGAGGCGGTCAACGTCGCGGCGCGGCTCGCGTCGGTCGCGGCGACAGGCGAGATCGTCGTGAGCGAGGAGGCGTTCGCCGCCGCCGAATGGGGCGGGGACCCCGAGCGGCGCATGTTGACCCTGAAAGGCGTGAGCGCTCCAGTGGCGGTGCGGATCGTCAGGTTGGATCCGGCATCGGCAGCGGTCGATCGCGCCTGACGGCGCCGCCCGATGCGCGCGACGCTCGCCTCGCTCGGATAACATCGTTGGACGAGCTGGATGAAGAAGATGAAGAAGCTCGACTTGGATGACATCGACCTCGCCGAGCTTCGCGACGCGCTCGAGGACCACAGCGGCGACACGTCCTGGTGGCTTGACCTCGACACCGGCGCCCTGCACATGCTCACGGACTCCATGTGGGACGGCGAGGAGGTCGATCGCGACTTCGAACCGCCGGACGGCGTTCGTCGCATCGATCCGATCGACTCGCGGGAGAGCTACGGTGACCTCGAAGACTTCACCGCGATGGTGCGCGATCCGAGGGCGCGCGACCTCCTCGAACGGGCGATAGCAGGCCGTGGCGCCTTCCGCCGCTTCAAGGACGTCTTGCATGAGTTCCCCGAGCTGCGCGCCGCATGGTTCAAATTACACGACGCAAGAATGGAACGGCGGGCGATCGAATGGCTGCGCGGCGAGGCTCTTGTGGACGAGGACGCCGCGGAGCTGGCGCTCTCAGCCCGGCCCGATCCGGAGCTCCCCGGGCTGGGAGGACCGTTCGATGCGCCAGCCGTCGCCCGGCGCGTGGCCGAAGACCTCCGCGGCCTCTACGGAAAGCGGCTTCGGGACGTGATCCTCTTCGGCTCCTGGGCCCGAGGCGATGCGCATCCGGAATCCGACATCGACCTTCTCGTGGTGCTGGATCGGGTCGACCAGCCGTGGCGCGAATACGAACGCATGAACGAGATGCTTTACCGTCACTCGCTCGGCAACGACACCGTCGTCACGGCCCTTGTCGTCGGTGCACGCGACTATGCCTCCGCGCAGCGACCCGTCCTGATCCGAGCGCGCGCGGAGGGCCGATCCGTCGGTTGAGCACGTCGGAGGTCCGCGATCTCATGGAGCGCGTGCAGCCGGAGCTCGACGCCGCGCGGGCCCTCGTCGAACGCGACCTTGCGGCCCAGGCGATCGTCCACGCGTACTACGCGACGTTCTTCGCGGTCGAAGCCGCGCTGCTCGCGCTCGGTGAGACGCGCTCGAAGCACTCGGGCGTGATCAGCGCATTCGGTCAGCACGTGGTGAAGAGCGGCGGGATCGATCCGGCCGTTGGCTCGGTGGTCAGAAGGCTGTTCGAGCTGCGGAACGCGACGACCTACGGAGGAGCCGCGCTCGACACGGCGACGGCCGCGTCGGCCATCGCCGACGCGGAACGCTTCGTCGAAGCGGTCGAAGGCTGGCTGGCGCGGCGCTCAGGACCGTGAAAGGACTGTGCAATCTGCACGCTTGACGCCCGCACCCCGCGTCCGCGAATATCCGACTCGATCGCTCGGGAATCACCGC
>DASWCU010000108.1:0-19994 GCA_036389935.1 Candidatus Limnocylindria bacterium
GGTCGGCGAGCGTCCGCCCGGCCATGCTCACGTGATCCATGGCGTGCGACTCCACGTCCATCCCCGCGTCGGCGAGCGCGCGCACCTGGTCACGGGTGATGTAGCCGGGACGGCCGACGAGGTTGACGGTGATGAAGAAGATGCCGGTGAAGCCGTAGCGCTGCAACAGCGGGAGGACGACGCCATACGCGTCGGCGTACCCATCGTCAAAGGTGAGCATGACCGGCCGCTGGGGCAGCGGTGCGGTCTGGTCAAGCGACCACCAGAGGTCCTTCGTCGTTATCGAGTTGTATCCGTTGTCGCGCAGATAGCGCAGCTGGTCCTCGAAGTCCTTCGGGCTCACCGTCAGGTCCATCCGCAACGACATGTTCGGGTCAGCCGGCGGCAGCCACGACACGTAGTGGTACATGAGCGAAGGGACGCGGATCTGGCGCGAGCCGTCGGGGAGCGTCGCCGGGAAATACGTGCGGGCCACCGGCGGCGGCGACGGTGGGACCGGGAGCGCGATCGGGTACGACGGGACATGCTCGTCATCCGCCTTCACGACCACGTAGATGGAGAGCTGCGGATCCTCGAGCCACTGCTGGCCTTCGAGGAGCGGCCGGAGTGCGAGCCGGTAGGTGCCCGGCACGTCCGGCGCCTTGACCGCGAACTGGAACCAGGCGACCTCGCCCGGGCCGACGTATGAGGCCGGCTGGGTGGCCGGGCGGTTCGCGGCCGGCCATCCGGTGGCGGGCGAGCCGGCGGTGCCGTCGCCGCCCACGACGGTGGGCTTGTCCTGGCCGGGCTCCGGGCCCCACGTCCCAAGTGACGCGTTCCCGTACCAGCCGAGCGACCCGGTGTTCTGGAAGGCGACCGTGACGGTGCCGGTGCTGCCCGGACAGAGCACCGGATAGCCGCTTCGCGCATAGAACGCCGCGTGCGCCCCGGCGATGCCGGTGCGCGCGGACGCCGGGGCGACCGGCGGCGTCGCGACATCGGTGCACGCGATCGCGGGGCTCACGAGGTCCGGGGGCGCGTGGTCGACGATCGGACGTGCGGGCCCCTCGGCCGGTGCCGGCACCGACACGGGCTGGTCGCCGGTGAGCAGCGCTGCGGCGTGGACCGTACGCTCGGCGAGGGGCAGCGCGACGAGGGCAAGCGCGAGCGCGGCGACCACGACCTTACGGAGCACGCACTGACCTTTCTGTCCTCAACCGTCCGCTCGTTACCTTGGACGGAGACCGGACGATTCGTGACCGGAACGAACGCTCCTGACCCAGCGCGATCGATGCTAGGGGCGGATCTCGCGGCGGGTCAACACCTCGGATGGTGAATGCGCCGAGCGCTCGCTCGGAAGGATGGCTCGCCGGCCATCCATCTCGACCACCGTCAGACCGGGACCGAACACCTCTCGAACGACCGCTTGAGCCAGTGCGCTCTCCGGTCCGCCGTCGGCGACCACGCGACCGCCGTCGAGCACGATCACGCGTTCGGCGAGGGTCGCGAGGTTCAGGTCGTGGAGGACCGCGATCGCGATCACCCCGCGATCGCGGGCGAGCGCCGCGATCCGGACGAGCAGCGACCACTGGTGGGAGGGATCGAGATGCGCCGTCGGCTCGTCGAGCAGCAACACCTCGGCTTCCTGAGCCAAGGCCATGGCGAGCACGGCGCGCTGGCGCTCGCCGCCGGACAGCGCGTCGATCCGTCGGTCGGCGAGCGAGCGGAGCTCGAGGCTCTCGATCGCGCGCGAGATCGCCTGCGCGTCCCCATCACTCGGCCGCCCGAAGAGCCCCAGCCGCGCGGTGCGACCCAGCGCGACGATCTCGCGGACCGTGAACGGGAAGAGCGTGTCGAAGGTCTGCGGCACGACCGCGATGCGTGACGCGGCGAGCGCGCGCGGCATCGCGCGCACCTCGGTCCCATCGAGCGTCACGCTGCCCCGCGCGGGCCGGAGCAGGCCGGCGAAGGCCCGGAGGAGCGTGGACTTCCCCGCGCCGTTCGGACCGACGAGCGCGGTGAGCTCACCGGCCCGCACCGCGAGATCGATGCCGCGCAGGACGACGCGAGGGCCATAGCCCGCGTGGAGCCCGGTCGCGACGAGCGCGCTCATCGCGCCGGCCCGGCGCTCACGCGGTCTCGCGCCGGCGCGCGCGCACGAGGAGCACGAGGAAGAACGGAGCGCCGAGCAGACCGGTGATCGCGCCGACGGGGAGCTCGGCCGGCGCGAGCGCGGTGCGGGCGCCGAGGTCGGCGAGCACCAGCACGCTCGCACCGGCGAGGAAGCTGCCGAGCGCGAGCCGGCGGTGGGTCGCGCCGACGATGGGCCGGAGCGCGTGGGGGACGACCAGGCCGACGAACCCGACGAGCCCGGCGAGCGCGACGGCCGCGCCCGTGAGGAGCGCGGCGGCGGCGATGACCAGCACGGTCGTGCGTTCGGGGTCCACGCCGAGCGTGGCGGCGGTCTCCTCGCCGAACACGAACGCGTCGACCCGGCGACCCACCGCGAGCGCGAGCACGACCCCGGCGGCGATGACCGCGGCCGCGACGATGAGCTCGCTCGTCGCCCGGACGGCGACGCCGCCGCTCAGGATGTCGAGGATCGTGCGCAGCCGCAGCGCCAGGCGATCGCTGGCCACGAGGAGCAGCGTGACCAGCGCGCCGGCGAAGGCGGTGAGCACGATGCCGGCGAGGAGGACCGTGAGCACCGTCGTTCGACCGCCGAGCCGGGCCAGCTGCCACACCAGGAGCGCGCTCGCGAGAGCGCCGACGAATGCGGCGAGCGGCACGACCGTCGCCGCCGGATCGCCACCGAACGCGATGACCGCGACCGCGCCGAGCGCGGCGCCCGCCGACGTCCCGGTGACGTACGGGTCGGCCAGCGGGTTCCGGAACAGCCCCTGGAGCAGTGCGCCTGCGACCCCGAGCGCACCGCCGACGAGCGCGGCGGCGAGCACGCGCGGCAGTCGCAGATCCCGAACGATGACGCCGGTCACCTGATCGCCGCCGCCCGCGAGCGCGCGGGCGACGTCCGCCGGGGCGAGCGGCACCGCGCCGGCGAGGATCCCGGCGGCGAGGCTCAGCGGGAGCAGGATGACGAGGACGGCGAAGGCGGGCCCGACCCGCATCAGGGGAAGAGCTCGGGATGGAGGAGCTTCGCGTAGGCCTCGGCCGCCTCGCCGACGCGCGGCCCCGGTCGGCTGAAGAGGTCACCCGCGACCGGGTAGACCCGCTTGCTCCGCACCGCCGCCAGCGCGCTCCAGCCCGGGCGGGACGCGACCGATTCGACCGTCGTGCCATAGGCCGCGTCGGCGAGCACGACGACCTGCGGATCGGCGCGGACGATCTCCTCGGTCGAGATCGTCGGGTACTGCGTCTTCGCGCCGGCCGCGATGTTCGTCCCGCCCGCGACGGCGATGAGATCGTCGATGAACGAGCCCGGCCCGACCGTGAAGAGCTTCGAGAGATCTGAGGCGTCGATCTCGTGGAACACCTTCGGCTTCGGCGCGGTCGCGGTCTTGGCCCTGACCGCATCGATGCGCTTCTGGATGTCGTCGGCGAGCTTCGCGCCGTCCGCCCCCACCGCCCGACCGAGGATGGTCGCCGTCCGCGCGACGTCCGCGAGGTTCTGGGGATCGACCACGAGCACCGCCGCGCTCGTCTGGGACAGCGCCTCGATCGTGCCGTCGGAGAACTTCACCGTGACGACGAGGTCCGGCTTGAGCGAGACGACCTTCTCGAGGCTCACCTTCACTCCGCCGACGTGCTCCTTCGTCTTGGCCGCGGCGGGCTGGTCCGAGAAGTCGTCGTCCCCGACGATCCGCTCCCCCGCCCCGAGCGCGAACAGGAACTCCGTGTTCGACGGTCCGATCGAGACGATCCGCTCCGGTCGCTTGGCGATCGCGACGCTGCGGCCCTGGAAGTCGGTGACGCTCGCCGGGAAGGACGCGCTCGGCAGGGTCGCTCGAGCGCCGGGCGAGGCGCTCGATCCGGGCGCCGCAGCGGGAACACAGGAGATCGCGAGGAGGAGGACCGCGAGGAGCAGCGTGATGCGGCGGGTCATTCTGGCTCACCCTTTCTCTCGAAGGCGTGTTGGCCGCGAGCGGTCGGCCAGTCGACCCGAGTTCGGCCTCATCGGCCTTCACGGTGGCGGGACCCTGCCGGAATCGCACCGGCTTCGCTGGACGCCGCGTATGCAATTGATCGCGAGGGTCGATCGCTACGCGGTGGCGGGCGTGCGCTCCTGGGTGTAGCGGACCGCGTCGGAAAGGTGCGCGCTGAAGATGCGCTGCAGCGTCATGACGTGCGCGCAGAGGCCGTGGACCTGGAAGTGATCGCATTCGCACGACCACTCATCTCCCGAGAGGCGGACCTTATGGGTGCCGTTGTCACCGCGGAATTCGACATCCAACCCGCGGATCTGGATCC
Source organism: Candidatus Limnocylindria bacterium (assembly GCA_036389935.1). GTDB lineage: Bacteria > Chloroflexota > Limnocylindria > P2-11E > P2-11E > UBA4735. Next base: position 4,408 of record DASWCU010000108.1, read on the forward strand.
GATCCGGTTCCTGGGCGTACCGCTTCGCCTTCTCGATCTTGGAGATGAGGCTCGAGTTCATGCGTTCCTCCTGCTCCGTATCGGCGTCAGGCGGCGCCGTCTTTGGGGCCGAGTATAGGTACACTCCTTCGGCGGTCCGGCGCTACCTGTTTCGGTCGCTCGACGAGCCGGCGCGGCCGGCCGATGGCGAGGCCGCTCCCTCGCGCAGGCGGCGCAGGAGCTGCGCCCGCGCGGCGCGGTCGAGGCCGCGATCGCGCGACTCGAGGCGCTCGGCGATCCGCTCGCGATGCTCGACGGACTTGTTCCCGCCGTACTTGAACTTCGCGCGCACGTCCTCGATGGTCGCGACGATGCCGCGGATCGCGCCGAGGTGCCGCCCATAGCCCGGCTCGCGAGGGTCAACCTCGGCGTGCCCGCCCTCAGGCTGGAAGTGGCCGAGCTGCGCGCGCAGGATCGCCGCGAGCTCGTCGGGATCGTCGACCGCGCGGCAGCGGACGACGGCCTGCACCGCCGCGTAGTACGAGGTCGGGATCCCGTACTCGACCGGACCCTCCGGCGGGGCGTTCCAGTCCGTCGGGATGTACGTGTAGTCGCCGTACACGGCGACGAGGGCGAGGGGGTTCTCGATGAGCGCCTCCCAGACGGGGTTCGGCACGGCGAGGTGGAGGCGGATCGTGCGCTCGCCGTCGTAGATGAAGTGCGTCGGCACGACGACCGGGACGTCCCGGCCTCGGCCGCTCGCGATCAGCTCACCGAAGTCGCGCGAGGCGAGGAACGACCGCCATTCATCGTCGGAACGAGCGGCGTCGTGACGTCGGATCAGCACGGATCCGAAGCGTACTAGCCTCATTCCGATGTCAGGCCGCGTCGTCTCCGTGAATGCCGGCATGGCACGCGAGGTGCGCGACGGCGACCGCGTGGTGCGCACGAGCATCTGGAAGGCGCCGGTCGCCGGCCGGGTCGCGATCCGCGGGATCAACGTCGCCGGCGACGAGCAATCGGACCGGAGCGTCCACGGCGGCCCGCGCAAAGCGGTCTACGCGTACGCGAGCGAGGACCTCGAGTGGTGGAGCGTCGAGCTCGGCCGGCCGATCGGGCCGGGGACGTTCGGCGAGAATCTCACCCTCGCGGGCATCGACGTCACCGGCGCGCGCGCCGGCGAGCGCTGGCGCGTGGGCAGCGCGGTGCTCGAGGTGACGCAGCCTCGTCTGCCCTGCTTCAAGCTTGAGCTGCGGATGGAGCAGCCAGGCTTCATCGAGCGGTTCATCGCCGGATGCCGGCCGGGCGCGTATCTCGCGATCGTCGATCCGGGCGAGGTCGCCGCGGGCGATCCGGCGATCGTGCTGTGGCGACCGGAGGACGCACCGACGATGGGAACCCTCATGCGGCAGAAGGCGAAGGCGGAGTGATCCTCAGCGGCGGTTGTGGAACTCGCAGCTCCAGCGCCACTCGTTGCCGTCGTCGGCGTTCCACCACGCCAGCAGGATGCCCGCCTCGCCACCCGGCAGGATGACCACGGTGCCGAGGTCGCGCTCCGTGGGCCAGCGATCCTCGCGGACGATCGCGTCGCCACGGCGCTCGAGCCGCGTCATCGGGTAGTACGGGCCCGACCGAGTGAGCGGCTCGCCGCGCGCGATCACGCGGTCGTCGCCCTCGCGGACGGTCACCGCGAGCACCGGCGGCACGGCGTGCGCCCACACGACGTCGGTCGGATCGATGCGGCTGCGGGCGAGCGCGACGCCCGTGGCGGCGGCGTCGGGGTAGTAGAGCTCCCACGTCTGCGGCGTCTTCGCGCTCACGTTCCTCGCCTCCCCTTCATGGCCGCGGCGGCTCGTAAGCCCGCCAGGCGTCGAGCCCGTGGATGGTCGAAGGCCACGCGATCTCAGGGAGCGGCGGCAACTCGGCCTTCGGGAAGAAGGCGGCCTCGGACGCCTCGTCCGGCGCAACGCGCAGCTCGCCGGCCTCGATGTGGGCCCGGTAGATGACGACGAGGATCGGGAAGCCGGGCCGCATCCAGGTCGCGAGCAGCCCGTCGAGCGCGATGTCGAAGCCGGTCTCCTCCTTCGTCTCGCGCACCGCCGCCTCCTCGGCCGTCTCGTCGTTCTCGACGAGCCCGCCCGGGAGCGCCCAGTGCCCGTTCCGCGGCCCGTAGTTCAGCCGGACCAGGAGCACCGCGCCTTCGCGCTCGACGATCACGTTCGCGCCGATCTGCACGTGCATGAAATCGGCGAAGCCGCACACCGGGCACGCCGGCCGGTCCCGTCCGTCGATGCGGGTCGGGATGAGCCGCGTCCCATCGCGCGGGCAGAACGCGAACGGGACCGCGGCCACTCAGGCCTTCGCCAGACGGTCCTTGAGGTAGTCGATGGACGTGTTCGGCGACGGATCGGCGCCGTTGAGCAGCGCGGCGTAGAAGGACACGTAGTCGGTGAACATGACCATCTGCAGCACCTCGGAGAGCATCGAGCTCCCCTCGAACTGGAGCGTCCGGTGCGCGATCTGCGCGCGATCGAGCAGCTCGCCGGTCACGTCGAACCGGACCCGATGCCGCGGGTTGTCGCGCCCGCTGCGCAGGAGAAGGACGACGAGCGCCTCGCGGGCGATCGGCGGGTGCGGGAATCCGACGACGGCGTTGTGGTTCAGCTCGCTCATGACGTCGTAGGCCGCCCAGTTCTTCGCGTTCTCGTTCCACTGGTCCTTGACCCGCCGAGCCATGACCCCCATCGCGCCGGCGCCGAACGCGACCGGGATCTTGCCCCGGAGCTCGAGGGCGAGCCGCTTCGCGTCGTTCGTCCGGGCGCCCTCGTGGACGCGCTCCTCGAGCTTCGCGACGTCGGCGAGGGCGCGGTCGATGTCCTGCGACACGTCGTGCACGAAGCCGAGCTTCACGAGCACGCCGAGCACGAGGCCCAGCGAGTAGCCGAGCGTCGCGCGCGGGCGGGACGCGTAGCTGAACGTGATGAGCGGCAGGCGGAGCCGCTTCGCGTCCTCGGCCAGCCGGCCGCCGGTCGTGATGGCGAGGATCTTCGCGCCGCGGCGCTGCGCCTCTTCGAACCCGGAGAGCGTCTCCTCGGTGTTGCCGGAATACGACGACGCGATGACGAGCGAATCGCGGCCGACGTAAGCCGGCAGGCCGTAGTCGCGGTGGACGCCGAAGGGGACCTTGAGCTCATCGAGGAACAGCGCGCCGGCGAGCTCGCCGCCGATCGCCGATCCGCCCATCCCGAGCACGGTGATGTTCCGGACGTCGGAGTACGCCGGCTGGATCGTCGCGGCGCGCGCGATCGCCCACGCGTCGCGGATCTGCTTCGGGAGCTCCTTGATCCGGCGGAGCATGTCCTCGGGGTCCCCGGCGCGGATCGCCTCGACCGTCTCGATCTCGCCGGCGGTCCGCGTTTCGCTCGCGTTCATCACGTCCGTGCCTCCCGCACCATCTTTTCGCCCGCATCGAGCAGCGGCGAGAGCTCGCCCTCGGCTTTCGTCTCGGCGTACACGCGCACCAGCGGCTCCGTTCCGGACAGCCGGATGAGCAGCCACGAGCCGTCGTCGAGGAAGAACTTCGTGCCGTCCTTCGTGTCGAGCGGCACGATCCTGGCGACCTCGTGGCCGGTGACCGCGACCGGACGGTCCCCGTCGAGCGCGGCCATGATCCGTGGCTTCAGCGCCGAATAGGCCGAGGCGTCGAAGTGGATGTCGCGGCGCAGGTAGAACGACGGCCCGACCATCGCCATGAGCTCCGCGATCAGCTCCGATGGACGCTTCTTCGTCCGCAGCATGAAGTCGAGGATGAAGAGGTCGGCGACGACGCCGTCGCGCTCCGGGAGGTGCATCGCGAAGCCGTAGCCGCCCGATTCCTCGCCGCCCATCATCGCGCCGGTCTCCTGCATCTTCGGCCCGATGAACTTGAACCCGACCGGCACCTCGTACACCGGCACCCCGTAGCGCTCGCCGAGGCGGTCGGCCATCGAGGTCATGTTCACGGTCTTCACGACCGGCTTGCGGAGCCCGCGCACCTCGAGGAGGTACCACATGAGGAGCGCGTAGAGGGTGAGCGTCGTCACGAACGTCCCGCGTTCGTCGCCGAGGCCGGCCCGATCCGCATCGCCGTCGACCGCGAGCCCCACGTCCGCGTGTTCGGCCGGGATGCGGGCGAGGAACTCGTTGATGTTCGGCGGGATCGGCTCGGGGTTCACCCCACCGAAGAATGGGTTGCGCTCCCCGTGCAGCTCGACGACGCGCGTCTTGCCGCCCCCGAGCAGCCGCGGGAAGTAGCCGCCCGCCGATCCATAGAGCGGCTCGCAGACGATCGTGTAGCCGCGCGCGCGGAACGCGTCGAGGTCGAACAGCTCCGCGACGTGATCGAGGTAGTCGGGCGCCGGATCGAACCGTTCGACGAGGCCCTGCTTCTCCGCGTCCTCGAGCGGCATGCGCTTCACGGTCTCCGGCCGGCCCTCGAGCGGATGGATGAACGCCTCGATCTCACCCAGCATGTCCGGACCCGCCGCGGCGCCCGTCTCGGCCTTGACCTTGAAGCCGTTGTCCATCCACGGGTTGTGGCTCGCGGTGATCACGATGCCCGCTTTCGTCTTGCGCCGCATCGTCGCCCAGGAGAACGACTGCGTCGGCGCGGCCGCGGTCGCGAGGTGGACCGGGATGCCGTGCGCGGCGACGACCTCCGCCGCGGCGGCGGCGAAGAACTCGGACGAGAACCGCCGGTCGTAGCCGATGACGACCCCGCGCGAGGCTTCGCCGCTCTTGGCGACCCACTCGGCGACGCCGTTCGCGCAGACGCGCACGGCGTCATACGTGTACTCGTCGGCGATCCGGGCGCGCCACCCGTCGGTACCGAAGACGATCTTGGGCATCTCGACCTCTCTAGTGGGCCGGCACGGCGGCCCGCGGGGTGCGCGAACGCCAATGCTCGAGCGTGTCGGCGAGCGAGCGGCCGAGCGGGATGGTCGGCCGCCAGCCGGCGCGGGCGCGGAAGGCGGACGCATCGAGCGCGAGCACGGGCGCCTCGCCCGGACGCACGCGCTCCGGGTCGACCTCCAGCCGGAGCGGTATCCGGGCGAGCGCGACGAGCGCGTCGAGCAGCTCCGCGATGGACACGAGGTCCCCGGTGCCGACGTTGTACGTCTCGGTCCGCTCCGGCGCGAGCTCGAGGGCGGCCGCGTACGCCGCCGCCATGTCTCGCACGTCCAGGAAGTCCCGCTTCGCGTCGAGCCGGCCGTGGCGGATCACCGCCGGCGCCGCGCCGGACTCCGCCTCCGCGATCTGGCGGGCGAATCCCGACGCCGCGAGCCCGGGGTGCTGGCGCGGCCCGTTCTGGTTGGCCGGACGAAGGATCGTCGTCGGATGCGTCCCGTGATCGCCGAACTCGCGGACCAGGGCCTCGGCGGCCGCCTTCGTCGCGGCGTACACGTTCGTCGGGCGGAGCGGCGTGTCCTCGGCCACCGGGGTCCGATCGGGGACCCCGTAGACGTCCGCGCTCGAGGCGTACACGAGTCGGGTCCCCTCCCGGGGGGTGATCGCCGCCAGCAGGCGAGCCGTCCCGCCCACGTTCAGGTCGACCGTCCCGAGCGGGTCGCGCTGGGCGAGCGACGGGATCGCCTGTCCCGCGAGGTGCACGACGGCATCGGGCGCCGCCGCTCGGACGGCCGCGACGAGGCTCTCCGCGTCGCGCAGATCGGCCGCGTGGAGCCGCACCTCGCCCACGACCGGCTCGAGGTTGGGATGCGGTGGCGGCTCGTTGGCGGTGCCGTGGACCTCGTGACCGTCCCGGAGCAGGCGCTCGGCGAGATGGCTGCCGGCGAAGCCCGTGATGCCGGTGATCAGCACGCGCCGCGACACCCACGGATGGTAGGCCGAGCGCGCGCCGCGCGCGGTCGTCGCGCATCGCACCCGCGGGTCGATAACTCGTTAGGCGGGCGCGATAGGGGCTCAGTTCAATTGGACGTAGGCGTTCTCACCGGTGACGACCTTGTTGAAGTTGGTGAGCCCGGGAACGACGAGCGTGACGCCCTCGTCCGCGCTGACCGGCACGTGGTCCCCGATGACGCAGAACACCGTGAGGATGGCATCGATCTGGAGATTCGTGCCCGTCGGGGTCGCCGTGATCCTCATCTTGAGCGCGCCCCCGCACAGATCCGGGGAGATCGGCTCACCGAAGAACACCCCGCAGCCGTAGGACTGGTACTCGAGGAGCTCGGTCGCAGTCCATGTCCCGGACGCGAACACGCTGCCGTCGGCGTTGAAGTGCGTGAATGTGCCGGCGGCGTCGACGGACTTCGGATGAACGCTGAATTCGCCTTCGCCGAGGATCGCGACCCGCTCGCCGCTCGGCGCCTGCGCGATGTTCGGTGACTCCATCTCGAGCAGGAAGGTGTGCGTCGCGCTATCGGCGATCGCGACCGCCGGAACGACCTGCGAGAGCGCGATCGCAAGCGCGAAACTCAGGAGCAGCTTCACAGGTGTGTACCTCCTTCGTTCGGAGCGACCAAGATATCGCACTCACCCCTTCGGCGAGGCGTGCTCGATCAGCCAAGAAAGGGCCTGGCGACCAGCAGACCGTCCTCGCGCGTGACCGGCAGGGCGAAGGAGAACCGATCGACCTCCGTCGCGAGCTCGGCGTCACGGCGCGGGAACCACGATGGCCACTCCCCCTTCGCCCACTGCGGCAGCGCCGCGATCGCCGGCCCCGGATCGGCGGCCGCACCGCCAAGGAGCGCCTCCAGATATTCGGCGCACGCCTCGTCCTCCGGGTTCACGATGTCGCCGCCGTCGCCCATCGCGACGAGCGTGACCGGCCCGCCACGCGACCGCAGGTAGCGGCACGTCGCGGATGCGATGACGTAGCTCCCGAGCACGATGTGGTCCGCGCCGGTCGCGGCGAGGACGCCCTGGGTGCCCGAGCTGCTCCGCTGGACGACCCTCCGCCCGGAGAGATCGAGATCGACGATGACGGACGGCGAGTTGCCCGCGTCGAACCCCTCGATCGGACCGCCGACCTCGCCGGTGAGGAAGACGCTCGGATCGGTCCGCCGGAGCGCGAACGCGTCGTCGGGGGTGCCGACGAGCACGACCTCTCGCGCGCCCGCGGCGACGCAGAACGCGGCGGTCGTGAACGCGCGGAACACGTCGATGATGACGGCCGTGCCGGTCGCGCCGCGCGCGCCGGCGAGCAGGCTCGCGCGGCGCACCGTGAGCGGTGCTGCGCCCGCGGTCACAGGACGGTGGCCGTGAACGGGCGCCGGCCCGAGCGGAAGCGCTCGAGCGAGAGGTCCGCGATGTCGAGGGTCGTCGCCCGGCCGTCGAGCATCTCCTCGACGATGAGCTGGGCGGTCGCCGGCGCATGCATGAAGCCGTGGCCCGAGAACCCGGCCGCGAGGTAGAGGCCCGGCGTGCCCGGGACCGCGCCGACGATCGGGTGGTCGTCCGGCGTCATCTCGTAGTGGCACGACCAGCGGTCCGTGATCCGGAGCGCGGCGAACGGCGCCATGCGTCGCGCGGCGCGTTCGCGGGCCCAGGCCTCGAGCCAGGCGGGCACCTCGGGCGACTCGAACCGCGGCGGGTCGAAGACGCTGGGCGGCGAGGCAGGGCCTTTCTCGATCCCGCCGTCCGGACGAAGGTTCGGCATCGCGAAGCGCTGGGCCGTGCCCTTCGGCCGGAGGTGGAAGCCGGATTCCCACTCGACGACCATCGGGATCTCGACGAGGTCGCCGAACGGTCCGTCCGCCTCCACGATCGATCGGCGGTACGGCCAGATCGGCACCTCCACCCCGGCGGTCGCGGCGAGGCGCGCGGTCCATGGTCCGGTCGCGAGCAGCACGCGGTCCGCGCGGATCTCGCCGTCGGAGGTACGCGCGCCCGTGACGCGACCATCGACGACGAGGAGCGCGTCCACGCTGACGTGTTCGACCAGGCGAACTCCCTCCAGGAGCGCCGTCGCCGCGAAGCCGGCGAGCGCATCGAGCGGCGCGCCGTACCCGTCCGCCGCGCAGAAGCGTCCGCCGCGAAGGTCGTCGACCCGGATGCCGGGCACGAGCTCCGCGATGCGCCGCGGGCTCACGAGCTCGACCTCGAGCCCGAGCCGTTCGTAGAGCGGGAGCGGCTGTCGCAGTGCGGCCATGCCGTCCGCCGTCTCGGCGACGAACAGGTAGCCGTTCTGCTCGAATTCGTGCGTGCCGCTCGTGAACGCGTTGAAGTCGCGCCAGAACTCGGTCGCGAGCTTGGAGAGCCGGACGTCGAGCTCGTCGGCGAACTGATGGCGAATGCCGCCGAGGCCACCCTTCGTCGTGCCCGAGCCGAGCTCACCCTGCTCGATGAGCACGACGCCGTCCTCGCCACGCTCGGCGAGGAAGAACGCGGTCGCGACGCCGACGATGCCTCCGCCGACGATGAGCGTCGACGCCCGATCCGGGATCGTCAGTCCGCGAGCTCCGTGAACGAGTAGCGGCCATCGCGCTCGGTGAGCCGGCCGAAGCGCGGAAGGTCGTGGGTGAACGCCACGATCCACGCTTCATCCGCGGCCCGTTCGAGGATGGTGCGCTTGGCCTCGAGCGTGTCGAGCGGGAACAGATCGAACGCGGGGATCCAGGGCAGCGGCAGATGATGCCGGTCGGGCAGGAAGTCCGACGAGAAGAAGAGCGTCCGCTTCCCGTCGATGAGACGGACGGTCTGCGTGCCGCGGGTGTGGCCTTGGACCCGGTCGAGCCGAAGCCCCGGGAGGATCTCGACCGCCTCGTCGATCAGCTCCAGCTTGCCGGCCGCCTCGAGCGGCACGTAGTCATCGGGGTAGTAGGAGCCGCGCGTTCGCTCGTTCGCGTTAACCGCATCCGCCCATTCGAGCCGCTGGAACACGTAGCTCGCGCGCGGGAATGTCGCGATGAGCCGCTCGCCATCGCGATAGGTGTTGCCGCCCGAGTGGTCGAAGTGGAGGTGCGTGTTCACGACGAGCGTCACGTCCGCCGGGCGCACGCCGCGCTTCGCGAGCTGGTCGAGGAGGGCCGGCGGGCGCTCGATGCCGAAGATCCGCCGCTGTCGCTCCGAGAGCTTCGCCCCGGCGCCGGTCTCCACGACGACGACGTGATCGGCATCGCGGATGAGCAGACAGTTCATGTCCATCTCGATGCGGTTGAGCTCATCCGCCGGCTTCGCCTTCTCCCAGAGCACCTTCGGCACGATGCCGAACATCGAGCCGCCGTCGAGCTTGAAGGTGCCATCGCTGAAGATGTCGACCTCGAACCGCCCGAAGCGCATGGCGTGTGAGTATGGCCAAATGGAGCCATGGAGATCCGCGCGTACCACGCCGGCGACGGTGACCGCCTCCGCACGTTCTGGCTCGCGTGCGGCATCCGCATCCGGCCCGGTGACGACGACGGCTCGCTCGCCGCGTTCGCCGCGCACAACCCCGGACTCGCGCTGATCGCCGAGGAGCAGGGCCACATCGTCGGTTCGGCGCTGGCCGGCTGGGACGGCCGTCGCGGCTGGCTGTACCACGTCGCGGTACATCCGGACGAGCGGCGGCGCGGCCTTGGCCGCGAGCTCGTCGCGGTGGTCGAGGCGCGGCTCCGGGAGCGCGGCTGCCCGAAGCTGAACCTCATCGTGTGGGACGACAACCAGTACGCGATGCGCTTCTGGGATGCGCTCGGCTACCGGCGCGAGAAGACGGTCGAGTTCGCCAAGGAGCTGTGAGCGGCTGAACGTCCCGAACGGGCTGAACGCGCTGCCCACGATCAGCGATGCGCCGTCCGTGACGGCAGCGGAGATGGCCGGAGCGGATCGCGTCGCCATCGCCGATCTCGGGATCCCGGTCGTGGCGCTCATGGAGAACGCCGGGCGGCAGGTCGCGTCGGTCGCTCGGCTCGTGCTGGGCGGCAGCGTTCGTGGCCGCCGGATCGTCGCGCTCTGCGGGCGGGGCAACAACGGCGGCGACGCCCTCGCGGCCGCACGGCACCTGTACGGGTGGGGGGCCGACGCGCGTGCGGTGATCGCGGGCGAGCCGGACGCGCTGCCGGAGCTCCCGGCGAGCCAGGCCGGGGTGCTTCGCGCGATCGGCGTCCGTGTGGCGCGCTTCGATCCGGATGGGCCGGACGAGATCGACGCGGCGGAGCTGCTCGTCGACGGGCTGCTCGGCTACGGCGCGAGCGGCGCCCCGCGCGACGTCATCGCGGACTGCATTCGAGCGGCCGATCGCAGTCGCGTGCCGATCCTCGCGATCGATCTCCCTTCGGGCCTCGACCCCGACACCGGCATCCCCCGCGGGGTCGCGATCCGCGCGACGTGGACGCTGACCCTCGCGCTCCCCAAGCGCGGCCTCCTCGTCCCCGAGGCCGTGCCGCTCGTGGGTGAGCTCGTGCTGGCGGATATCGGCATCCCCGCCGCGGCGTATGGGCGACCCGACGTCGCCGACCTGTACACGGCGGGCGACCTGCTCCGCATAATCCCGCAATGAGCGTGCTCGGATGACGCCGTCGCTGCGCAATCAGCGGCTGGCCTTCGTCGGTGGCGGCGTCATGGGCGAGGCGATGATCCGCGGCATGCTCGACCGGCACCTCGTCCCCCCGTCTCGGATCCTCGTCACCGGGCCGCGCCGCGAACGCCGCGTCGAGCTGGCGAAGCGGTTCGGGATCACCGCGCTCGCGTCGAACGCGGATGCCGCGAAGCGCGCCGACGTCGTCGTGCTTTCGGTGAAGCCGCAAGTGCTTCCGACGGTGATGCGCGAGCTGCATGGGCGCATGCGGGCGGACCAGCTCGTGCTCTCGATCGTCGCCGGGGCGACGTTGCGCGCCCTCGAGTCGGGCCTCGCTCACCCGGCGATCGTCCGCGCGATGCCGAACACCGCCGCGCAGGTCGGGATGGGCGTGACCGCCTGGTACCCGAGCCACGCCGTGACCGCCGATCAGCGCGAGCGCGCGCGCGCGATGCTCGCGGCGCTGGGCGAAGAGCTGATGGTGGAGGACGAGTCGTACATCGACATGGCGACCGCGGTCTCCGGGACCGGCCCGACGTACGTCTTCCTCCTGATGGAGGCGCTCGTCGACGCGGCCGTGCACCTCGGATTCTCTCGCCGCGTCGCCGAGGAGCTCGTGCTTCGGACCGTCGAGGGCTCCGCGCTCTTCGCGCGGAAGAGCGAGCGGCATCTCGCGGAGCTGCGCAACATGGTCACCTCACCGGGCGGGACGAGCGCCGCGGCGATCTACCAGCTCGAGAAGGGCTCGCTCCGGACCGTGCTGTCGAAAGCGGTGTACGCGGCCCACCAGCGCGCCACCGAGCTCGGCGCGCTGACCGAGCGGAAGGTGACGAAGGAGGAGTGAGGACCGCGATCGCGGCCGCCCTGGCCGCGATGTCCGGCCTGTACCTCGCGTACGCCGACCGGCACACCGACGACACCGGGATCGTCGCCGGCCTGCTCGCGCTCTCGGCGCTCGTCATCACGCTCGTCGCGCCGACGCGGTGGTGGCTCGTCGCGCTGCTCGTCGGCCTGCCGCTGCCGATCGTCGAGACGGCGCTGAACCGGACCCCCGGCCCGTTCGTCGCGCTCGTATTCGCCCTTGGCGGGGCGCTCCTCGGCGCCGGCCTCAGCCGGATCCGCGTGCGCCCGGAGCCATCCGGCTAGCCGGTCGGGACCTGGTTGACCTCGAACACCTCGCCGTCGCGGGTGACGCGCGCGTGGGCATAGACGGCGCCGAGCCAGTCCTTGCCGCCGCCGTTGAGCGCCTCGAACGTCTTCGCCTCGCTCCGGCGCGGCCAGAGGAGCGCGGTGCGGTCGTGCGGGGTGCCGTCACCGAGCAACCGCTGCAGCTCCAGACGCGAGTTGATCAGGACCGCGCGCCCGTAGCGCATCCCGTCCGGCGCCCAGCCGACCGGACGCGAGCTCCAGTCTCCGAGCCAGCGCGGCGACTCGGCCGCGAAGCCGACGACCGCGATGAGCGGAGTGGGCCCGAACGCCCAGAGCCAGGCCGCGGCCTCCTCCACGATGTCGCGGTCCGACAGCGCCCGCCGTTCCCGGTCGGGGGTCGGCAGCTCGAGGACGAAACGATCGAAGGCGACCTGATCGACCTGCATGGTTCGGCTATTGGTACCGCGCGCCGGACGAAAGGACCAGTCCCAGGCAAGAGGACCTTCGGCCGGTACGCGGTACCGGTCAGGCGGTGCGGCGGAGGCGCGGATCGAGCGCGTCGCGGAGGGCGTCGCCGAGGAAGTTGAACGAGAACACCGCGAGGAAGATCGCGACGCCGGGCCCGGCGCTCATCCACCACTTCAGGTTCGACAGGTAGCGCTGCGAGTAGTTGATGTCGGCTCCCCACGTCGGAACGGGCGGCTGCGCGCCGAGGCCGAGGAACGAGAGCGTCGCCTCGGCAAGGATGGCGAAGGCGATCGAGAGCGTCGCCTGCACGACGAGCGCGTTCGTGATGTTCGGCAGGATGTGGCGCAGGACGATCCGCCGCGGCGCTGCGCCGATCGTCCGCGCGGCCAGCACGAAGTCCTGCTCACGGAGCGAAAGGACCTGGCCGCGCGAGAGCCGCGAGTAGAGCGGGATCGCGACGACGCCGATCGCGATCATCGCGTTCTGGATCTGCGGTCCGAGCGCGGCGGTGATCGAGATCGCGAGGACGAGGGCCGGGAACGCGAGGAGCGCGTCGATGCCGCGCATGAGCAGGAGGTCGGCGAGGCCGCCGGCGTAGCCGGCGACGAGCCCGATGCTCACGCCGACGATCAGGCCGATGCCCACCGCGATGAGCCCGACCGACAGTGAGATCCGCGCCCCGTACATCGTCCGTGACAGGACGTCACGCCCGAGATCGTCGGTGCCGAGCCAGTGCGCCGGCCCCGGCGGGTCGAGGGCCTGGGAAGGATCCGCCTCGGTCGGGTCGTACGGCGCCAGGACCGGTGCGAGGATCGCGACGAGCAGGAGCGCGAGGACGAGGCCGCCACCGATGAGGATCCGGGGATGCCGGCGGATCGCGTCCTTCACCCCCGCCCCTCGTAGGAGATGCGCGGGTCGAGCCACGCGTAGAGCACGTCCACGACGAGCGTGCTGGCCATGAACGACAGCGCGGACACGAGCACGACCGCCTGGACGACGGGATAGTCGCGGCCGCCGATACTGTCGACGACGAGCTTCCCCACCCCGGGCCAGAAGTAGATCTGCTCGGTGACGATCGCTCCCTCGATGATCGCGCCCACCTGCAGCCCGATGATGGTCACGACGGGGATGAGCGCGTTCTTCAGCGCGTGCCGCACGAGGAGCGCCGTCTCGCGAAGCCCCTTCGCCCGCCCGGTCCGCATGTAGTCCTGGCCGAAGACGTCGAGGAGGCTCGATCGCACCTGGCGCATGTTCACGGCCATGCTCGCGGTCGCGAGCGTGATCGCCGGCAGGACGAGGTGGCGGAGGTTGTCGAAGACGCCATCCTTGAGCGCGACGTAGCCGCCCGGCGGGAACGGCCGCAGGAGCAGCGCGAAGATGAGGATGAGGAGCAGGCCGAGGAAGAAGTTCGGCAGCGACACGCCGGCCAGCGTGAACCCGGTCGCCAAGAGATCGAGCGGCGAGTTCCGCTTCACGGCCGAGAGCGTGCCGATCACGAGCGCGACCGACACCGAGAGGAGCAGCGCGGCCGCGCCGAGCTCGAGCGTCGCCGGGAGCCGCTCGACGATCGACTCGAGGACCGGCTGGCGCGTTCGGATCGACCGGCCCAGGTCGCCCCGCAGGGCGTGCGAGAGCCAGGCCGCGTACTGGACCGGCATCGGCTGGTCGAGCCCGAACTCGTGCCGCAGCGCGTCGAGTGCGGCCGGGTCCTTCTCTTCCCCCGCGTAGACCGCGATCGGGTCGCCTGGCGCGAGCCGAACGAGCGTGAAGACGATGACGGTCACGAGGAACGCGACCGGCACCATCAGCAGGAGGCGGCGGATGATGTACCGGCCCATCGCTCCGCCGCCTCGCCGCTATGCGATCGCGCTTACGGGCCCGGCCCCGATCACTTCGCCATCGACATGAGCGCGTACCGCACGATCTGGTCCGGGTACACCGGCGGGGCGACCACCTTCTTCGAGGTGAGGAGCTGCGCCGCGCCGAAGCCGAACCAGACCCGCGCCGGATCGTCGACCACGTAGATCTGCTCGGCGCGGCGGAAGGCATCCTTCCGCTTGCCCTCATCGCTCGTCTGGCGTGACTGATCGAGGAGCTGGTCGACGGTCTTGTTTGAGTAGCCGGAGTCGTTGTTCGGTCGTCCGGTGTACACGTGGTCGTAGGTATTGCCATCGGGATCGACGCGTCCGCTCCAGCCGATGAACGTCATGCCCTTGAAGGTGTGCTTCGTCTGCAGGTCCAGGATCTGGGCGAACTCGAGCTGCTGGATGGTCGCCGTGATGTCGGCCTTCTTGAGCTCGGCCTGGATGAGCTGGGCGATCTGCAGCGTGACCGGGTCGCCCGCGGCGACGAGGAGCTCGAAGGTCAGCGGACCCTTGCCGACGTCGTTCACGAGCTTCTTCGCGCCCTCCGGATCGGCCTTCTCGAACGGCTTGAAGCTGGCGTCGTAGGCGAAGTGATTCGGGGCGATCGTGCCGTACCCGGCGACCCCGAGGCCGAAGTAGCCCTTCTCCAGGATCTCCTTGCGGTCGATGGCCATCGACACCGCCTTCACGTAGCGGCCCTCGTTGAAGATGTACGTCGGCAGCCGGTTCGGGATGAGGCTGCGGAACGAGTACGCCGACTTCTCCTGGTACTGCAGGCTGGACTCGGCCTTCGCCGTCGGCACGTCCTTGCCGGCGATGTTGTTCGCGACCTGCGCATCGCCGGTCCGCAGGTTCGTGAACCGCACGTCGCTCGAGCGGATCGGCTTCACGGTGATCTTGTCGAGGAACGGCAGCTTGTTGCCGTCCTTGTCCTTGCCCCAGTAGTCGGGATTCCGCTCGAGCGTGATGTGGTCGTCCTTCACCGCCTCGGTGAGGATGAACGGCCCGGTGCCCGCCCTGCCCGGCTTGCGCGTGAAGTCCTGACCCGCGGCGTCGACCGCCTTCTGCGACAGCATCATCCCGGCGCGGTCGACGAGCGTGGCGAGGAGCGGCGCGTACGGCGCCTTCAGGTTGAGCTTCACGGTCGAGCTGTCGACGACCTCGACGCTGTCGATCGGCGCGAGCTCGCCGCTCCGCTGCGATCCCTGCGTCGTCCGGTAGCGATCGAGGTTCCACTTCACCGACGCGGCGTCGAACGTCGATCCGTCCTGGTACTTCACGTCCTTGCGCAGGGTGAGGGTGACGGTCTTGCCGTCGTCGGAGACCTTCCAGCTCTCGGCGAGGCCGGGAATGAGCTTGCCGTTCTCATCGACGCTCACGAGCGAGTTGAAGATCTGGTAGTGGATGTTGCGGTCGATGAACGCCCGTGACTGGAGCGGGTCGAAGTTGATCGGGTCGTCCTCGAGCGCCATCGTGACGGTGCCGCCGTAGGCCGGCTTCCCTGCCGCGCTCGTGCCGCCGGTCGCGCTCGGCCCCCCCTGCGTCCCGCCGGTACACGCACCGAGAAGGACCGCGAATGCCGCGACGATGGCGAGGATCCGCGGTGCCGAACGTGGCGGGCGACCCATGGCGAA
>DASWCU010000109.1:0-5057 GCA_036389935.1 Candidatus Limnocylindria bacterium
CCGTTCCAAACACAATTGCTGCGGGTCGCGCGGACCGTACCCTGCGTCGCGGTCGTCCCAGGCGGCGCGGGCGCCCCGACGGCGGCCCGGATCGGGTTCCACGGGTTCATCGCCCGCGAGGTCCGGCCGGAGGCACTGACCCGGACCGTCCGGGCGGTCGCCCAGGGCGAGGTGGCCTTCCCCCGGGCGACGTTGGCCGCGCTCCTCCAGATGCTCAGCTTCCTGCCCCAGCCGCGCAGCGAGGCCTCCACGGCGCTGACGCCACGCCAGCAGCAGATCGTGGACCTCATCGCCCAGGGCGCGACCGACCGGGAGATCGCGGTGCGCCTGCGGATCAGTGAATCCACGGCGCACAAGCACGTGCAGAACGCGCTCCGTCGGTCCAAGACGAAGACCCGCAGCCAGCTCGTCGCTGTCGCTCGCCAATCCGTGGGGGCCTGACCGCCCGCCGGTCCTCGCGTCCTGCTAGAGCACGAATCGGACGAGGAACCGCACGGTCTCGGTCGTGAACCCGTACACGAGGTGCGACGCGAGCGCGTAGACATGCGTCGAGGGCGCCGTCCGCTCGGGCGGTGTGCCGGGACGCTCGGCCGGTACCGCCATATTGTCGGCGACCCACCATACGACCGCGCCGAAGGGCATCCCGTTCGCCATGCGCACGGGCGGGACGATCTCGCCGACCAACCCGTAGAGCGCACCGATGCCGGCGCCCGTCGCGTAGTGGACGAGCTGCCCGGCCTTCGGTTTCATCGCTTCGGGCAGCGGCGTATCGAAGACCTCTTCGCTGATGCGCTCGGCGACCCGCACGGTCGATGGCTCGCCGGCGCGCCCGTTGGAGGCGGTCCGCTCCCGCGACGCGCCATCATCGCGCGCGTGGGCGCGGCGTTCGGGTGCCGCCTGCGTCTCGGCCGCCTGCCACCAGGACTGGAAGCGTTCCATGACGTACGCGCCGGCGAGGCCGCCGATGAGCCCGGCGAGCGCTCCGCGGAGCGGGTCCATCGTCCGGCGGTCCTGCAAGAATCCGGCCCATGGGCACGTTGTTCCTCGTCGCGACGCCGATCGGCAATCTCGAGGACGTGTCGGCGCGCGCGCTGCGCGTGCTGCAGGAAGCCCACATGGTCGCGTGCGAGGACACGCGTCATACCCAGCTCCTGCTCCGCCGCCACGGGATCCGCGCGAAGCATCTGACCTCGTACACCGAGTTCAACCATCGCCGCCAGGTCGCGGTCCTGGTGGGCCAGCTCGATCGGGGGTGGGACGTCGCGCTCGTGTCCGACGCGGGCACGCCCGCACTCTCCGATCCGGGTGAGGCGCTCGTCGCCGCCGCCATCACCGCGGGTCACATCGTCTCGCCGGTGCCTGGGCCGAACGCGGCGATCGCCGCGCTGGTCGCGTCGGGACTGCCGACGCGATCGTTCACGTTCCTCGGCTTCCTGCCGAAGAAGACGATCCAACGCCAACGGATCCTCGGGGCGCTCCTCGCGGAAGAGCGGACCGTCGTCGTCTACGAGAGCCCGTACCGGACCGGTGATCTGCTCGCCGATCTCGCGGCGATCGCGCCGGACGCGCGGGCCGTCGTGGCGCGCGAGCTGACCAAGGTCCACGAGACGTTCGTGCGCGGCACGGCCGCCGAGCTCGCGGCTCGGTATGCTTCCGATCGCCCAAAGGGCGAGGTCACGGTCGTCGTGGCGCCCGCGGGCCGCGGCGCAGGGGGAGCGGATGCCGGCAGCGACGCGTGATTCCGTCGACGTCTTCGTCGAGATCCCGCGGGGGTCGCGTGCGAAGTACGAGCTGGACCAGGCCAGCGGCCACATCCGACTCGATCGCGTCCTGCACTCATCGGTCCACTACCCCGCGGACTACGGCTTCGTGATGGGGACCCTGGCTGGGGACGGCGATCCCCTCGACGCGCTCGTCATCGTGGAAGAGCCGACGTTCCCCGGTTGCGTCGTGCCTGCCCGTCCGATCGGCACCCTGGCCATGCGCGACGCGAAGGGGGAGGACGAGAAGATCCTGGCGGTGCCGTCGGGTGATCCGCGGTTCGATCCGATCCGCGACCTCGACGACCTTGCGCCGCACTGGCGTCTCGAGATCGAGACCTTCTTCGCGACGTACAAGACGCTCGAGGGAGAGGACACCGAGGTCCGCGGCTGGAACGGCGCCGCGGCCGCGTGGCGGATCATCGATGCCGCGCGCGAGCGGGCGTCGCGATGAAGCGCGAGTACCGGATGTGGCGGAGCCCGGCGCTCGGGCGTGAGATGGAGCTTCTGATCTTCGGCGACCACGGCACGCCGGTGGTCGTCTTCCCGACGTCGATGGGCCGGTTCTACCAATGGGAAGACTTCGGCATGGTCGCCCATCTCGCACGGCGGATCGACGCGGGACTGCTGCAGCTCTGGTGCGTCGATACCGTCGACGACGAGAGCTTCTACAACAAGCGCATCGGACCGCAGGAGCGCGCCGAACGCCACCTCGCGTACGACCGTTACTTGACCGACGAGCTCGTCCCGGCCGTGCGGTCCGACGGCCGTGGCGGTCCGCTCACGCTCCTCGGCGCATCGTTCGGCGCGTTCCACGCCGCCGCGCTGGCGACCCGCCATCCGGGCATCGCGAGCCGGGTCGTCGGGCTGTCCGGCGCGTATGACGCCGCGCGGTGGCTGAACGGCGAGTACGGCGAGAACGCGTACTTCGTGAACCCACTCGCGTTCCTGCCGAACCTCTCCGACGAGGCGCTGCTCGGGCCGCTGCGGGAGACGGAGTTCCACATCGCGACCGGTGACGAGGACGCGAACCTTCCTGACTCGCGCCGGCTGGTGGCCTCGCTTCAGGAACGGGGTGTGCCCGCGACGCTCCACCTCTGGCGCGGCTGGGCGCACGACTGGCCCTACTGGACCCAGATGGTGGACATGCTCGTATGAGGCGGCGATGAAGGTCGTCGGAGTGCTCGTCGGCCGCGAGAACACCTTCCCCGGCCCGTTCATCGAACGCGTCGCCCGGAAGGGTGAGTCGCGCGGGGTGAGCGCGGAGATGGTCAGCTTCGGCGGCGCGCGCGAGATCGAGGCTCCCGCGTACGCGGTCATCGTCGACCGGATCAGTCACGAGGTCCCGTACTACCGCGCGCACCTGAAGAGCGCGACGCTGCAGGGCACCACCGTCGTGAACGACCCGTTCTGGTGGGAGGCGGATGAGAAGTTCTTCGAATGCACGCTGGCCCGGAAGGTCGGCGTCGCGGTGCCGAAGACCGTGTTGCTTCCGAACAAGTCCTACATCCCCGACATCAGCGAGGGATCGCTCCGCAACCTCCGCTATCCGATCGACTGGCGGGGCATCGCCGAATACGTGGGACTGCCGGCGATCCTGAAGCCGAACACCGGCGGCGGCTGGAAGGACGTCTACCGCGTCGACAGCCTGGATCAGCTCCTCTGGGCGTACGACCAGACCGGAAGCGTCTCGTTCGGCCAGCGACCGAAGACGATGATCCTCCAGGAGTTCATCCAGTGGGACGACTACATCCGCTGCATCTGCATCGGCCGCCGGCACATCCTCCCGATCCGGTACGACCCGACGGCTCCGTTCCACGAACGCTACGTCGTGGATCGCCCCGTCGAAGGCGAGCTGCGCGAGCGAGCGATCCGCGACGCGATCGCGCTCACCGACGGGCTCGGCTACGACATGGACACCGTCGAGTTCGCCGTCCGCGGCGGCACGCTCTACGCCATCGATTTCCTGAATCCGGCGCCCGACTTCGACGCGTTCTCGATCAAGGATGAGAGCTTCGAGTGGGTCCTCGAGCGCATGAGCGATCTCGTGATCGCGTACGCGACCGGCACCGCCGAGCCCCCCTGGCGCGGGGAGCACCGCTGGTGGCGGTTCCTGCGCTGAATCCGACCGTCACGCCGAACGGCGGTGGCCGCGGTGCATAGCCCGGCCGTTCGGGCGTACCACGCCCTCCTCGAGGACGCAGAGCTGTGCGCGGAGAGCGCGGCGCAGCTCGCCACCGGCCAGGCGGAGGCGCGTCTCGCGTTCGGCGACCGGCCGCTCTGCGTCGCCCTCCGCCCGAACTTCCTGTCGCGACCCGGGTACGAGCGCGTCCGCCGCGCGTCGGAGGCGCTGTATGGAGCGCTCGTCCGCCTCGAGCGTGCGCTCCTGACCGAGGACGACCTCAGGCGGGAGCTGGACCTCGCGCCGGATGAGGAGCAGCTCGCGCTCGCGGACCCCGGCTTCGCCGCGGCCTCGCCCTCGTCACGGCTGGACGGCTTCGTCGCCGACGACGGCGTGATCCGCTACGTCGAGTACAACGCCGAATCGCCGGCCGGGATGGCGTACAACGACGAGCTCGCGGCCGTGTTCAGCGGGCTTCCGGTCATGCGCGCCTTCCGGCGGCGCTTCCGGCTTCGGCCGCTCCCCGTGCGCCAGAAGCAGCTTGGCGCGATGCGCCGCGCGTTCGGGCGCGGCTCCGCTCCGGCGATCGCCATCGTCGACTGGCCGGGGCTGCCGACGCTCACCGAGTTCGAGATGTTCCAGCGCTACTTCACGGCACAGGGCGTGAAGGCCGTGATCTGCGCACCTGCCGATCTCACGTTCGCGCGCGGACGCCTCCGCGCGTCCGGGGTGCCGGTCGACCTCGTGTACCGGCGCGTGCTCACGAGCGAGCTGCTCGCGCAGCCGGAGGTCGCGCGTCCGCTAATCCGGGCGTACCTGGCCGGCGCGGTGACGGTCGTGAACAGCTTCCGGGCGAAGCTGCTCCACAAGAAGATGAGCCTCGCGCTCCTCTCGGACGACCGCTACGCCGCGCTCTACACGCCCGCCCAGCGCCGAGCGATCGCGACCCACATCCCGTGGACGCGGAAGATCCGCGAAGGGCACTCGACGTACGGGCGGAAGGTGATCGACCTCGTCGACTTCATCGTCGCGAAACGCAGCCGTCTGGTCCTGAAGCCGAACGACGAATACGGCGGCAAGGGCGTCGTGCTCGGCTGGACGGTCGAACAGCACGAGTGGGAACAGGTGCTGCTCGCCGCGCTGACGTCCTCGTACGTCGTGCAGGAGCGGGTGGA
>DASWCU010000110.1:0-3334 GCA_036389935.1 Candidatus Limnocylindria bacterium
GCCGGCGTGCCCGAGGAGCAGCGCGAGCACGTCGTGGACATCGCGCTGCGGCTGTACGGCGTGTTCCAGCACAACGACGCGATGACGGTCGAGATCAATCCCCTGTTCATCCAAGAGGACGGCTCGGTGATCGCCGGAGACGCGAAGCTCGAGGTCGACGACAGCGCGCTGCACCGCCACGGGCACCTCCATGCGATGAAGGAGGTCGCGCCGGACGAGGAGCAGGAGGAGGCCGCGAAGGCGCTCGGCTTCAGCTACGTGCAGCTCGACGGGGACGTCGGGATCATCGGCAACGGCGCGGGGCTCGTGATGAGCACGCTCGACGCCGTCCGCAACGCCGGCGGACGGGCGGCCAACTTCCTGGACGTCGGGGGCGGGGCGAAGGAGCCGGTGGTCAAGGCCGGGCTCGAGATCGTGCTCGCGAACCCGAAGGTCCGGAGCGTGTTCATCAACATCTTCGGCGGCATCACGCGCGGCGACGAGGTGGCGAAGGGGATCCTCGCCGTGCTCGCCGACACCAAGCCGCGCGTGCCGCTCGTCATCCGGCTGTCGGGCACCGAGGCCGAAGCGGGACGGAAGCTGCTCGAGGGAGCGCCGCTCGTGTCGCGCGCGACGATGGACGAGGCCGCCGCGGAGGCCGTGCGTCTCGCGTCGGCCGGCGCGCCGGTCAGCTGAGCCAGGGTGGAATGGGCGCAGCCCCTGCGATGAGCGGGTGCCGCGGTGGAAGGGGCGCAGCCCCTGCGATGAGCGGGGGTGGAAGGGGCGCAGCCCCTGCGATCAACAGATGAGTGTCCTCGTCGGCCTCGGCACGCGGCTCATCGTGCAGGGGCTCGGGCGCGAGGGCGCGTTCCACGCGACGCGGATGCGCGAGTACGGGACGCACGTCGTCGGCGCGGCGAAGCCGGGCAAGGGCGGCACCACCCAGCACGGGCTCCCGCTGTTCGACACGGTCGCGCAGGCGATGGATGCGACCGGTGCGAACGCGACGATCATCTTCGTCCCCGCCGCCGCGGCACCCGACGCGATCCTCGAGGCGCTCGATGCGGAACTCGAGCTCGTCGTGGTCATCACCGAGAACATCGCGGTGCACGAGATGCTCCGCGTCGCGTCGCTCCTCGAGAAGGGGACGACGGTGCTCATCGGGCCGAACTGCCCCGGGCTCATCACGCCGGGCCAATCGAAGGTCGGGATCATGCCGGCCGAGAACTTCTCACCCGGGCCGGTCGGCTTCGTCTCGCGGAGCGGGACGCTCACCTACGAGATCGCCGACCTGCTCACGCGCGCGGGGCTCGGCCAGTCGACCTGCATCGGCATCGGCGGCGATCCGGTCATCGGCCTGCCCACGCCCGACGCGGTGCGCTACCTGAACGAAGATCCCGAGACCGAGGTCATCGTGATCGTCGGCGAGATCGGCGGGAGCGCCGAGGAGCGCGCGGCCGAGTACATGCGCGCGTTCGGGAAGAAGCCGGCGGTCGCGTTCATCGCCGGCCGGTCCGCGCCGCCGGGCAAGCGCATGGGCCACGCCGGCGCGATCGTGTCGGGGAACTCGGGCACCGCGGAGTCGAAGGTCAAGGCGTTCGAGGAGGCCGGCATCCCGGTCGCGAACGCACCGAGCGAGATTCCCGGGCTGGTGAAAGAAGCGCTCGCCGGGCACTAAGGCGGCGCAAAGCGTCCGCGCTGGAAGCCGAATCTGCCTCGTCATCAGGCGACTGCATGCGTTTTGCATGCTACTGTTGCCCGATGAAGCAAGGCACGACCGTTCTGCAGGTCCGTGGGATCCCGGTGA
This sequence comes from Candidatus Limnocylindria bacterium, assembly GCA_036389935.1. Classification (GTDB taxonomy): domain Bacteria; phylum Chloroflexota; class Limnocylindria; order P2-11E; family P2-11E; genus UBA4735. The sequence continues at coordinate 1,787 of DASWCU010000110.1, forward strand.
GCCTGCGTGACCGGCTGCGGCGCAAGGCGAAGCGACAGAACCGCTCGATGAGCCAGTACGTCATCGACCTGATCGCGGCGGACGTCCGCTCACCGACGCTCGACGAGTGGCTGGCCGAGGTGCGCTCCGGACCGCGCACCCATCTCGACATTCCGGCCGCGCAGGCCCTCCACGAGGCACGCGCCGAAGAATCACCCGACCGCTGATCGTCCTCGATGCCTCCGCCGCGGTCGAGCTCGTCCTCGATACCCCCGCCGCGGACCGGATTGGAGCGTTGCTCTCCGATCACCGACCGATCGGTGTGCCGGCCCATTTCGACGCCGAGGCGTTCTCCGCTCTGCGGCGGCTCATCCGTGCGCGCCACATCACGAACGATGCGCTCGCACTCGCCGCGCGCCGCCTGATGAATCTTCCTGCAGCGCGGATCCCAGTCGCGCCCTTCCTGCCGCGTGCCGTCGGGTTCATCGATCGCTTCGGCGCGCATGACGTGTTCTACGTCCTGCTCGCGCAGGATTGGATCTGCCCGCTGCTCACGTGCGATGGGGCGCTCGCTCGAGCATCCGAGCCGATGGTCCGCGCGCTTTTCGTGCCGCCGACGCCGTTGGGGTGACCGGCCGGCCCGCTATCGGGCCTCGACGCGCACTTGGTCCAGCTGCAGTCGAATGCCGATGGCACGGCGGTCGGCGTGGGCTTGCTGTGCCGCCCGCCGACGAGCCGCAGGGCCGCAGCCGACAGGGCTCACTGGGAGGCGCACCGGCCGCATGACCCGCCAGAACGACACTGCTCTGCGGTTCCCAAGCCTTGTCGGCTCCTGCTACGCTCCGCCGACTGCATGACAAGCAAGTTGGCGAGGAACGCGACAACTGTCCTGTTCATCTGCACGCTGGCGATCTCGGCCTGCGGCGGCGGGGCGGGCGGTCCAAGCCCCGAGCCGTCCGCCAGCCCGGCCGCCCGCGTCGAGACCGCTCCGACGCCCACGCCCACCCCCGCGCCGACCGCGACCCCGGCGCCGACCCCCAGCCCGAAGCCGAAGATCTGGCCGCTCACCGGTCTTCCCGCCACGGGTGACGCGCCGACCGGCCGCCGCCCGCTCAACGTCCGGCTCCCGAACGACCCGAACGCACGGCCCCAGTACGGCCTCACGAAGGCCGACATCGTCTTCGAGCTGATCGTCGAGGGCGGGGTCACCCGCTTCTCGGCGATCTACCACTCGCGCGACGTCGACACGATCGGCCCGGTGCGCAGCTACCGGTTCAGCGACCTCCACCTCACCCAGATGCTGCGCGGCGCGCTCGTCGCGTCGGGATCGACGATCGAGGAGCACGACGCGGTCACGAACTCGATCCGCGCCGGCAACATGATCTCCGTCGACGCCGAACGCGACGGCCGCCCGTACTACCGGGTGGGCTTCCGGCCCGGGCCGAACAACGAGTTCGCCTCGCTGCCGGCGGCGCGCGAGGCGGTGAACCGGGCCGGCGGCGGCGATCCGGTCGACGTCCCCGCGCTCGCGTTCCTCCCGTCGGTCGACCACGAGGCGACCGCGGGCGG
>DASWCU010000111.1:0-21424 GCA_036389935.1 Candidatus Limnocylindria bacterium
GCCGTTGGTGCAACGCGTGCGCGCGCCTCATTCAACGGCGGGGCCGCGCGCGACGGGGAATCCGACCACGTCAGTTCCGGAACGTGGCGCGGCGATACACTGAGTAGCAAAAGCGGGGTGTGGCCTAGTCCGGTCTAAGGCGCGAAGCTGGGGGCTTCGAGAACGACAGTTCAAATCTGTCCACCCCGACAGAGCGAGCCATCAGTAACCTAGCAAGTTACGAGCGCGTCGCGAGACATCACGAGCCGACTTGGACCGGCGCCCCCACGCTCGTCGGCAACGCCACATGGAACGTCGTCCCGCTGCCGACCTTGCTCTCCGCCCAGATGCGGCCGCTGTGCCGGTCGACGATCTCTTTCGTGATGTACAGGCCCAGTCCCATTCCACCGACGTCGCGCGCGTCGCGATCCGGTGAGCGGTAGAAGAGACCGAAGATCCGCGGCAGCTCGCTCTCCCGGATCCCCATCCCGTGATCCGAGACTGACAGCAGCACCTCGTGATCGGCCGAGCTCGCGACCGTCACCTCGATCGGCCCGCCGTCGGGCGAGTACTTCATCGCGTTGCCGATGAGGTTGTTCAGCACCTGCTCGATGTGATCGCGGTCCGCGCGCACGATGAACCGCCCGGCGGGATCGTGCCGCAGACGCAGCTCGTGCTTCGTGGACATCACCTCGTGGCGCCGCATCACTTCGGCCGCGAGCTCGGGGACGTCCACGTCGGTGAGCCGGAGCTCGAGCCGTCCCGACTCGATCCGCGACACGTCGAGGAGCTCGTCGACGAGCCGCGCGAGCTTCGTCGTCTGGCGCTGCACGACCTCGAGCTGGTCGAGGAGGGTGTTCTCCTCCTTCCGCCATTCCTCTTCGCGCGGCCGGCCCGCGTCCAGCCGTCGACGGATCCGCCGGACAGCGATCTGGACGAATCCGGACATCGCGGTGATCGGCGTCTTGAGCTCATGGGAGGCGATCGACAGGAACTGCGACTTGAGCTTGTCGAGCTCCCTCAGCTTCTCGAGATGGTCTTGGGCCTCGCGCCGGGCGGCGTCGAGCTCGCGCACGCGCTCCTGGAGATCCCCCGTCGCACGGTCGATCCTCTGCTGGAGCGTCGTGTTGAGCTCATGGATCGTCTGGTTCGCCTCTTCCAGCTCCCGAAGCCGTTCCTTCAGCAGTAGCCCCACACGCCGCCGTTCCATGCCGCGCGCCACCGTCAAGCGCAGCTCCTCGACATCGCAGGGCTTCAGGAGGTAGTCGTACGCGCCCTCGCGCAGTGCCTTCACCGCCGACTCGACCGATGCGTACCCGGTCAGCACGATCCCGATCGTGTCGGGCGAGCGCCGGCGCGCCTCCGCGAGGACGTCCATTCCGTCGAAGTTCTCGAGCCGGAGGTCCGTGAGGACCAGGTCAAAGGTGTCGCTTCGCAGCCGGGCGATCGCGTCTTCGCCGCGCAGGGCGGTCGTGACCGCGTAGCCGTCCATCTCCAGGATCGCCGCCATCGTGACCGCGACGCTCTCCTCGTCGTCGACGATCAGCACCTTACTGGTCGCCACCGGCTGGAGGACCTCCGATCGGAAGCGTCATCGTGAAGACCGTGCCACCTCGAGGCTGGTTCCGCACCTGGAGTCGGCCGCCGTGGCTATGTGCGATGCCCGAGCTGACCCAGAGGCCGAGCCCGGTCCCCTTTTCGCCCTTGGTCGAGAAGAAGGGCTCGAAGATGTGGGGCAGCAGCTCGTCGGGGATGCCGGCGCCATCGTCGGCCACCTCGATCCGGACCGCCTCCGGCGGCGAGGCCGAGCCGTACGCCTCGGTGGAGACCGTCACCGTGCCGCCTTCCGGCATCGCCTCCGCCGCGTTCAGCATCAGATTGAGGATGACCTGCTTGATCTGGTCTCCCGCCGCCCGGACGCGCGGGATCCCCGCGTCCAGGAGCTTTTCGATCCGCACGTTGGTCTCGCGGAGGCGCTTCGTGACGAGTGTCTCCACCTCGTCGATGAGCGCGTTGATGTCGACCGGCGCGAGGTTGGTCGCCGGCCGGTAGAAACCGAGCATCTGCCGCAGGATACGGCTCATCCGCTCGGTCTCCTTCATCGCGATGTTCAGGAAACGGGCATTGGGATCCTCGGGCGCGATGCGCTTCACGAGGAGGTAGAGCGCGTTCTGGATCGCCTCGAGCGGGTTGTTGATCTCGTGCGCGATCGATGCCGCCAGCCGCCCGGTCGCCGCGAGCTTCTCCGACTCGAACAGCGCCTGCTGCAGCCGCCGCCGTTCCAGCTCCCGCAGCCGCCCGACGTCCTGCATGACCGAGACGGTCGCGACCGTCGCGCCGACCGGATCGCGCACCCGGTTCGCGATCACCTGCATCTCGAGCTCGTCGCCGCTCTCGACGTCCGTGAGCCGCAGCTCCGTGCTGTTCCGCGTGCCCGGGTCGAGCGAAGACCGGGCGAGGAAGGAGCTGAACTTCGCGTCGTTGCTCATCGCGATGCGCGCGCGACGGCTCGCGTCAGGCGTGCCGGCGGACGGACGGAAGAGCCGCTCCGCCGCCGCGTTCATGCTCACGATCTGATTCGTGTTGTCGACGACGACGATCGGCTCGGGCACGTTCCGCAGGACCAGGTCGAGTCGGTCCCGCTCGAGCCGGATCTCCTGGTCCGCCGACTGGAGCCGCTGGATGTTCTCGCTCAGCTCTTCGGTCACATGACGGAGGTCGGTGACGTTCTTCAGCACCGAGACGGTGCCCCGCGCGCCGATCCGGTAGTTCGTCGCCGGCGAGGTGATCACCTCGAAGATCAGGTCGGTCCCTTCGATCGGGTCGACGAGCGTGACCTCCCGGGTCCGCTCACGCGCTCGCTGGAGCTTCCATGTCGACAGCGCCGCGGTGAACAGGAAGTTGTTCATCGAGATCGCGTGCGCTTTGCCAGGGCTGTCCTCCTTGCCGCTTCGGAAGAGCAGCTCGGCGCCGCGGTTGGAGAGGACGATGTCGTTCTGCTCGTCGGTCACGACGACCGGATCCGCGAACGCGTTCACCATCATCCACAGCCATTCCTTCTCGATCGCGTGCGCTTCCCCGCCCTGCTTCAGCTCGGCCACGGCTTGCGCCTGGGCGAGGACGCTCCCGGCCTGGGTCGTGAACGGGATGAGCGCCTGGACGTCCGCATCGCCTACCGGCGTGCCCTTCGAGAGCAGCACGACCCCGGTCGGCGGTTGGCCCGCGCCGCGGAGCGGCGCGACCACGAACGACTCCAGGCCGAACGACAGGAGGATCTCTCGGGTCGGCCCGCCGATCCGCACGTCGCTGCCCGCGTCGTCCACCCGTTGCGGGACGCCGGTGTTGAACGCGACGACGGTCGGGTCGTTCAGGTCGGACAGCGACAGCTCGAACGCGTCCGCGATCTCATCCGGGATCCCGCGCCCGAAGTGGCCGCGGATCACCCGTCGGCGTTCGTCCGACAGCGCGACCAGGGCACGCTCGTACCCGAACGCCCGTGCTAAGCCCTCGAGCATCGGGAGGATCGAGATCTCGAGCTCCACGGGCTGATGGGCGGGCTCGCGCGCCGGTAGCGGCGAGACGGGCCTGCTCTCGCGCTCCGTCACTCCGGCCATCAGCCGGTCACGGCGCGCCTAGCGTCGCTCCGAGGAGCTGACGGGCAGCGTCGTAGAGGGAGCCGGTGCAGCGCTGCTCCCGAGCGAGTCACCCGGACCCACGGTCGTCGGAGGCGCGACCGCCTGGTTGATGCCCAGCGCCTCGGCCATCGTCGCGGGTGGACGCGCGACCATCGCGGTGATCCCCAGTGCCTCGGAGTACCGCAGGTACGTGTCGATCGATGCCACCACCACGCGCGCCTCGACGGTGAGAAGGTCGATGCCAACGAGCGACACCCGGACCCACGCGTCGATGATGATGCCCTTGTCCAGGACACGGTCGAGAACGTCGATCAGGCTGCTGCCGCCGGCCGCGCGTTCGACTGGCATCGGTCCTCCTAGCGCTCGAGAGCGCGCGATTTCTTGAGCTCGGCTTCGAGATCGGCGATACGCGATTCCAGCATCGTCAGCGCCGCCGGCGCCAGAGGCAGGTCGGCGGTCGCCGGTGCGACGAGATTGCGATCGTACCGCCACCAGTTGAGCCCGATCTGCTCCGCCTTGTCGATCGAGCACACGAGAAGGCGGATCCGGATGGTGAGGAGCTCGACGTTCGCGAGCGACACCGTGATGTCGCCGGCGACGACCAGCCCCTTGTCCAGCACCCGGTCGAGGACATCGATGATGCTCGCCGACGGTGTCGGAACGAACGGCGCGCGATTCACGCTCATCGTCCGCTCACAGGAGCCTGCCGACCGGGCCGAGGCGGACGTTCAGGTCCTTTGGGTCGAGGCCGAACGCGCGCGCCACCTCGTCGACCTTCTCTTCGAGCCGCATCAGGGCGAGGCCAACGCGTTCGATCTCGTCATCGCTCAGGCTCCCTCCGTCCATCCGTCTGATCGCCTGACGCTCGAGCAGCTGGCGGAGGAACTCGACGAGCGTGAGCACGAGCTTCGCCAATCCCTGCTCCACTCCCTCCGGGTCGACGTCGACCCGTTCGGGAAGAATGCCACGAACGCGCTCCAACTCGCGCCGGAGCTCGACCAGCTCGTCCTCAGGATCCACCGCCGGCTCCGATCTCCTCGCTGAAGCTGTAGGGCGGCCACGGTCCGCTCACCACCCCTCGCAGACCGGGCAGCGCGGCGGTAACCGCCACCGCCCGCGCCTTCAGTGCCTCGGCCTCCCCCGTCTTGGCGAGCACCGACATAGCGAGCGCCACCTCGTCGCTCGGGCAACTTTCATGCCGAACGTCCCCCTGCTCGACCGCCAGCTCCCAGGCAAGGCGCGTGGCGATGGCGTCGGCCTCGGCGCGCCGCTCGGCCGTGGCGGCGTGCATGGCCCGGCGCCGCTCGAGATACGCCCGGCCCGACGCGGCGACGGCATGGCCGCGCCCCTTAGGCGACGGCGCCTCACGCCAGAGGAGCGTGAGGCCGACCTCGAGCCGGCCCCCGACGCGGCCGAGTCGGGCGAGGAAACGCTCGCGTCCTTCCCGCAGCGCGCGGATCGCGGCCTCCTCCCCCTCGAGCCACGTCCCGAACCGGACCGGAAGGCACGGGCCCGTCGCGCAGAGGGCGCTCAGCAGGGCGTGATGGGCGAAGGCGTCGTCGCGGGCCAGGGCGCGATCACCGTTCCACTCCGTCGCCCAGAGGCCGATCGGCCCGTCTTCGATCCAACGGAGCGGCCGGCCGCGCAGGCCGGCGCCAGCGGTCGCGGCCGGTGAAGCTCCGATCGCGTGCGCGAGCAGCGCGCTCAGCGCGGCACCGTCAGACGTTCGGCAGCCTGCCGCACGCGGGCCCGCGCGTCCGCCTCCTGCATCGTCTGCACCGCGGCGAGCACGACGTTGAGCCCGAGATACACGAGATCGACGCCGGCGACCGAGATCGTCGCCTCGCCGGCGAGCACGACACCGCGGTTCAGCAGCCGGTCGGTGAGATCGAGGAGCGAGAGCTCCTCGTCGGGCAGCGCGGCCAGGGGCTCCGTCACGCCGGATGCTCCTCGATACCGGCGCCGGCGAAGCGGTACGCCGGCCAGGGGCCGGTCAGCTCGAGCGCGTAGCCGCGGTCGCGCCACTCGACGTCGAAGAGCGCTGCCGCCCGATCCAGCGGCGCGGCGCCGTCACGGGCGGCCAGCACCGAAAAGCGCACGACCATCCCCCCCGGCGCGTCCTCGATCACCGGCTCGCGGTAGAGGCGGCCGCCGGCGCCGGTGAGCACCTCGGCCGCCGCGCCGGCCGCGGCCGCGTCGACGGTACGGATCTCCTGCCGCCTCACCTCGTCGAGCCGTCGGGAAAGGAGGTATGCCCGGCCCGGCGCGGCCGCTCCGATCTCGTCGCGGAGCGCGCGCAGCGCGTCACTCGCCGACTCGAGCGCCGCCACGGCCGCCGCGCCGTCGCGTCGCACGGCGGCGATCCATTCAGCCTTCCCGCGCAGCGACGCGAGGCGCGCCGCGAGCTCGTCGGCGCGTTCCCGGAGCATTCGCCGGACGCTGTCGTCGCCGCGGAACACCGTGCCGAAGGGCAGTGGCGCGAGGGAATCGAAGTGGCCCGCGAGGGCGGCGTTCACGGCCTGATGGCGGACCGCGCGAGGGGTGAGCCAGGGCAGGTCACGGAGGTTCTCGTTCAGGGGCCCCTCGCCGAATTCGCCCTCCGGGACATCGCTCACGAACGCGGCGATCGGGCCCTCGCGCAGCTCGCGCACGGGCGCCTCCTCGAGGCCGCGCAGATCACTCCGGGCGGCCTCGCCGTCTGCCGGTGTGACGGCGTACACGTAGACGAGGCTCACTCCTGACGCTGGAGCTCCTCGGGCTGCTCGATGACGACGGACCGGGACCCCTCGAAGTCGAACCCGGGCTCCGCATCAGCCGGCTCGGCCGCGGCGCTCTCCCGCCGGGCGGCGCGGATCTCGGAAAGGCGCGCGATGAGCGCCGCCTCGCCACGGTGGAACTCGGCCTCGTCGATCTCGCCATCGTCGTAGCGAAGGCTGAGGAGGAGCAGCTCCTCCTTGACCGGCCCCTCGTCGTAGAGCTCGCGATCGGCGACCTCGGCGACCTTCTCGAGGCAGTAGCGGATACCCGCGGCGGGGAGCCAGAGCGGGGCGATGAGGAGCTTGCCGAGACCGAACATCGGCTACACGACGGCCGAGCGCTCGAGCTGCAGCCGGATGGTGACGAAGTTGTACGGCGGCCACGGACCCGTGTAGCGGAAGGAGAGCTGCCCCTCGTAGCGCTTGCCGATCTCGCGCACCTTCGCATCGAAGTCCTCCGCCCTGTCGCGGGCGACGAGGAAGGCGGCGTTCATGATCATCTTGTCGCCGATCACCTTGTTCGAGCGCGACGCGATGGCCGCGTCGCGGAGATGGTCGTAGATGTCGTGCACGTAGGCGTCAGCCTTGTCCGCGAGGGCCCGCTCGACGAGCCGCCCGAGCTGCATCCGGGCGAAGTAGGTGGACGATTGCAGATTCGTCTGGATCTCCGCCTTCAGCCGACGGATCTCCTCGTACTCGTGCTCGATCTCGCTCAACACCTCGTCCCGGTCCCAGTTCACTTTGAGGCCGAACTCGAGCTTGTCCTTCATCTTGACGAGCACGTCACGCAGCGCGTCGTACGTGTCCTTCAGGAACTCGACCGTGTCGTTCTCCGTCTTGAACAGCGTGCCGAAGCTCATCGGGACCGGGGTGAAGCCGTGCTCGTTCATCACGACTTCCTGCACGTGCTCGTGGGTAAGCGCGTTCTCGCGCGTCGGGTCGTAGACCATGAGCGGTGTGCGGCTCACGACGGCCGCGAGATCCCGGAAGTTGACGGTGTACACGTCGTCGCCCCGTCCGCCGATGCCGATCGTGCCGAACGAGCGCGGCTCGCCGGATTCGATGATGCAGTACACGTAGACGCCGTCGCCAACGGCGGCCTCGCTGCCAGTGACCGCCGTTGACGATCCGCGTTCGTTGTCGAGGGGCGCGTCCACCTCTGTGGCCGGATCGACGGCGTTGCCGGTCATGTTTCCTCCTCGCGCGAGCCGCGCGCTGAAAAGGAAACGGCAGACCTGATACCCGCGACGGTCAACAAACGGTAAATACGCTCGGGCGCCACCCGACCCAGGGCCAGCTGGAGCGCTACCCAGACCACCGGGGGACATTATGAGCGTGGGGCCGCGGTCACGCGAGCGGGATCGGGCGCGGGACTACGTTCCGGGACCGAGGTTCAAGAAGTCGCGCGTGAACGCGTACAGCTTCTCGCGGTCCTCGCGGAGCGCGGGGCGCAGGCCGTAGTGGTTGATGACCCGGATCTGGGTGGCGAGCCATTCGGTCCAGCACTCGGCGCAGACGCGACGCTCGATGTCGTCGCCGAGCGTCCCCGGGAGTCCGACCCGGCCCGCGCTCGCGCGCACGTTGCCGCAGCGCGCGCAGGTGACGTCGGGCACGTGAAGAGTGTAGGTACGATCGGCGGATGCGACGCATCGGCCATCGCGGTGCGGCCGGGCACGCGCCCGAGAACACGCCCGAGGCGTTCGCCGTCGCGGCGGCCCTCGGATGCGACGCGGTCGAGACCGACGTCTGGCTCGTCGACGGACGGCTGGTCGTCGCGCACGACCGGCCGGAGGAGGTCGAGGCTGCCCTGCGGCTCGATCGCACGCTCGAGCTCTGCCGCGGGCTCGACCTCGGCGTCATCGTGGAGGTGAAGGCCGCCGACGGCCTCGCGGCCGAGCGGACCGGGACCGCCGCCGGCGCGCTCATCGCCGCGTTCGGCGATCGGCGGATCTCGGTGTCGAGCTTCCACTGGGAGGCGCTCGAGGCCGCCGGCCGCGCCGCGCCGGACGTCGCGCGGGCCATCCTCTACTCCGACACGCCCGAGCCCGACGCGATCGTCGCCCGGGCGAACGCGGCCGGGCTGCGCGCGCTCCATCCGCGCGTCGATCGAGCGGACGCGGCGCTCGTCCGGCGGGCCCACGCCCGCGGCCTCGAGGTCTACGTCTGGACGGTCAACGACGCGGCCGAGGTCGCGCGCTGCGCGGCGCTCGGCGTCGACGGGATCATGTCGGACTACCCGGAGCTCGTGCCGGCATCCGACGTGGCCCAGCCCCGGGCACGCTCGACCGCGCGCGACCAGCCGGCGTAGCGCGACTCCCGCTCGGCGCGGTCCATCCGCGGCACGAACCGTTCACCCGCGCGGCGGGTCCGTGCCGCCGCCGAGGGCGTGCCCCACACGCCCGCGCCGAGGCCGGCGAGGTAGGCGGCCCCGAGCGCGGTCGTCTCGCGCGCCGCGGCGAGCGCGACCGGCACGCCGGCGATGTCCGCCTGGAACTGCATGAGGTAGCGGTTCGCCGTCCCACCTCCGTCGGCCCGCAGTTCCTCGACCACCACGCCGGCGGCGCGCGCCGCCTCGATGAGGTCGCGGGTCTGGTACGCGATGCTCTCGAGCGTCGCGCGCACGACGTGGGCGCGGCTCGTCGAGCGCTCGATGCCGATGAGCAGTCCGCGCGCGTACGGATCCCAGTACGGCGCCCCGAGGCCGGTGAACGCCGGCACGAGGTACAGGTCGACGCGCTCGCCGGCGGCGAGCGCCTCGGCCTCCGTTTCGGCCGCGTCGCCGATGAGGCCGAGCCCGTCTCTCAGCCACTGCACGGCGGCACCGGTCACGAACGCGCTGCCCTCGAGCGCGTACACGGGACCCGTGCCGAGATCCCACGCCAGCGTCGCGAGCAGGCCCGCCGCCGAACGGGCGATCGTCGACCCGGTGTTCACGAGCAGGAAGCAGCCGGTGCCGTACGTGTTCTTCGCCTCGCCCGGGGCGAAGCACGCCTGGCCGAAGAGCGCGGCCTGCTGATCGCCGGCGACGCCGCGGATCGCGATCGCTCCACCGAAGTGCGCGGGATCGGTGTCGCCGAAGTGCGCGACCGACGGCAGCACCTCGGGGAGCATCGCCGCCGGCACGCCGAGCCGGGCGCAGAGCTCGTCGTCCCAGCCGGTCCGCGCGATGTCGAAGAGGAGCGTACGCGAGGCGTTCGTGACGTCGGTCCGATGCGCTCGGCCGCCCGTGAGCCCCCAGAGCAGCCAGCTGTCGATCGTCCCGAAGCACAGCTCGCCCTTCTCCGCGCGGGCCTGCGCGCCGGCGATATGGTCGAGGATCCAGCGGATCTTCGTCCCGGAGAAGTACGGATCGAGGCGCAGCCCGGTACGCTCGCGCACCAGTGGCTCGAGGCCCTCGGCCTTGAGGCGCTCGCACACCGGCGCGCTCGCGCGGCTCTGCCACACGACGGCCGGATGGATCGGCCGGCCGGTCGCGCGCTCCCACACGACGGTGGTCTCGCGCTGGTCGGTGATCCCGATCGCCGCGACGTCGGCGGCGGATGCGCCCGCGGCGGCGAGCGCCATGCGTCCGACCTCGATCGTCGCGGCGAAGATCTCGTCCGGGTCGTGCTCGACCCAACCCGAGCGGGGGTAATGCTGTCCGATCTCGCGCTCCGCGTGGCCGCGGATCCTGCCGGTCGCGTCCAGCACGAGCGCGGCCGAGCCGGTCGTGCCCTGGTCGAGCGCCAGGACGACCCCGCTCACCGCCTGATGCTCGCTCACTCTTGTGTGAAACGGCGCATGGGCGCGACCTCGGCGGCGTAGCGCGCGATCTCGCGATCGCGCCGCGCTCGGTCCCACCCCAGGAGGCCCGCCATGACATCGGCCACGTCCGGCGCGCGTTCCAGCGCCTGGCCGGCCCGAAGCCCCGCGTCGCTGCGCCGGAGCAGCACGTCGCCGACCGTGCGGGCCCACTCGTCGCGCACCGCACGCGCGATCGCGCTCGGGCCGAGGTCCGGGTCGGGTGCAGGCATGCCGCCGCGCGCTCCAGGAAGGAGCTCGCGGTCGGTGCTCGAGCGCACGGTCACGTCGAGCGCCTGGCACACGCGGTCGACGACGTCCTCCGCGATGGCGCGGTAGGCCGTGATCTTCCCGCCCACGACCGAGAGGATTCCCGCGGCGCCGTCCCGGCGATGGTCGTAGAGCGCGTGCTTCCGCGATACGCGGCTCGCGCTCACGCCATCCGTGCGGACGAGAGCGCGGACACCCGCCCATGTGTAGAGCACGCGATCGACCGGCGCGTCGGGGAACGCGCGTGCGGCCTCGGTCCGCAGGTAGCGGACGTCCGCGGCATCGGCGGCTGCGGCCGTCGGATCGCCCGCGTAGTCGGTGTCGGTCGTGCCGACGATCGTGTAGTCGAGCCACGGGATCACGAAGAACAGCCGGCCGTCGGTCTTGGCGAAGAGCACGTGCGCCTGGCGGGTCGCGCGCGGGACCACGAGGTGGACGCCCTTCGTGAGTCGCAGGAGCGGCGGCCGTCCCGGTCGCAGGCCGTGCGCGTTCACGAGGTCGAGCCATGGCCCGGTCGCATTCACCGTGAAGCGCGAGCGCACCTCGCTCTCGCTCCCGTCGAGCTCGTCGCGCAGCCGGCCGCCGGTGACCGCGCCGGACGCGTCGCGGATGAATCCGACCACGCGGGTGTGAGTCCGCACCTCTGCGCCGTGGGCCGCGGCGTCGACGGCGTTCTCCACCACGAGGCGCTCGATCAGCGGCACCTGGGCGTCGTAGAAGCGCCAGGCGCCGCGCAGCCCGCGCGGGTCGAGCGCGGGCTCCGCCGCGATCGTCTCAGCCCGCGAGACCCACCGGCGCTTCGGCAGGCTCTTGTCGAGCGAGAGGAGGTCATAGAGGTACATGCCCGCCCGAAGCTTCGCGCGGTACAGCGGGCCGGGATCGTACATCGGCAGGAGGAACGGCAGCGGGCGGACGAGGTGCGGCGCGATCCGGAGAAGGATCTCCCGCTCGCGCATATCGCTCCGCACGAGACCGAAGTCGAATTGCTCGAGGTAGCGCAGGCCGCCGTGGATCAGCCGCGTCGGACGCGAGCTCGTCCCGGAGGCGAGGTCCTGCTGCTCGGCGAGCACGACGCTGAGACCGCGCAGCGCCGCGTCGCGGGCGATCCCCGCGCCGATGACGCCGCCGCCGATGACGAGAAGATCGGCGGCGCGCCCGTCAGCCGAGCGCGCCGCCATCGCGTGCGCCGCCCGCGCGCTCGTTCAGCGGACCACCCCGACCCGGTCGAGCGGCGCGTACCGGAAGAACGGGTGCCCGAGGATCGTCGCCAGCTCCACCGGCCCGAACTCGCGACTGTCGGTCGACGCATCGGGGCGGTCGCCGACGATGGTCACCGCATCGCCATCCACGGCCGCGATCCGCTTCACGAGGAGGCGCCGCGGCTCCCGCGGATCGGGCACGACGACGAGCTCGCCGACGCGCGGCCTTCGGCCCAGTCTGCGCACGAGCAGCCAGTCGCCTTCGTGCAGCGTCGGCCGCATGCTGTCCCCGGTGACGGCGACCCTGAACAACAGGGTCGCCGCGCTCACTTGCTCAATCTCCCGGCTGCGCCGGGAGACGCGCCCCGGCGGGGGGTGCTCGCTCCGCCCGGCGGAGCCGGGCCTCGCTCGCGCTCATTTCTTGGTCGCCCAGAAGATGTCCGAGATCTCCTTCACCGCCGCCTGGAGATCGGCCGCGGCTTTCGCGTCGACGCTCTGCTTGTTCTTCGAGCAGAGCTTTGCCGCCTTCCAGAACGTCTCGTGGAGCTTCGGGTATTTCTCGAGATGCTCCGGCTTGAAGTAGTCGGTCCAGAGGATCAGCAGCTCCTTCTTGCAGATCTGGGCGTGCTCCTCCTTCACCTGGACCGAGCGGGTGAAGGTGTTCCGGTCGGCCAGCTCGGAGCCGGGCGCGCCCTCGATCTTCTCGACCATCTTCGCGACGGTGTCCGCGGCGATCTTCGCCGGCGTCGGGTCGTAGATGCCGCAGGGGATGTCGCAATGCGCGTGCGCCACCAGGCGCGGGGCGATGAGCGAACGCAGGTCCATGGAGGTCCTCCCCGTGGCGTTAGTGGGACGGCCCGATTATGGGCGCGGTCACGGGACCGCGTCGGCGAGCGCGACGTCGAGCGTCGTCGGGCGCGCGAGCTCCACCTCGCGGCCCACCGCGCTCACGAGCTGGCTCGCGAACGGCGCGAAGACATCGAGCCGATACCGGCCAGGCGGCACGACGACGGCATACGCGCCCGTCTCGTCCGTGTACGCCGCACCGGCGACCCCGTCGGCATCGGAGAGGTTCACCGCCGCACCCTCGAGCGGCACGCCGCCCGACGACCGCACGACGCCGCTCAGTCGGACGCCGCGATCGAGCGCGATGTCGACGATCGCATCGCGGCTCGCGGAGAGCGCGATCCGCCGCGCGTCGAGCCAGGTCCGTCCTCCGCCCCAGAACGCGCCGACCAGATCGGTGCCCGGCGGAGGGATGGCCTGCACGGTGTATGTCTCCGGCCGCGTCGTCACGCGATACGCGCCGGTCGCGTCGGTGGGACGGCAGATGCGGCCCGACGGGAAGGGCGTGTCGACGCACACGAGCGCGTCCTGCACCGGCCCATCGGGGCCGGTCACGGTGCCGCGGATCGCGTTCCCGGCGCGGAGCGTCACATCGAGCGTGTCATCCGCGCCGAGCTCGAGCGGCGTCGCCTCCACGCCGGTCGCGACGCCCGCGAACCATTGCGCCACGAGCGGCTCGTCATCGGGCGGGATCACCCAGACCCAGTACGAGGCCGGCGCACGCACGAGGAGATAGCGACCGCGGTCGTCGGTCCGATCGCAGTCCCAGGGCAGTGGGGCGACGAGCGTCTTCGTGCAGACCTGCGCATGCTTCACGGCGTGTCCGTCGGGCGCGGACACCACGCCTGAAAGCCCGACGCCGGCGACGAGGACGATGTCGACGCCGCGATCGTCCCCGCTCCGCACGTCGATCACGTCCGCCTCCTCGCTGTTGAGCCGGCCGCGGGCCCACTGCGGGATCAGGCGGCGGCCAGGCGGCCCGTCGACGTGGAGCTTGTACGTCCCCGGGGCGAGCGCGAGCGCGTACCGGCCGTCGCCGCCGCTTTGGCCGCACACCGCCGCCGCGAGGCTCGTCGGGTTCGCGCAGACCCGCGCCCCGCTGACCGGCCGGCTCGCTTCGTCCCGGATCTCGCCACCGATCGTCCGGACCCGCTCGAAGCGGAGGGTCACGCGCGCGTCCCCCGAGAACAGCTCGGCCGCCGCGGGCTCGCCGGCCTGGCGCTGACCGCCGGGGCTGTCCGACCGCACGAGGTACGCGCCGGGCGCGAGGGGGAGGGCGATCGCTCCATCCGGGCCGGTCACCGCGCAGCGCTCGCCGTCGGAGAGCGCACGGGCGCAGATGCGCAGCCCGGCGACGGGCCCGTCGACGCCGACGGCGAGCACGTGCAGCGTGCGATCGGGTGGCGAGGCGCTCGCGCTCGGGAAGACGCTCGGTGCGGCTGTGGCGCAGCCCGCGAGCAGCACGCCGGCCGCGAGCAGCGCGGCGCCGATCCGCATCGACGCGGGCGTCAGTGCGGCGGCCGGCCGCCCGCGTCCGTCATCGACCGAAGCAGGCGCGACACCTCGGCCAGCGGGCCGGAGAACTCCTCGCCGCGCTCGCGCTCCATGAGCTCACGCATCGCCTCGCGGACGGGCTTGCCCTCGAACAGCACGCGATGCGTCGCGGCGGCGATCGGCATGTCGATGCCCTCGGCCGAGGCCAGCGCGTGGACCGCCGCCGTGGTGTCGATCCCCTCCGCGACCTGACCGCCGAGCCGGTCGCGGATCGCGTCGATCGACGCTCCTTTCGCGAGCAGCTCCCCCACCGTGCGGTTCCGCGAATGCGCGCTCGTGCAGGTCGCGATGAGATCGCCGACGCCGGCGAGGCCCGCCGGGGTCAACGGGTCGCCGCCCCGGCTGAAGACGAAGCGCGCGATCTCCGCGAGGCCGCGGGTCATGAATCCTGCCTTCGCGTTGCCGCCATAGCCCATCCCATCGATCGCGCCCGCGCCGAGCGCGACGACGTTCTTGAGCGCGCCGCAGAGCTCGACGCCGATGACGTCGGCACTCGTGTAGGCCCGGAACATCGGCGTCCCGACGAGGGCCTGGAAAGCCTGGGCCGTTTCGGGGTCGGTCGAGGCGACGACGGTCGGGGCGGGCAGCCCGGCGGCGATCTCCCGGCTGATGTTCGGGCCCGACAGGACGGCGACCCGCTCGGCCGGCAGGGCCTCGGACCAGAGCTCGCTCATGCGCCGCCGGTCCCCCGGGGCGAGGCCCTTCGTCGCCGAGCAGATCCGATGCGACGGCCGGAGCAGGGGCGCGAGCCGATCGCGCAGCGCGCGCGCGCCGTGCGCCGGCGTCGCGACGACGATCGCTTCGGCCTCCGCCGCCCGCTCGAGATCGTCGGTGACCACGATCGCGTCGGGAATGCGGACGCCCGG
Source organism: Candidatus Limnocylindria bacterium (assembly GCA_036389935.1). GTDB lineage: Bacteria > Chloroflexota > Limnocylindria > P2-11E > P2-11E > UBA4735. Next base: position 14,886 of record DASWCU010000111.1, read on the forward strand.
GAGGTACCGCGCATTCTCGCGTCGCGCCGCGATCTCGGCCGCGCGCTGTCCGTCCCGTGTCCACAGGACGACCGCCCGGCCGCCGTCGCGGGCCATGATCGTCGCGAGGGTCGTGCCCCAGGAGCCGGCCTGGAGGACGGCTACGTCGGGCGCGATGCGGGTTGCCCGAGCCGCGGCTCGCTGCCCCGGACGATCCGTTCGATGTTCGCCCGATGCCGTACGACGACGATCAGCCCACCGACGAGGATGAACGCCAGCACCGCCCAGTGGAACGAGATGTAGCCGGCCGCGACGAACAGTCCGTAGCCGGCCAGCGCGCCCCCGACCGCCGCGAGCGATCCGACGCTCACCATCCGGGTGAGCGCGAGCGCCACCGCGAAGGCCGCGATCGACGCGAGCCACGCCGGGCTGGCCACGAACAAGAGGGCGCCGAACCCGGTCGCCACCCCGCGACCCCCACGGCCCTCGAGGAATGCCGGCCAGCAGTGACCGGCCACCGCGCCGACCGCTCCGCATGCGGCCGCGATCGTCCGCTCGTCATACGGTTCGCTCACGAGGGCCGTGGCGATCCAGACCGCGACCGCGCCCTTGAGCACATCGAGCGCCGCGACGAGCACCGCGGCACCGAGCCCGAGCGCGCGGAACGTGTTCGTCGCTCCGGTGGAGCCCGAGCCGATCGTGCGGAGGTCGACGTTCCGGTACAGCTTGCCGACGATGTACCCGCTCGAGATCGAGCCCACGGCATAGCCGAGCGCGCCCGCGACGGCGATCCGTAGGGCGATCTCGATCATTCGCGCGCCCGGCGGAGCTCGATGCGGATCGGCGTTCCGGGGAACGGGAAGCGCTCCCTGATCCGGTTCTCGAGGTACCGGCGGTACGAGAAGTGGACGAGGTCGGGGCGATCGACGAAGAACACGAACGTCGGAGTCGCCGCCTTGACCTGGGTGACGTGGTGGAAGCGGATCTCCTTCCCGCGGCTCGTCGGCGGCGGGTGCGAACCGATCGCGTCGACGAGCAGCCGATGGAGCTCGCCGGTCGGAACGTGGGTGGCCCGCGCGGCGACGACGCCGACGGCGTCGAGCAGCGTCGCCTCGACGTTGCGGCCCGTCTTCGCCGAGACGAAGTGGCTCGGCATCCACGGCGCGAAGTGGAACTCCCGTGTCACGTCCGCGAGCGCCCGCTCGGTCGTGTCCATGCCGTGCTCGACAGCATCCCACTTGTTGATCGCCAGCACCAGACCCACGCCCGCCTCGAGGGCGTAGCCGGCGATGTGCACGTCGCCGTCGACGATCCCCTCGACGGCGTCGACGAGGAGGATCGCGACGTCCGCTCGCTCGATCGCGCGGACCGTCCGGAGCAACGCGTACTGCTCGATGCCCTGCTCGACCCGGCCGCGGCGCCGGATGCCGGCCGTGTCGATGAGCACGATCCGCCGGCCGTTCCGCTCGATCACGGTGTCGACCGTGTCCCTCGTCGTTCCGGGCAGCTCGGTCACGACGGCGCGCCGGGTGCCCACGAGCGTGTTCAGGAAGCTCGATTTACCGACGTTCGGCCGGCCGATGATCGCGACGCGCGCGTCGTGCGCCGCCTCGGGCTCGTCGATCGGCGGCAGCGCGGCGACGACCGCGTCGAGGAGGTCGCCCGTCCCGGTCCCCTGGAGCGCCGACACCGTGTGCACCTCACCGAGACCGAGCTCGTAGAACTCCGCGGCCTGCGCCTCGCCGCGCCACGAGTCGCTCTTGTTCGCGACGACGAGCGTCGGCTTGCGGCTGCGCCGCAGCTGGTCGGCGACGTCGTGCTCGACCGGCAGGATGCCCGCCTTCGCGTCCACGATGAAGAGCACGAGGTCGGCCTCGGCGATCGCGAGATCGGCCTGCTCGCGCACCGCGGCCTCCATCGTTCCCGCGCGCGGATCGTCGAGACCGCCGGTGTCGACGAGCGCGAACTCGCGGCCCCGCCAGTCCGCGGTCGCGTAGATCCGATCGCGCGTCGTGCCGGGGAGGTCCTCGACGATCGCGACGCGCTCACCGACGAGGCGGTTGAACAGCGCTGACTTCCCGACGTTGGGCCGCCCGACGACGGCGACGACGGCCCGGGCCACTAGCCCGCGAGCGCTTCGGCGCGCTCCTTCACTTCGAGCAGCGTCTCCATCGGCGTCGAGCAACCACCGATGAGCCCGACACGATCGGTGCCCCGCAGCCAGCCGGCCTCGAGCTCGGCGGCGTCCTCGACGTGGTACGCCGTGCGTCCCTGCATCCGCGCGAGGTTGACGAGCTCGCGCGTGTTCGCCGAGTTCTTGCCGCCCACGACGACGATGACGTCGGCCTGGCCGGAGAGCTCCGTGGCGGCGTGCTGCCGCTTCACCGTGACCGGACACACGGTGTTGAAGATCTTCGTCTCCTGGCTGATCTCGGCGACGTGCGCGACGAGATCCTTGAACGCCCAAGGCGGTTGCGTCGATTGGGAGACGACGCCGGCCTTCTTCATCTTCGGCAGCCGTTCCCACTGCTCCTTCGTCTCGACGACGACGTGGTCGTCGCCGGCGAACCCGACGAGCCCGACGACCTCCGGGTGCTCGGGCGTGCCCAGGATGATGACCTTGTACCCCTCGTCGGCGAGCTGCTTCGTGAAGCGCTGCGCGCGCAGCACGAGCGAGCACGTGGCATCGATGCACTCGAGGCCCTGCTCCTCGATGCGTGCGCGCGTCTCCGGCGGCACGCCGTGCGCGCGGATGACGACGATGCCGGCGTCCGCCTCGGCGGGGTCCTGGATGACCTTGACGCCCCGTTTGGCCAGGCGCGCGCTGATGTTGGGGTTGTGCACGACCTGACCGAGGTTGTGCACCGGCCGTCCGGTCTCGGCGGCCGCCTCGGTGAGCTCGACCGCCTTCTTGACGCCGAAGCAGAACCCGTTCTCGCGCGCGAGGAGGACTTCCATGACGTCAAGTGTAGGTGGTCACACGTGGAACCCGACCTTCGCACGCGTTGTAATTGGGGTGAGTGCGGCTCGTCGCTGTGGTATTCGCGACCACCCTCATCGCGTGCGCCGTCACGCCCCCACGGTCCTCGCCGCCCGCCGAAAGAGCAAGCGTGACGACGACACCGGGCCCGTCCTGCGTACGGCAGGACTCGGTCACATCGCTGGCTGGCACGCCAGCGAGCCCACGACCCTCACCCAGCGGCTGGCCGCAAGTGAGCCCGCCCGGCCGTCTCGTGTTCCTGGAATCGTCGAGCGGGAGCCTGGGACGGACCCTGACGCTGTACGAGCGTGGCGAAACCCGTTCCGTCGACTTACCGTCGGCCCTCGTCTCGTATTCAGCGATCCATGGGTCCACCGACGGCGCGGTGCTCGCCGCGCTCCTTCTGGACGGCGCGTCCGTGTCCGTCTGGACCTATTGGACGGATAGCCGTACGGAGCGCATGACCACAAGCGACGTGCCTCGTCCCGCTCGGGAGCCGTTGGTCTATTGGTCGCCAGACGCGCGCCATGTAGCGTACGTCCCCGATCAGGAAGCGGCTGCCTCGGAGCTGTTCGTGATCGCCCTCGACGGCCGTGCGCAGCGGGTCGCTCTGAACGCGGCGTACCTCTACGCGGTCAGCTGGCGCTCGAACGACGAGCTTTCGCTGATGATCGGGGTCTCCGGGCCGACCTATCCGCTGGACAGCGCGACCCTCATGACGTGGCGCTCCGATCGGCCTGGGCTGACGCAGCTGGCGTCGAACGTGCGCGCGGAGACCGGCACCCACGCGTGGTCAAGAGACGGTGCGGCGGTCATCTATGGCGATGCCGACTTCCCCGGCGGTCCGCCGCGGCTCGTTCGCAGGACACCGGAGGGCACCAACGTGGTGTTCAGCGCCACCGATCTCCAGCGGCTGCCGAACGGATGCGATCTCGTGGCCATGCCATCGGCGTCCCCGTTCGGTCCCGGCTGGAGTCCGGACGGAAGGCGTTACGCGACCGTGGGCAAGATGCCGCCCAGCGAGTGCTGCTGGTTCCTCGCGATCGGTCCTGCCGCCGGCGGCGCGCCGTCGCTGTTCCGAGCGCCGTCGAGCTGCTATCTCAACGGTCAAGGCGACTGGGTGGACGGCGAGCGGATCCTCGTCGAGCTCACCGGTCCGAGCTGCGGCCGGACCGACCGCGAGGGCCGCGCGGTCATGGTCGATGCCCGTTCGGGTAAGGCGCTCGGCGAGTTCCCCGTCGGCCGCAAGTCCGCCCTCCGTTTGTCACCCGATCATCGCTGGGTCGCGAGCGTGTGGGACGGCGGCACCGACGTGATCCCCCTGGACGATCCGTCGAACCGAGTGGTCCTCCCGCTGCACGGCATCCTGGTCGATTGGTGCTGCCCGTAGTCGATCGACCACGCGGTGCGAGCCGGACGGTCTCTCCTGTCCCCCCTGACGCCCCAGGTCACAGCTGACGCGTACCTACTGCCGACCGTCGGCGTAGGACCCCCGCATGGCTTCGGGAAGCAGGGCCGCGATCCTGCGCATGATCGCGTCGGCGACCGCCTGGTCGTCGTGGGTCGCGGATTCGGGCAGGTCGTTCGCGCGGAACGGCTCGCCGACGCGGACGAGGATGTCCGAGCGGCGGATCCGAGCGGCCGGCGTCCCGGTGACGCCGACGGGCACGATCGGCGCTCCCGACCGCAGCGCGAGGAACGCGATGCCCGGATGCGCACGGCGGAGGCGTCCGTCGCGGCTCCGGGTCCCTTCAGGAAAGTAGCCCAGCGGCCGGCCCGCCCGGAGGACGGAGAGGCAGAGCTCGAGCGCGCGACGGTCGGCCTGGCCTCGGCGCACCGGGAAGCAGCCGATGCCGCGGAGCAGGCCGCCGATGAACGGCGTCTCGAACGACTCCGACTTCGCCATGAATCGGATCGCCACCCGCAGGAGCAGCTCGATCGCCGGCGGGTCCTTCCAGTTGATGTGATTGGCGACGAGGATGTACGGACCGGCCTCGGGAACGTGCTCGGCGCCCTCGAGCCGCATCGGATAGAGCGCGAGCGCGACGGCACGGACGGGAGGGAACAGGGTGCGCCAGATCCACAGCCGCTCCTGCGGCCAGAGCGGATCGCCGAGGATCGCGATCAGCTCCTCCCGATCGTCGCGAGAACGCGGTCGAGGGCTTCGCGCACGGAGAGGCCGTCGGTCTGGATGACGACGGCGTCCTCGGCGGCCTTGAGCGGCGAGACCGCGCGCTCGGTGTCGAGCTGATCGCGTCGCAGGATCTCGTGGAGCAGCTCACGGCGCGGGCGCCGATCGCCGCGGGCCGCGAGCTCCTCCTCGCGGCGGCGCGCGCGCTCGGCCGCGGACGCGGTCAGGAAGATCTTCCGCTCGGCGTCGGGCAGCACGACCGTCCCGATGTCGCGTCCCACCATCACGACGCGGCTCTGGCCGGCGAGCGCGCGCTGTTGCTCGACCATCGACTCACGCACGCCCGCGATGCGCGCGACCTGCGAGACGATGCGATCGACCTCGGGCGAACGGATCTCCCATGTCACATCGGTACCGTCGAGCAGCACCGTGTAAGTGCGGCCGTCCTGCTTCGTGGGCGGGCCGATCGTGATCCGCGCGTTCCTCCCGAGCTCGGTGAGGCCGTCGGCGTCGTCGGCGTCGATGCCCCGGCGCAGCGCCGCCAGAGCGACGGCCCGGTACATCGCGCCGGTGTCGAGGAACAGGTAGCCCAGCCGCTCGGCCGCGAGCGCGCCGATCGTGCTCTTTCCCGCGCCGGCCGGACCGTCGATCGCGACGGTGCGGGGCATCGCCATCAGCGTCGCTCCGCCGCGGCACGCAGCGCGCGGACCTCACGCTCGCTCAGCTCCCGCCAGCGTCCCGGTGGCAGCGGACCGAGGCGCAGCGGTCCGAGGCGGACACGCCGCAGTCGCACGACCCGAAGGCCGACGGCCGCGCACATCCGCCGCAGCTGGCGCTTCCACCCCGTCCGCAGCACGACCCGCAGGCGCCCGCGTCCGTGCGACGCGGAGACGATGCGCAGGCCTTCACAGCGGGCGATCCCCTCCTCGAGCCGCACACCGCGCCGGAGCGTGGCGAGCTCGGCGTCGCCCGGCTCGGGCACGACGTCGACGTCGTACTCGCGATCGTGACCGTGCCGTGGATGCAGGACACGCTCGGCCCACGCTCCGTCGTTCGTGAGGAGCAGCAGGCCCTCCGAGTCCGCGTCGAGACGGCCGACGGGGTAGAGCCGCTCGCGCGCGCCGACGAGCGACACGACCGTCGGCCGGCCTCGCTCGTCGCTCGCCGTGGACACGACGCCCACGGGCTTGTTGAGGAGCACGTAGCGACGCGCGACCGCGGCCGCGACCGGCCGGCCGTCGATCTCGAGCGGAGCGTCGGGAGCGACCCGCTCGCCGAGCGTCACGTGCCGCCCGCCGGTGGTGACGCGCCCGGCTCTGATGAGCTCCTCGGCGTGCCGCCGCGATGCGACTCCCCGTTCGGAGAGAAGCTTCTGGACTCGCTCGCCTGGCGATCGGTTCGCGCCGGTCACGGCTCGGCGGTCTCGCGTGCTCGCGGGTCCCTTCGCTC
>DASWCU010000112.1:0-4549 GCA_036389935.1 Candidatus Limnocylindria bacterium
GCCGCGAGGAGCGCGATCGGCTCGTTCAGCGGACGGAGCGCGCGGTAGACGAGGAACGCGACGACGCCGATGAGCAGGCGCGGACCGAACGCGATGATCGGGTTCTGGAAGAGCGGCGTGGTCGCCCGGAGGAAGCTGAACAGACCGAAGATGCCACCGACCGCCACACCGGCGATCGGGCCCTCCATGACGCCGGCGAGGATCGCGGGGATGTGGAGGATCGTCGCGTTGACGCCCGTGGGCAACGGGATGAAGCCGATGCCCGTGAGCCCGAGTGCCAGCTGGATCGCTGCGAGGACCCCGGAGACGACGACGGTGCGGACCGTCCGGTTCTGGGGCATCAGCCCCATGTCGTCGGACATCGCGCGAGATTGGCTCGCCATGACCCCCTCCTGTCGCGAAGGCTGGTGTGCGAGGAAATGTACGCCTGGCCGCCCGGGCGCTAGGTCCGCGCGACCAGCTCGGCGATGAGCTTGGCGTCCGCGAAGGTCCGGCCGACGCGGGCCTCGACGCCATCGAGCGCCCCGGTGCGGAAGGCGGTCACGAGCGCGCCGTCCACGGCGTCGGCGGCGTCGCGGAGCCCGACGTTCCGCAGGAGCATGGCGAGCGCGCCGATCGCCCCGACCGGGCTCGCCGCGCGCTGGCCCGCGTACTTCGGCGCGGAGCCGTGGATCGGCTCGAACATCGACACCCGGCCGGGATGGATGTTGCCCGACGCGCCCGTCCCGAGGCCGCCGCAGATCGCGGCGCCCAGGTCGGTGATGATGTCGCCGAAGAGGTTCGTCGTCACGATCACGTCGAACCGCTCCGGCCGCTGGACGAGCCACATGCACGCCGCGTCGACGTACATCGCGTCGCGCTCGACGTCCGAGAACTCGGCGCCGACCTCGTCCAGGATCGTCCGCCAGAGCTGCTGGATCGGGATCGCGTTCGCCTTGTCGACGAGCGTGAGGTGCTTGCGACGTTCGCGTGCCCGCTCGAACGCGTAGCGGATGACGCGTTCGATGCCGCGCCGGGTGAAGCTCATCTCGACGGACACGCGCTCGTCGGGGGTGCCCACCCCCGTGCGGGTCCCCTCGTGGCCGTACACGTCCTCCGTGTTCTCGCGGACCACGAGGATCCGCACGTCGCTCTCGGTCTTGTCCTTCAACGGGCAGAGCCGCGAGTGATAGAGGATGAGCGGCCGGAGGTTCACGTACAGGTCGAGGCCGCGGCGCAGCCCGATGATGACGTCGCGCTCGATGAGCCCGCGCGGCGCGTCGGGATGGCCCATCGCCCCCAGCAGGATCGCGTCGAGCTCGCGCAGCCGGTCGATCGCCGCGGCGTCGATCCGTCTCCCGTCGCGAAGGTACTGGGCCCCTGACCAGTCGAACGGCGTGCGCTCCGTCCGGAAGCCGAAGCGGGTCTCCGCGGCGTCGAGGACGATGAGCGCGGCGTCGACCACCTCGGGGCCGATCCCGTCGCCCCCGAGCACGCCGAGCTTCACGGTGCGCGAGACGTTCGCTCCCGCTTCGCTCCCCGCCGCGGTCTTGGCGGACACGGACGGCGATGCTACCCTCACCCTGATGCGCGCTCTCGTCCTTGGCATCGTGGTCATCGAGCTCCCGGTCCTTATTGGGATCGGGGGCGGGCACCACGCTGGGAGGATCGTCGAGACGGCGTAGCGGACAACGACACAGGACCATCGAAGACCTCCCGGCAACGGGAGGTCTTTCTTTTTGAGAGGAGCGCGGACGGTGGAAGCACGACGGGAGCTGGCGAGGCGGCTGGCGGGGCTGGGCATGCACTTCGAGGGCGAGCGGCTCGAGCGGGCGGAGCGGATCGTCCACGCGCACGCCGCCCATCACGCCTCGCTGACCGACCTCGTCCTGATGACGATCTGTGTCGAGGCGTACCGCCGACTCGATGTCGATCTGCCGGCTTGGGTCTAGGCGAGGCTCAGCGAGCGAGGATGGAGCAGACCTACGCGTTCGCGGTCGAGACCGTGCGAGCGCCCAGCGCCCGCGCGCTGCAGGCCGCCGTGCTCGGCGCGCTGCCGCCGGCGCGGGTCGTCCGGGCGCGCGAGGGCATCGTCATCGTGCTCGTGCGGACCGGCCCGTCGGACGACGCGCGCGCGATCGCCGAGACGCTTCGCGACGCGATCAGCGCCGAGTTCGGAGATCCTGAGGTCTCGGTCGGGTACGGGGGACCGCGTGAGCGCGATCAGGCGCTCCGGACCCTCGCGCTGCATGCCGAGCACGGGCTCCTGCTGGGCCGCGCGCTCAACGGCCGCGGCCGGGTCACGGCGTTCCGCGACCTGGGGCCGTACTGCTTCGTCCTCGGCCGCCCGACCGGCGAGCTGCAAAGCTTCTGCGCGGCGATCCTCGGGCCGCTCGCGGACGGCGCGCAGCGTGAGGAGCTGCGCACCCTGCGCGAGTTTCTCCGTGCCCACGGCAGCGTGAACGCGGCCGCGCGGGCGCTCTTCCTCCACCGGAACACCGTCCGGCAGCGCCTGAAGCGGATCGGCGAGCTCGTTGGCGCCGACCTCGACGACGCTGATACGAGAATGGCACTCCACCTCGCGGTCCTCGGACAGAGCGCGCTCGAAGCGCTCGCTTCGTGAGCTCTCCGAGCAAGCGGGCTGTGCACAGTGCACAGACTTGCACCGTCGCCATTGACGGGTGGTGCGTGGTCCGGGCATCGTGCCACTTCTGATGCGCGCGCTCGTCGTCCTTCCCGTCATTGACATCGTCCTTGTTATTACGAGGGCGCGGAGACGGCTGGGAGGCTAGCGGCTCAACACTCGAATAGGCGATCAAGAAGGCCTCCCGGCAACGGGGGGCCTTCTCGTTTCTCTGAGGAGGTCCGGCATGGCAAGTCTCGCGGATCGATCGGCGGTCGACGCGACACCCGCGGCGGTACGTGGTGCCGACCTCGTTTGGCGCGCGCTCGGATCGCTCGGGGTCGACCGTGTATTCGGCTATCCGGGCGGTGCCTGCCTCCCGCTGTACGACGCCCTCCCCGATCACCCGGGCATCCATCACGTCCTCGTGCGCCATGAGCAGGGCGCCGCGCACATGGCCGATGGCTACGCGCGCGTGTTGGGCCGGCCCGGCGTCTGCGTGGTCACATCGGGCCCCGGTGCGACGAACCTCATCACCGGATTGGCCTGCGCCCACATGGACTCCGTCCCAGTGGTCGCGATCACCGGCCAGGTGATGACGCCGCTCATGGGCCGCGACGCGTTCCAGGAGACCGACGTGCTCGGACTCGTGGGTCCGGTCACCAAGCACTCCTATCTGGTCGAGCGCGCCGAGGACATCGAGCCGACCATCCGAGCGGCGTTCGCCGTCGCGATGGCCGGTCGCCCGGGCCCTGTGGTCGTCGACATCCCGAAGGACATCCAGCTGCACGCGGCCGGCCCCTCGGCCCGGACCGTCCGTGCCGAACGACCGCCGGCGATCGACATGGCGGCGATCGATGAGGCGCTCGAGCTGCTGACCGCGGCCGAGCGGCCGCTGATCGTGGCCGGTCATGGCGTCCGCCTCGCGCGCGCGCACGCCGAGCTGCGCGCGCTGGCCGAGCGGATCGGCGCCCCGGTCGCGACGACGCTCCTCGGCATCGGCTCCTTCCCGGAGGACCACCCGCTCGCGATCGGCATGCTGGGCATGCACGGCAGCGCGAACGCGAACCGCATGGTGAACGACGCGGACGTCATCCTCGGGGTCGGTCTTCGCTTCGATGATCGCGTGACCGGGAAGATCAGCGCGTTCGCGCCGAAGGCCCGCATCATCCACGCCGACATCGACGCCACCCAGATCGGCAAGAACGTGCCGACCGCCGTCGCGATCGTCGGGGACGCCGGCGCGGCGCTCTTCGCGCTCGCCGCGCGCGTCGAGAAGGGCGCGAGGCCCGACTGGAGCGCGCGGGCGCAGGCTCCGGCGCGCACGCGGCCGCACCTCGCCGAGTACGAGGAGCGCGTCGAGCTACCGCCCCGCCTGGTCATCCGCGCGATCCGCGAAACCGCGAGCGACGAGGCGTACTTCGTCGCGGACGTCGGCCAGCACCAGATGTGGGCGGCGCAGCACCTCAAGCTGACCCACCACGATCGGTTCCTCACGTCGGGCGGCCTCGGCGCGATGGGCTACGCCCTGCCCGCCGCGATCGGCGCGCAGCTCGCCCGCCCGGATGCCGAGGTCTGGGCGATCGCCGGCGACGGCGGCGCGCAGATGACGATGCAGGAGCTCGGCACGGCGGTGCAGGAGTCCGCGCCGGTCAAGCTCGCGATCATGAACAACGGGTACCTCGGCATGGTCCGCCAGTGGCAGCAGCTCTTCCACGACAACCGGATCTCGCAGACCCCGATCGGAAGCCCCGACTACGTCAAGCTCGCCGACGCGTACGGCGCGCTCGGCATCTGCGTCGAGCGGCGGCGCGACCTGGTCCCGGCGCTCGAGCGCGCGCGCCGCCATCCCGGCCCGGTCGTCCTCGACCTGCGGATCGAGCGCGAGGCGAACGTGTGGCCGATCGTGCCGCCCGGCGGCGCGAACGCCGATCTGATCGAAGAGCC
>DASWCU010000113.1:0-11803 GCA_036389935.1 Candidatus Limnocylindria bacterium
CCTTGGAATTCGCGAAAGCTAGGAACGACGACGCGGCTCGACGTTGCGTCCGGACGGGCGTACCGCCGCACCGCCGTTTCCCCGCGCGATGCCCACCGGGATCGCCGTCCACCGTGGTTCGGGTGGCCGCCGATGGTGGGATCGCTCCATCAGGGCGGATCAGCGGGCGCGAGGGCCGCCGGCGTCGTGGACGCAGCGCCGTGCACGCATCGCCCGTCTGAGATGCAAGCCGGGTGCCGGGCCGCGCGGAGGCGGCGCCGGGCCGTTCTTAGGAGGCGCGGACGAGCAGCGAGCGGATCGTGTCGATGAGCTCGACCGGCCCGAACGGCTTCGTCATGTGCCGCGCGGCCCCGGCGGCGACACCCATCGCGCGGTCGCTGTCGCTGCCGTGGGCCGTCAGCATCACCACGGGGATGTTGCGGGTCTCGCTCTCGGCCTTCAGCGCACGGCACACGTCGAACCCGTTGGGCCCGGCGCCCATGTCGACGTCGAGGAGCACGAGGTCGGGACGCTCCGCGCGGGCGACGGCGAGGGCGGTCTTCCCGTCCGGGGCCTCGAGGATCGTCCAGCCCTGGGTGGAAAGCGTGATGCGGACCATCTGGCGGATCGGGACGAGGTCGTCGGCGATGAGGAGCTTGGCCACGTCAGGAACGATGCACGACCGCGTGGGAAACGCGTCCCCCCGGTCGAGGTAGGTCCTCCGGCTCGTCCGAGTGGGTGAGACCGCGATCGCGCGTCCACGCCTCCAGCGTCACGATGCCGAGCCGGGCGCCCTCCGCGACCGCCTCGAGCCGTGAGTGCGCCCCGAGCTTCCGCAGGATCGCCTGGACGTGCGCTCGGAGCGTCGCGGTCGAGATCCCGAGCTCCTTCGACGCCTGCGCCGTCCCGGTGCCGGATGCGAGGAGCCGCAGGACCTCTCGCTCGCGTGTGGTGAGCGGCTCGACCGGACGGGGCCGGGCGTCGCGCTCGAGCAGCAGCCGTTGCAGCTCGCTCGGCGCGAAGAGGATCTCCCCCGACGCGGCGGCGCGCACGGCGCCGACGACCTCGGAGAGCGCCCGGTCCTTCGTGAGATGGCCGACCGCGCCGGATCGCGCGACATCGGACAGCGTGGCCGCGGCGGCGTCACCGGTCAGGATGAGGACCGCGGTGTCCGGGAGCGTCGCGCGTACCGTGCGCGCGATGTCGGAGCCGGTGCCGTCCTGCAGGTGATAGTCGGCCAGCACGACGTCCGGGCGGAGCTCTGCCAACCGCCGGACCGCGGTCGAGACGTCGTGCACCATGTCGATGACGTCGATCCCGTCGGCCGCCCGGAGCGCGACCCGGAGCAGCTCGGCGAAGAGCCGCTCGTCATCGACGATGAGCACGCGGATCGGTCCGTTCGTGGCCCTCGTCATCCCGCCACCTCCACGCGCTCCTCGGCTCGGATGGACGCGGCGAGTGCCGCCACGGCGGCGGCGTCGAGCTCGCCCCGCTGTACGGAGCGCTGCAACGTCGCGACGGCCTCCGCGGGCGACACGGCCGGGCGATCGGGTCGCGCGATGCGAAGCGCCTCGTATCGGTCGGCGACGGTGACGATCCGCACCTCGAGCGGGATGTCCTGGGCCGTCAGACCGTCGGGATAGCCGCTGCCGTCGAGGTGCTCGTGATGGGAGCGGATGATCGGCAGAAGGCGGGCGAGCGGACGGAACGGCGCGAGCAGCTCCCCGCCGAGGATCGGGTGCCGTTCGATCGCCGCGCGGCCCTCCGTGGTGATCTCGCTCGAGTCCCGGACGAGACCGAGCGGCAGACGTGCGTGCCCGATGTCGCGGAGGAGCGCGCCGAGCCGGATCGTCTGCCGGGCCGCCGAGTCGAGGTCGAGCGCACGCGCGATCGCGACGGCGCGATCCGCGACCCGCTCGCTGTGCCCGGCCGTCGCGCGGTCGTGGGACTCGAACGCGGTGGCCAGGGCGACGAGCGCCTCCGCCGCGGCGTCCACGTCCCGGGCGAGCTCGCGCTCGCGCACGGCGAGATCGGCGATCCGTGCCAGCTCGTCGGTCAGTGGGACGGCCTCATCGTCCGCCGGCGCGCCCTCCGGGGCGATGCGCAGGACCGTCGGCCCATCAGGGTCCGAGACGTTCGTGCCCGCCGTACGAGCGTCCACGACGAGCAGGTCGACGTCGCGCGGCCGCGCGTCGCCGCGGACGACGTCGAAGCGGGCAGCGAGGATGCGCTCCGCCCGCTCGCGACGTGTGGGGTCGGCGAGCGCGACCGCCGCGACCGGGCGCGGCCGGCCTTCGGTCCCCACGGCCTTCGCGAGCCGCGGCTCGCGCGAGCGGCGGGCCTGGGCGAGGACCGCGTCGACGCGGGCGAGCAGCTCGGCCGGATGGAACGGCTTCGTGAGGTAGTCGGATGCCCCGCAGGAGAGGCCGCGGACCTTGTCGAACACGTCGCCGCGCGCGGACAGGAAGATCACGGGGATGTCGGCGGTCGCGCCGTCGCTCTTCACCTGAAGGCAGACGTCGTAGCCATCGGTGTCGGGGAGCCCGACGTCGAGGAGCACCAGATCCGGATGGGTCGTGCGGATGAGCGAGAGCCCTTCTCCGCCGGTGCGCCCGATCGCGACGCTCATGCCGTTCGCCTGGAGCCGCCGCTGGAGGACGTCGGCCGATGCCGGGTCGTCCTCGACGACGACGACGCTCGTCTCGCCGCGTGGTTCGCTCATTTCGTTGCCTCCCCCAGCAGATGACGCATCGCGACGACGAACTTCGACGGCCGGTCCGCGGGCGCGCGCTGGCGGAGGTAGCCATGGAGCTCTTCGGCCCACGGCGGCAGCTCGTCGATCCACTTGATCTCGATGACGACGTCGGTCTCGCGCGCGAGGATCGGCCCGATGCGGCAGGGCACGGCGTCGTCGGCGTTGCTCGCCCACGCGACGGCGAGATAGATGAGGTTGTGGTCGGCGGTGATGCGGATGCGGTCCTCGGCCGCGGCGTAGGCGAGCCGGTTGTATTGCGTCGCGACCACGGGCCGGGCCCCCCGGTGCACGAGCTCGAGCGCCCGCTCGCCGAGCCCCTCGTGGAGCAGCGGATGGACGGTCTCGCCCCGGAGGAACGCCGGCACCGCCGCTCCGGCGATCACGAAACGCTCCTTCCGCGAGGTGTCGTCCACGTTCTCCTTGAGCTCCAGCCAGAGGCGCTCGCTCGTGAAGGCCGCCGTCGGCCTGGTGCGGTGGTACTCGCGGAACCGCAGTCGCAACGCGGAGCCGCGCTCGGCCCCGCGGTAGATCTGCCAGTCGTAGGTGTCGCAGTAGACGGTGGTCGACCACTGGTACGGACGATCGTCACGCGCGAGCGGGAGGTGCGATCCGGCGGTGCGCATGACGAGCCGGGCGAGCTCCTCGCTCGCGATGAAGCGCTCTTCGCGCCGCGGACGCGCCTCGGTGCGGTCGACCGTCTCCTTCATTCCGCGTTCGCCTCCGCCGCGACGGCGAGCGCCCCGCGCCGGGTGAGGGCGAGCCGCACGCCGGCCTCGATGTCGGCGCTCGCGTCGCGCAGAACGACATGGAGCTGGTCGGTCGGGACGGCCCGGCCCTCGCCCTCGAGCATCTGGGCGGCGTTGCGCCGCAGCTCCGGATCCGCGGAGCTCAGGTTCTCCGCGATCCGCCGGCCGAGCGCCCGCCGGACGAAGGCGGTGTTCACGACGAAGCCGGCCGAGCAGACCGTGCCGAACAGGAGGACGCGCCTGGGGTCGGCACCGATCACGCCTGCGATGAGCACGCCGGCGGCGGCGATGTTCCCGATCGCGTTGACGCCGCCGGAGAAGAACGCGCGCGCGCGGGGCCGCAGCTCCGCGGCGATCTGGCTGTACACGACCTGCGTCGCAGGCAGATGGAGCGCCGGTACCACGATCCGCTCCCCCGCCTGCAGCAGCACGGCGGCGACGAGCGTGAGGGCGATCCATCCGGCCCCGAAGGTCAGGACGTACCAGAGCGGGAAGGCGAACAGCACGACCGAGACGCCGAGCCGCCGGATCAGACCGCCCGTGAGGAAGGTCTGCACGAACAGCGCGATGAGCGAGCCGCTCGTGTACACGGACGCGTAGAGGAGCGCGTAGGCGTCCTCGGCGCCCAGGAGGCTCGGTGCGGTCGTCGCCGAGTCGAGCCCGGCGCTGTACAGGTAGTTGGCGATCTGCATGAGGAAGTACCAGAGGAAGATCCCGATGCCGAACGGTCGCAGCAGGCGATCGGACGCGACCGCGCGATAGCCGTCGACCGAGCCGCGGACGCGCGCGCCCAGTCCGCTCGGCCGCTCGCGCTCGCCCGCGAGCCGCCCCTCGCCCTCGGGCAGCCGGTGGCGCCAGAGGAGCACGATCACGAGGCACACCCCGAAGCCCGCGGCCTGGGCGCCCATGAAGCTCTCCGAGTGGACGAGCGGCTGCAATGCGCCGGCGAGGGCGCCGCCACCGATCTTCCCCACGAGGAGCGCCCCCGCGAACAGCGGGAAGATGCGCTTGCTCTGCTCGCTGTCGAACAGGTTGCCGGCGTAGACCCAGAAGATCAGGTAGATCGTCTCCTTCACGACGTGCGCGAAGACGTACGCCCACCAGTAGTCGGCGTTGCCGAACGACATCGCGGCCTGCGTCGCGACGGACAGTGCCGCGACGATCGCGATGTACCAGATGAAGAGGTCGCGGCGCCGGATGCGATCGACGAGCCCGAAGATGACGGTCGATGCCGCGAGCATGACGATGGGCGTGACGATGTACATCACCGGGAGGTACGTCACCCCGACGCGCTTCACGAAGACCGCGTTCGTGCCGACCTTGCCCACCCAATCGGCCAGGACCATGACCGTCAGCAGGCCGTAGAGGAGGAGCACGGTGCCGCGCTCCTCTCGCCGCACCGGGAGCAGGCCGCGCAGGAAGGCGTTCACGGCGGCGGCGCCTCCGCGGCGGGCCGCGAGGCCGCGGGGAACGTGAGCTCGATCACCGTGCCCGGGCCGCCGGGGTTCGCGACGCGGATCGTGCCCCCGTGCAGCTCGACCGCGAGCCGGCAGAAGGCGAGACCGAGGCCGGTGCCGCCGCGGCTGCGGCCCTGATCGCTCTGGTAGAAGCGGTCGAAGACGTGCTCCGCGTCCGCCTCGGCGATCCCCGAGCCGGTGTCGGTGACCCGAACGATGACCGTGTCGGGGGCGGCCGGGTCGGCCACCGCGTCGAGACGCACCGAGCCGCCGCTCGGCGTGTGCTTGATCGAGTTCGAGAGGAGGTTCGTGAACACGCGGACGACGAGCCCGGCGTCGACGAATACCCGGAGCCCCTCGGGAGCGCCATCGATGAGCTCGATGCGTTTCGCGTGCGCCTCCGGCGCGAGCTGCGAGAAGCTGCGCCGGACGATGTCGCCGAGCCGGTGGACCTGCGGCACCGCCTCGAGCCGGCCCTCCTCGATCTTGTAGACGTCGAGGAGCGCGTTGACCATGCGGAGGACCTCGGCGATGTTCGCCTCGGACAGGCCGAGCAGCTGGCTGAACTCCGGACGATCCGGCGTGAGCTCGCCCATCCGGGCGAGCTGCAGGAACGCCACGACGCTGTTCGCGAGGTTGCGGATGTCGTGGCCAAGCATCCCGATGAGCTCCTGGCGCGAGCGCTCGAGCCGGCGGAGATCCTCGTTCTTGGCGCGGAGGTCGTCCTGCAGGCGTTTCGTGAAGATCGCGGTGCGCACGCGCGCGAAGAGCTCGACCGGCTCGACCGGCTTGTGGATGTACATCGAGCCGCCGACCTCGAACCCGCGCGCGACGTCCTCGGGTCGGTCCCGCGCGGTCACGAAGACGACCGGGATATTCACCGTTTTCGGATCGCTCTTGAGCAGCCGGGTGGCCTGCCAGCCATCGAGCCCCGGCATCATGACGTCCATCAGGATCAGGTCGGGCCGCTCGCGTGCGGCGATGCCGAGCGCGTCGTGCCCGTTCGTCGCGCTCAGCGTCTCGTAGCCGTTGCCCTGGAGCCGGCGGACCAGGAGCTCGACGTTGGCGGGCTCGTCGTCGACGACGAGAACGCGACCGAGCCGCTCGTCCGCCGCGACACCGGACTGTGGCGCCGCGGCTGCGGGCTTCGGCCGGCGCTCGCCCGCGTCCTCGCTGAAGAAGCGCTCGAGGATGCCGCGCAGCTCGGCCGGCGCGTAGGGCTTGGTGATGAACGCGTCGCAGCCGGCGTCGCGCGCCCGGTCGCGGTCGGCCTGCATCGCGAGGCCCGACACGGCGATGATCGGCACGTTCTCCGCCCACGCCTCGCCGCGGATGGCGCGGGTGACCGACCATCCATCGAGCTCCGGCAGCATGAGGTCGACGAGGACGCCGTCCGGACGTTCCTGACGCGCGAGCTCGAGGCCCGCGACCCCGTCCAGCGCGACGAGGGCCTCGTGGCCGGCGGCGCGAACGATGCGCTGGGCGACGTCGAGGTTGTTCGCCTCGTCCTCGACGATCAGGATCCGCGCCACTAGTCGCCCGCCGCGAAGACGGCCGCACGCACGTGGACCGGAAGCGTGAAGCTGAAGACGCTCCCGCCTCCGGGCGCGCTCTGGACCCAGATCCGGCCACCGTGGAGCGCCACGAGCCGCTTGCTGATCGCCAGCCCGAGCCCGGTGCCTCCGTAGCGCCGGGTGGTCGATGAGTCGGCCTGGCGGAACTCGTCGAAGATGTACGCCTGCGCCTCGGCGCTGATGCCGATCCCGGTGTCAGAGACGGAGACCGTGACCCAGCCCTCGCCGTTCGTCGCGCTGATCGTCACGCGGCCCGTCTCGGTGAACTTGACGGCGTTCGACAGCAGGTTCACGAGCACCTGGCGGATCCGGGCGCGGTCCGCCAGGACCGGCGCGACGGCCGGCCCGACGTCCGACGCGACCTCGAGGCTCTTCGCGTCGGCCTGCGGCCGGACGAGCCCGAGCACTTCCTCGGCGAGCGAACGGACATCGACCTCCTCGACGGAGATCTCCATCCTTCCCGCCTCGATCTTTGACAGGTCGAGCAGCCCGTTGATCAGGCCGAGCAGGTTGTCGGCGGCGGTCGTGACGCGCTGGAGGTCGGCCTCCTGCTGCTGATTCAGCTCGCCGTCGAGGCCGTCGAGCATGAGCTTCGAATAGCCGATGATCGCGTTCATCGGCGTCCGGAGCTCGTGCGACACGTTCGCCAGGAACTCGCTCTTGAGCCGGTTGGCGCGCTCGAGCTGGAAGTTGTTGTCCCGCAGCTCCGTCACGAGGTCCGCGTTCTCCTTGGCCACGGACACGAGCCGCGCGACCGTGCGGAGCGTGCGCGCCTCCGACTCGCTCATCTCGACGTTGCCGGCGAAGTACAGCGAGAGCAGCCCGGTGATCCGCCCGCGCGTAGAGAGCGGCACGTGCGCGGCGCTCCGGAGGAGCCCGGCCGCCACCGCGGCGCGCTGCACGACGTCCGGGTCGACGCGCTTTGCGGCGAGCACGCCCTCGGCGATCGCCCTCGCGACGTCGGGGTCGATCTCGGCCGCGCTCGCGGTGACGAGGGCGCCGCCGGCGGACGCCTCCTCCCGGATGACGATCGCGGCGGCGTCCGCGTGGACCAGGGCCCGCAGTCGGATGAGGGATTCGGCGAAGATCCGCGCGCGGTCCGTGACGCCGACGACCGCGTCGGACACGGCGTTCACCGCGCGGACCTCGTCGAGGTATTCCTGCTGGGCGCGTTCTCGATCCTGGAGCGATCGGGCCATCGTCTCGAACGCCCGCTCGAGCGTCCCCACCTCGTAGGGCGACCGCTGCTCTACTCGCACGCCGAGGTCGCCGGCCTCGATGCGCTGGGCGGCCGAGGCGAGGTGCTCGAGCGGGCCCGTGATCGAGCGCGCGGAGCGATACGACAGCACGATCACGGCGGGGACGGTCAGGGCCATGAGGCCGCCGAGGACGAGGATGAGCGTCCGCTGCGCGACGTCGACCGGCTCCGTCGAGACGAGGACGCCGAGGAGGAGCGGATCGGGGGTATGGGTGCGCTCCAGGCTGAAGACGCCGAAGAAGCTCTTGCCCCCCAGGTTCACCACGCGCTCGACGCTGTCCTCAGGCGCCTGGTCGACATCCTGCGCCGATGGGAACGTCCGCACGTCGGCATCGCCGAGCTGCAGCGTCGTGGCCTTGAGCTGGCCCCGCCACACGAGCACGAGCTGGGCCTCGGAGTTCGTCTGGATCAACCGCAGGAATCGCTCATCGAGGACCGTGGCGACCTCGACGTAGCCCACCAGCGCGGCTGACTCCTCGTCGCGGATGATCGAGAGCGCGCGGACGGTCACGCCCTTCGGCTCGTCGTAGAGCACGAACGCCTGCTCCGGGTTGGCCGCGGCCCGGTCGATGAGCTGCTGCTGCACGCGCTGATCCGGCTCTTCGTCCTGCGCGCTGACGAGGATCCGGCCGCTCGCGTCGGCGACGTTCAGCGCTTCGACGCCGATGCTGGCCTTCGCGAACAGCAGGAACCCCTGGAGGTCCGATGCCCGCGCGGTCCCGTGGGCGTAGTCGCTCACCAGGCGCTTCGTGGTCGGCAGCCCGGCGACGAGCCGCGCTCCGCGGATGGCCGCGACGACGCGCTCGTCGATGTCCGACTCCGCGGCGCTCGCGACGACGCCCGCCTCATCCTGGAAGCGCGATTGGAGGAGGTTGTTCGAAACGTACTGCGCGGCGAGGACGAGCAGCAGCACCGCGACGACGCTCACCCCGACCGTCCGGATCACGAGGATCCGGAGGAGGCTCGGCGCGAGGAGGCGCGCCCGGATGCTGTTCACCGGCCGCTACTGGCTTCCGACGATCTTCTGGCCGTCGGGACTCTTGATGAACTCGACGAGCGCCGCGATCGCGGGCTTCACCTTCGCCGGATCGGGCGCCGTGGTGAAGTAAAGCGGCCGCCGGATCTTCCACGCGCCGCCGTTCAGCTCGGCGACCGTCGCCGGCGTCCCGTCGATGCTCACGAACTTGATCGTCGGATCGCTTGCGTTCTTGCCCGAGAGCGTCAGCGTCCCGATCGCGGCCTTGAAGGATCCGATCGCCTTGATCGTGTCCTCCGATTCGAAGATCTCGACCTTGTCGGGCGTGTACGTGGGCTTGTCGCTGCCGAAGACGAACGACTCGATGGTGGTGCGGGTCGAGCTCGTCGCCTCGCGGACGAAGACCTTGATCGGGCCGGGGTCGCCGCCGACCTGGCCCCAGTCTTTGATCTCGCCGGTGAAGATCTTGCGGATCTGGTCCTTCGTGAGGTTCTTCACGGGGTTCGCGGCGTTGACCGCGATCCCGCTGCCGGTGAAGCCGATGGGGGTGAGCCCGATCTTCGGTTCAGCGGCCTTCGGGTCGCGGCCGATGTAGCCGAAGTCGACGTCGCCCTGGTTGACGTTCACGATGCTCGTCTCGGTGTCGATCTCGACGAGCGTGAAGTTGACGCCGGGGTGCAGCTCGGCGAAGCGCTTCGTCAGCGCCTTCGCCGCTTCCGACGCCGCGGCCGCGCCCTTTCCGGTGTAGTCGCCCGCGAGCGGGTCCTTCGTCTTCGCCGGCGTGCCCAAAGCGCCGCCGCAGGCGCCGAGCGCCACGGTCGCCGCCATGAGCACGCTGAGCGGCCGCCATCTCATCCCCATGGGATCGCCTCCATCGAATTGCTGGCTTGGAGGTCGGATGGTCAGCCGCGTGGTGTAGTCCGGCATCCCTCAACGGGGGGAGCACGATGGTCCTGACCGGACGGTTTGCGGACGGTTCGAGGGGGTAGTACTGGGCGGGCCAGCTTGGGTCCAGGCGACGCGTTACGTCATGGGTGAGCGCTCGCGGCTCATCGGAGGGGCGTGATCCCGGAATCCTTGCCCGCCGCGCGATAGCGGCTCCAGCGCATGTAGTGGGCGTGACAGAGACCGCGCGAGTCATGGGGGCGGGTGCAGCCGGGCACGACGCAGTGCTCTGGCGCCTCGCTGAGCCGGATCGGTCGGAGCAGCGCGGTCGAGGGGAGCGATCCACGTCCGGCGGCCGACGGGTTGGCGGCGAAAGCTGTGGCAGTCGCCGACACGATTCGCGACTTTCTCCGGGCGGCGTAGCAGGATCGAACTGCTCTAACCGGGTCCACAACCCGGGGCCTTACCACTAGGCTAACGCCGCCATGGGATGCGACCCGCGTCGCCGTGCTCAATTGTACGGGTCCGATCTGACGCGGACGAGGGACTGTCCAGCAGGATGGGCTCGGACACGCACCGAACAAGCAGGGCCGTGAAATCCCAAGAGGCGGCTAAGAACCCTGCGGCCGTCGCGCTTGGACGCCTCGGGGGCAGGAAGGGCGGACCCGCACGAGCGAGCGCGCTTTCGAAGAAGCGAAGGAGCGCGATCGCCCGCGCCGCAGCGAAAGCACGCTGGCGACGTCGACCCTCGCCATAGGACGGGGCGTCCCGGGAGTAGCCCCCGAACCGATCCAATCACCCCACGGGAGCCGGCGGTATGTTATGCTTGAGCGGTCATGCACGACGTTGAGCCATCGACGTCTCTGGCCAGCTTCGATGTAGAGAGCGAGCTGCACTGGCTGGCCGGCCTGCTGGAAGGCGAAGGATCGTTCGTCAAGGGGCCGCCGTCCAACCCGCGCTGCCCGATCGTGCAGCTTCAGATGACCGACAAAGACGTCATTGAGCATGCGGCACGGCTGTTCGCGAGGTGCACGACGCCGTGGGATCGGAGGTCGGCACGCCCGCGGAGGCGCACGTACACGACGAAGATCAGAGGAGTGGCCGCCGTCATGGTCATGCGGACGCTCTATCAGGTCATGGGCTCGCGCCGACAGAGACAGATCGACGTCGCTCTTTCAGGTCCGCACGCGCCGAGGGCCCGCGCGATGATCGGCGACACCACGTGCTGCGTCATCGCATGCGACCGTCGCGTGCGAAGCCGGGGCCTGTGTCGCCAGCACTACAGCTCGTGGTGGAAATCGACCCGCCGTGGACGGACGCCGAGATACCTGCCTGTGGATAATCTGCCGACGGCCGCGGCGTTGAGCGGCCCGCTGGCGGTGACCCCGCCCGACGACGACAGGTCGATCGCGTGGCTGGCCGGCCTGCTCGAGGGCGAGGGCACATTCACGAATGCGGGGGGCTATCCGCGTATCAGCGCAACCATGTGCGACCGCGACGTCTTAGAGCGGGCGGCGAAGATCATCGGGATACCGACGGTGTCGCCGAAGGAAGACGCAAGGAGCGCGGAGCGCGGTTGGACCCCCGGCTTTCAGATCTCGATCACGGGTGCCGGCGCCGCGGATTGGATGCGACGATTGCGATCCTCGATGGGACAGAGACGAACGCGCGAGATCGACCTGGCCATTGCCACCTACCATCCGATCCGGCTAACCGACCCGCCGCCGTCGTGCGTCGTGACAGCTTGCGGCAAGCCGCACCGGTCGCGCGGTCTTTGCCACAAGCACTACATGAAATGGGACCGTGACCGGAAGTCGGGAAGGGTGCCCAGGATCGAGCCGCTCCGCTGAGGATCCTGCGCTCGCGCTTCACTCGCGCGGCGGCGAATACTCCGACACAGGCACCAGGAACGGCCGCGTGCGCCCAGGCTGCACCGTGAGCGCCTCGGCCAGCCCGCCCTTCTCGAACACCGGAACTCGCAGCCCGTGCAGCCGCTCGGTCCGCCGCTCCCAGTGCGTCCCGCAGACGGGGCACGCGAACGAGCCGTCGCGCATGCGCTCGCCGTGGGCGAGCAGGATCTTCGCGCAGCAGCGCTCGACGTTCGGTTCGTCCCCCGCCTTCTCCGCGAGATAGGGGAACGACGCCTCGGGGCCTTTCCGCTCGCGCCGGATGA
>DASWCU010000114.1:0-2232 GCA_036389935.1 Candidatus Limnocylindria bacterium
GCTTCGCCGCGGTCCGCGCCGCGGATGCGCTCACCGGCATGCTCGCGAGTCTAGTTATGCCCCGTCGGTGCCCATGAGGCGCCGAGCTAGACGTTGAAGGCAGCTTCCATGAGATCGATCTCGACGCGCGGAATGCCGAGCTGCTCGGCTTTCTCACGCCACGGCATGAGCGCGCTCCGCACCTCATCGGCGATCGTCCGCGCCTGGCGCTCCGAGAGGCGATAGTAGGGCGCGGTAGCGAGGACGAGGTCTAGGTCCGGCTCCTTCTCCGCGTCATTCAATGCGAGCTCATGCCTACGGGCATCGGGCCTTGGGTTGAGGTCGTAGGCCGGCGCGAGGCGCCAGCCTCGCGCATGTCGCAAGAAGCCGTGGTTCCTGAGATGGTCGTCTCGGTGACCGGACAGGACGTTGAACAGGACACGCCGGAAGAGCTGTTCAAGATCCTGAGCGATGGTCGTTGGATCGCCGTAGAGCTCGATCGCCCGCGCGATGTCCAAGTAGCTCGCCATCGCATGGTCACGGTTCCCGGTCAGGGTCATGGCCGACGCGAACAGGCGGCGCTCGGGTCCCCGACGATCGAAGCGCCGCGCAGCGAACGTGTGGTGCGCGGCCAGATACGGTCCCAGGAGCTGGGTCGGCGGAACGGGGATGCCCGCGCCCGCGGCGAGCTCGTTCAACAGATACTCCCACTGCGCGAAGTCCCAGCGATCGGTCGCCGACGGGAACTTGGCCATCCAGAGGTCTCCATCGTCCGGGCGGAAGTTCGCCTTGGGCCGGTTCCCGCCGAGGGAGCTGCCTGGCGCGACGAGATCCGCGATCGCGGCAGGAGCAGGCGATCGTCCGCTCTCGACTTCGCGCACCTCGTGCTCGAGATCGCGCAGGCGGGCGACCGGTGGGACCGCCGGCGGACCCGACGCGACGAACAGCCCGTCCGCGGAACGGGCGAAGCGAAGAGCGCCCATGCGCAGCTCATCGCGCACCAGCGTGAGCAGATCCCACGGGTCAAGGACTCGCGAACGGCCCTCGATCCTCGCGATGTCGCGCTCGAGCAGGGTCCGGCCCCACCGATCGGGTGTGGTGTCGGCGAAGATCCCAGGAAGCGTCTCGGGATATTGATCGCCCGGATGCATGCCCAGGCTCGGGTCGAGCCCGAAGGCGCTCGGGCCGGCAAGCCAGTCGGGGTCGTACGCGAAGGAGATCACGCTCAGGCCGCGCTGCCGGCTGTTGCGAAGCCGGCCGACGATCTCGTTAGCGCCCAACTCCGCTGCATCCAGGTGGACGATGAGTTCGTCCTGTCCGATCGGCCGGGCGGCGGGCCGGATCTCGTCCGCCCGACGGCCCTCTCTCTTCCGCACTTGCATGACCCTCTAGCGCGATGCAGCGCGCCGGCGGGGCGCTCGACTCAGCCTCAGGTCTTCCAGCTGACGACCGACCTCGTCCTCTTCGGCGATCCGATCCACGTCGGTCGCGAGACCGAGCACGTCGAGGGCGCGGAGCAGCACGCTGAGTCCGACGCTCGGGTCGCCGGCCTCGAGCCTGCCCAGCGTCATCCGCGAGACGCCGATCCGCGCGGCCATCTCGGTCTGGGGCACGCCGCGCCGGAGCCGCGCCAGTTGTAGGCGCTCGCCGAGCGCTTCGGCGCGTTGCCGCTGGCGAGGGAACACCGGGCGAGTCCGCTTGCTCATGTATCATATGATAGCCAGAAAGGCCATATCTGTCTAGCTAATAGATCATCCCGCGAGACCGGGCCATCCGCGGCGCACTCAGTGACGGATGCGGGGCAGCAGGTGCGGAACCGTCGCCTTGAACGACGCGACGACCTGATCGCCCGCGGCGAGCGCCATCTCGCGCGCCGACTGCCGGGTCACGTGGGCGATGAGCGGGAACCCGCAGTCGAGCACGAGCCGCGTCCGCCGGCCGATCGGCTCCACGCGGACGATCCGCGCGGCGAAGCTGTTCCGGGCGCTCGACGCCGCGGCCTCGCGCGCGATGACGACGTCGTCGGGCCGGATGCAGAGCAGCGGGAAATCGTCGCCGTGCGGTGGCGCTTCGGTGATCTCGACCCGCACCTCGCCGATCCGGAGGGTCGTGAGCTCGTCGGTGACGTGCTCGACCTTCGCTGGGAGCACGTTCTCCACGCCGACGAACGAGGCGATCTCCGGGTCCGCGGGCATGCCGAACACGGCCTCGGCGGTGTCCAGCTGCCGCAGCTCGCCGCCGATGACCACGCCG
>DASWCU010000115.1:0-47913 GCA_036389935.1 Candidatus Limnocylindria bacterium
GCCCACGCCGGCGGGACGAGGAAGCTGCGCGGGACGAGCGCGCGGCCGGCGAAGAGATCGCTCGTGATCGCGCGACGATCGACGGCGAGCTCGATCGCCTCGCGCAGCGCCGGGTCGCTGAAGCGCGGTCCGTACCGCAGCACCTCGAGCGACTCGGACGGCGTGTAGAAGGTCTGCAAGGTCGTCCCATCGGCGAACCGATCGAGGGTGCGCGCGAGGTCCGCCTCGAGGCCGGGTGACGGAACGACGTCTACGTCGCCGCGCCGCAGCGCGTCGAGCAGGGCCGACCGGTCGGCGAAGAAGCGGATCTCGATCCGGCCGAGTGCCGGTGCGCCCAGGGCGTAGCCCTTGAAGGCCGAGAGCGTGATGCCGATCCCGGGAAGCCATGCGGCGATGGCGAACGGTCCGGCGTGCATCGGTTCGCGCTCGTACTGGATGCGTTGGGCGGATGTCGCGCCGGCGAGCAGATGCATCGGCAGGACGTGGGCGACGAGGGCGTAATCGTCCCAGCGTTCGTTGGCCCGGTACGTGAACCGCGCGCTGACCGCGTCGAGCACGTCCACCCGCTCGACCCGCTCGGCGTTCCACCGGGCTTCGGTCGAGAGCGGCGCGCTTCGTTCCGTCTCCCACGCGAACCGCACGTCGGCTGCGCTGATCGGCGAGCCGTCCTGCCAGGTGAGCCCCGGCCGGAGCTCGAACGTCGCCACGAGCCGCCCGGCCGGCGCCGCGGGGTCGTCGCTCACGACCTGCAGGCCGCCGTTCTCGAGCGTCGGCACGCGCGCGGCCAGACGCGGGACGAGCTCGTCGTGCGCGTCACGGCGGACCAGCTCCTCGGTCACCGCGCTGGCCACGATCCGCGCGTTCGGCTCCTCGGAGAGCACCGAGCTCGGCTCGCCGACCAGCCCGACGACAACGTCGCGCCGCGCCGGCCTCGGCGCGCTGCACGACACGGCGACCAGCTGCGCGATGAGGACGAGTGCGAGGAGGGAGCAGCGCGCGAGGGCGCCCGCCATGAGGCGAAGGCTATGGCTTGATGGCGAGCCCCTGGCGCTCATGGGCGAGCGGTCCGTCGGTGCCGAGGACCGTTCGGCGCATGCCCGTCGCGGGATCGAGCAGATCGTCCTGTGGATCGCTCCGTCCGAGACGCAGCCAGCGCATGTACGTCGCTGGGTCGTTGAGCGACGGGCCGCCGTTCAGCGGAACGAGCACCGGCGCGACGAGCTCCTGCTCCTGCTCATGCGAGGTCGGGAGTGCGGGCGCGAGCGCGCCGGCGAAGACGATCGCGGCGACGGCCATGACCGTCGAGAGCTCGCCGAGCCGGCCGACGAGCGCGAGCCCGCCGAGCCGCGGCGGCGGCGGAGCCTCCCAGCGGACCGCGGCGCGCACCCTGGCCGCGGAGAGCGGCGCCCGGCGCGCGCGGAGTGGCGCGAACGCGTCGCGCAGCGCCGCCTCGAGCCGGATCTGGTCGTCGAGCGACAGGCGGTCGCGGCGGAGCATCATCCGGATCGCCCTTGCGTTCTCATCTGCTCACCGGTAGCCGATTCGGACCGCTCCGGTTCGAACTCCAGGCCCGGGTGTGCCGAAAGATGCGTTCGCAGCCGGCGGAGCGCGTAGTGGAGCCGCGACTTCACGGTGCCGACCGGCGCATCCACGATCTGCGCGATCTCCGCGAGGTTGAGCCCGTTCAGGTAGTGCAGGACGACGACGATCTTGTGCTTCGGTCCGAGCGTATCCACGCACTCGAGCACGACGCGGCCCCGCTCCGCCCGTTCCGCGGCGTCGCTCGGCGACTCGTCATCCGCCGCGAGGTCGTCCGGCGCGTCGTCGAGATAGCTGAACGAAACGTTCCGCCGCGGTCGGCGGTTGTACGAAAGGTTGACCGCGACCCGGTACAGCCAGGGGCGGAGCGAGTCATCGGGCTCGAGCCGGTCGATCGCGCGGTGAGCCCGGGCAAAGGTGTCGACGACGATCTCCTCGGCCGCCGAGGTGTCCTTCGTGATCGCGAACGCGACCCGGTAGATCCCGTCGCGGTACCGATAGAACAGGTTGTCGAAGGCTCGGATGTCGCCTGTCCGCGCGGCGCGCACCAGCTCGAGGTCGCCGCGCGCGTCCACGTCCGGGCCCTCCGCCGTCTGGCGCGCCGGACGGGTCACCGCAGGTAGCGCCGGATGGCCACCGGACGATGGTCATCCGACAGCTCGCCTCGCCCGACGAACCGGCCGGACGCCGGTGCGTGGACGAAGCCGCGGCCGCCGGTCGCCAGCGCCACGTGGGTCACGCTCGGCGCTCCGAAGAACAGGAGATCCCCGGCGGACGCCTCGTCCACAGCTCTCCCACCCAGGGCCTGCTGGTCCGCGTCACGGTCCAGGCCCACACCGTTCAGACGGTACACCTGCTGCACGAAGCCCGAGCAGTCGATCCCGCGAGCGCTCGTGCCACCCCACAGGTACGGCACGCCGAGGAACGCGTCCGCGCTCGCGAGGAGGTCAGCGGTGCGCGGGTACCGGCGCTGGAGCGCCGCCTGGCTCACGACGTCCGCCGCACTGACCCAGCCGTCGGCGGCGCGCAGCCACTCCCCGTCGGGCAGATCCAGCACCGTTCCGGCGGGGATCTCGTCGACCACGCGCGCGTCATCGCGGGGCTCAGCGTGCACCGCCGCGAGCGGCACCGCGACGACGCCCCGCGGTCGTTCGTCGATCGGCGTGATCGCTCCCACGCGGATCCAGCCGAAATAGAGGTCCGGCCCCTGCGCGTAGCGCCACTCGCCGTCCTCGCCGAGCAGGGTGAGGAGCTCGCCGTACTGCGCTTCGTCCACGCGCTCGGTGTCGTCGGTCGGCTCACGGCGCAACGGCACGACCCCGGCGGTCACGCGGACGCGCGGCGGCCGGACCATATGGACGTGTGGGTCGACTGCCCCGCCTCGAGCGGACCCGCTCAGCGCGGGGGTGGACGGCGCGCTCACTCCACCCTGTAGCGCAGGATCGGGTGCCGCGCGGCCGCGACCTCGTCGAGCCGGCGGAGCGGGGCGCGCGTGGGAGCGGCGCGGACGGAGGCCGGATCGCGATCGACGCGCTCGGCGATCCGCACGAGCGCGGCCGCGAACGCGTCGAGCGTCTCGCGCGGCTCGGTCTCGGTCGGCTCGATCATCAGCGACTCCGGGACGATGAGCGGGAAATACACCGTCGGCGGATGGAAGCCCTCGTCGATGAGCGCCTTCGCGATATCCAGCGCCGAGGCCCCCTTCCGCTTCTGCGGCGACGCGGTGAGCACGAACTCGTGCATGCACGCCCGGTCGTACGCGACCTGGTAGGCGCCGCGTACGAGCGCGAGCAGGTAGTTCGCCGCGAGGATCGCGTCGTTCCCGGTCTCCACGAGCCCCTCTTCGCCGAGCGTCCTGATGTAGGTGTAAGCGCGCACGAGCACGCCGAAGTTCCCGACGAACGACCGGACCGGGCCGATCGTGCTCGGGCGCTCGGCCGCGTGCTCGCGCCGGTACGCACCGTCGGGGCTGCGGACGATCCGCGGGACCGGCAGGAACGGCTCGAGCAGGCGCTTCACGCAGAGCGGCCCGGCGCCCGGCCCGCCCGCGCCGTGCGGGGTGGAGAACGTCTTGTGCACGTTGATGTGCACGCAGTCGAGGCCGAGATCGCCGGGCCGGGCGATCCCGAGCAGTGCGTTCATGTTGGCGCCGTCTCCGTACACGAGCGCACCCGCGTCATGAACGGCCGCGCAGACCTCGCGTACGCGCTCCTCGAAGAGGCCGAGGGTGTTCGGATTCGTGAGCATCAGGCCGACGACGTCGTCGCCGAGTGCCGCGCGAAGCGCCGTGAGGTCGACGTTGCCGCGTGCGTCGCTGCGCACCGTCGTCACGTCGAACCCGCACATCGCGGCCGATGCCGGGTTGGTCCCGTGCGCCGAGTCGGGGACGATCACACGACGCCGCTTCAGGTCGCCGCGGGCCGCGTGGTACGCCTTGAACATGAGGATGGCGGTGAACTCCGCGTGCGCGCCGGCGGCGGGCTGCAGCGCCACCGCGTCCATGCCCGTCACTCCGGCGAGGAGCTCCTGCAGCTCGTGGAGCAGGCCGAGCGCGCCCTGGACCGTCTCGTCCGGTTGCTCGGGGTGGATGTCGGAGAATCCGGGCAGCGATGCCGCCCGGTCGTTCACCTTCGGGTTGTACTTCATCGTGCACGAGCCGAGCGGGTACATCCCCGAATCGACGGAGTAGTTGAGCTGCGCGAGGTGGGTGAAGTGCCGCACGACCTGCGGCTCGGTGAGCTCCGGCAGCCGAAGCGCAGCGGTGCGCCGGAACTCGGCCGGAACCAGCGCCTCGGCCCGCTCGGCGCCCCGGACATGGCGGCCGGCCCGCCCGGGCCGCTGGAGCTCGAAGAGCAGCGGCTCGAGCGCCGGCAGCGCGGTCGTCGCGCCCGAATCGGGGATCAGGCGGTCCGTCATGCGCTGGCCACCGGCTCCCGCGCCACGGCGCGCTCGGCGGCCGCGACGAAGGCGTCGATGTCGTCGTCGGTCGTGAGCTCCGTGCATTGAACGATCACGGCGCCGGTCCCATCGGCGGACGGCTCGCCCGCGAGGATCCCGTCCGTCCGGAGCGCGTCGCGGAGGCCCTGGCCGAGCGGCGAGGAGAGCGGGAACCGGTCCAGGAACGGCCGTCCGTCAAGGGCGACCGCGAAGCCGGGGACGCGCTCCAGGCGGCCCGCCAGCCGGTGCGCCCGTTCGACGCCGACGCGCGCCGCGGCGCGGAGGCCTTCGGGCCCCATGAGGGCCAGGTAGACGGCGGCGGTGATCGCGGCGATCGCCTCGTTCGTGCAGATGTTGGACGTCGCCTTCTCGCGACGGATGTGCTGCTCGCGCGTCTGGAGGGTGTTGACGAAGCCGCGGGTACCGTTCGCGTCGACGGTCTGGCCGACGATCCGGCCGGGCATCTGCCTGACGAGCGCCTCGCGCGACGCGAAGATGCCGAGATGGGGACCGCCGAACGACATGGGGATGCCGAGCGGCTGGCCCTCGCCGACGGCGATGTCGGCGCCGAGCGCCCCGGGCGGCTCGATGAGCGCGTTGGCGTGCGGCTCGGTGACCTGGACGCAGAGCGCGCCCGCCGCATGCGCCGCGTCGGCGATCGCCCGCACGTCGACGAGCCCGCCCTGGGCGTCGGGGTGCTGGACGACGAGACACGCTGCGCCGCCCGCGTGGGCCGCGAGCTCGGCCGTCGGCACCTCGATGACCTCGAGCTCGGGACCCTGGGCATACGTGCGGAGGGTCGTGCGGAACTGCGAGAAGACGTCGAGCGCGACGACGACACGCCGGCGGCCGGTGAGCCGCACGGCCATGAGCGCGCCCTCGGCGACCGCCGTCGAGCCGTCGTACATCGATGAGTTCACGACGTCCATCGCCAGGAGCTCGCACATGACCGACTGGTATTCCCAGATCGCCTGGAGCGTGCCCTGGCTCACCTCGGGCTGGTACGGCGTGTACGCGGTGAGGAACTCGCCACGGAGCGCGAGCACGCTCACCGCCGCGGGGATGTAGCGGCGCTGGACGGGGCCGCCGATGAAGAAGGGACCGCTCCCCGCGGAGCGGTCACGCGCGGCGATGCGCTCCAGGTGCGCCTGCACCTCCGCTTCCGCCATCCCGGGTGGGACGCCCATCGCCGGCCGACGCACGTCGGCCGGCACCGCGCCGAGCAGCTCGTCGACGCTCGCCACGCCGACCCGCGCGAGCATCGCCGCGCGGTCCGCGTCCGTGTGTGGCGAGTACGGGTTGTTCCCCATCCTTGGCGCGCTAGTCGCCGGCGGCGGCCGAGGTCTCGCCGATATGGGCCCGGTAGTCGGCCGGCGTGAGCAGCCGGCCGAGCTCGGCCCGGTCGGCGATGCGCAGGCGCACCATCCATCCATCGCCGTAGGGCGACGAATTCACGAGCTCGGGACTTTCCATCACCTTCACGTTCCGTTCGAGCACCTCGCCGGATACGGGCGCGTAAACGTCCGATGCGGCCTTCACCGATTCGACGACCCCGAGGCTCCCGTGCTGCCGCACCGTCGCGCCCTTCTCGGGCAGCTCGACGAATACGACGTCACCGAGCTGCTCCTGCGCGAACGCCGTGATGCCCATGGTCGCGGTCTCGCCGTCGACCCGCACCCACTCGTGCTCCTTCGAGTAGCGCAGATCGTCCGGAACGCTGCTCACTCCTGCCTCCGAAAAAAGGGCGTCTTGACCACCTTAGCGGGCACGTCGCGCTCGCGGATGCGCACCGCGAGCTCCGTCCCGATCTTCGCGAGCGGCGCCGGCACGTAGGCGAGGGCGATGTTCTTCTGCACGGTGGGACCGAACGTGCCGCTCGTCACGCGACCGACGATCGCGCCGTCCTTCGTGATGTCGTGGCCATGTCGCGCGACGCCGCCCTCGACGACGAGGCCCGCGAGCTTCCGCTCCGGCCCGCGCGCCTTCGCCGCGGCGATCGCATCTCGACCCAGGAACTCCTTGTCCAGCTTGCACGTCCAGCCGAGCCCGGCCTCGATCGGGTCCGTGGTCTCGTCGATATCGTTCCCGTAGAGCGAGAAGCGCGCCTCGAGCCGCAGGGTGTCTCGCGCGCCGAGCCCGATCGGGATCAGTCCAGTGGCCTCGCCGGCCGCGAGCAGCCTCGACCAGACCTGCTGCGCGCGGTCGTTGTCGACGAAGACCTCGAACCCGTCCTCGCCCGTGTAACCGGTCCGCGCGACGGTCGCGCGGCTACCGGCCACGCGCGCTCGGGTGAGGTGGAACGAGGGCAGGTCTTCGGCCGAGGCCTCGCGCACCTCGAGGTCGGTCACCGAGGCGAGGATCATCGGCGCCCGCGGGCCCTGGATGGCGATGAGCGTCAGCTCCGCCGAACGGTCCTCGAAGGTCGCGGCGGGAGAGAGATGGGCCGCGACGTGGGCATGGTCCTTCGCGATGTTCGCCGCGTTCACCACCATCATGAATTCGTCGTCGCCGAGGCGATAGACGATGACGTCGTCGACGATCGTCCCGCGCTCGTTGCAGAGCAGGCCGTAGCGCGCCTGGCCGGGCACGAGGCCGGCCACGTCGCTCGAAACGAGCCGGTCGAGCGCAAGGCGCGCGTCCGCACCGGAAAAGAAGAACTCGCCCATGTGCGACAGGTCGAACAGCCCGGCGTTCGCCCGGACGGCGCGATGCTCGGTGACGATGCCCGTCGGGTACTGGATCGGCATCTCGAAGCCCGCGAACTCGACCATCTTCGCGCCCAGCCGGACGTGCTCGTCGTGCAGCGGCGTACGCAGCAGCGTGGGGCTCGCGTTCACCCGCGTACCTCGAGCGCCCGATCCAGGACCTCGCGGTATGTGTCGAAGCTCAGCATCCGGTGCGCGTCACCGACCGAGACCCACCGCACCTCGTCGTATTCGTGATCGTGCAGCGAGATGTCGCCGCCGATCGGCTCCATGAGGAAGAAGTGCACCGTCTTGTGCACGCGGAGGCCCGATCCGGCGAAGCTGTAGGTCATCGGCCCGATGGGCACGATGATCCGCACCTCGAGGCCGGTCTCCTCGCGGACCTCACGGAGCGCCGTCGCCTCGAGCGTCTCGCCCTCGGCGGGCGTCCCCTTCGGGAACACCCACGAGCCGTCGTTCGCGCGGCCGAGGAGCGCGACCTCGTGCCCGTGGTCGCTGTCCCGGAGCACCACTCCGCCGGCGGCGATCGCCGTCCGGCTGCCGCGCTTCGTCCGGCGCGCGCGGTCGCGCGTCGTCGCCATCGGTCTGTCCTGCTCAATCTCTCGGCTTCGCCGAGCAGAGTCGCTCAAGGCTGGTGGGCTCGCTCCTCCCGGCAAAGCCGCTCGTCGCTCGATCCATCGCTCAATCTCTCGGCTTCGCCGAGCAGAGTCGCTCAAGGCTGGTGGCCTAGTGGAAAGGCACGAGGTCGACCTTCATTCTGTCATGGCGGCAGCCGCTCCGTAGGCATTCGCGAGCGCCCGCGCGATCACCTGCGGCGACCACGCGGCGGACGCGCGACGCTCCGCCTCGGCTCCGACACGGCGGCGGAGCGCGTCGTCGTCCAGCAGGCGATCGATCGACATCGCGAGCTCGTCAGGCGACGGCGCGGCCGACGGAAAGAGGCCGCCCGCCGCATCGCCGAGCACCTCCGCGTACCCTCCCCGATCCGGCGCGACGATCGCGCGGCGCGCGGCGGCCGCCTCGCAGAGCGCGAGGCCCTGGGTCTCGCTGCGAGATGCGCTCACGACGACATCCGCCGCCGCGAGCGCATCGGCGAGCTCGCCACCGTCGAGCTGGCCGGCCAGCCGCACGCGATCGGCGAGCCCCGCACGCTGGGCGGCGGCGCGGAGGTCCGCCGCGAGCGGCCCGTGTCCCGCGAAGGCGAGCACGGCGTCGTGATGCCGCGACGCCGCGAGCGCTCCGACGAGGTCGACCACCCGCTTCTCGAGTGCGAGCCGTGACACGGAAAGGAGCAGCGGGACCGACGCGGGAACGCCGAGGTGCGCCCGACCGCGCTCGGCGTCACCGCCCGCGAGCGCAGGGTCGATCGGCGCGGGCACGACGCGGACGTCGCGTGCCTCGGCGGCGCGCAGCTCGGCGGCGAGCGCCTCGCACGGCGCGACCGTGACGTCCGCGGCGCTCACGACCGCGGTCACGTAGGGCCAGCTGAGCGTGCGCGCGACCGGGGCGGCCAGGCCCGCGTAGTGGGCGTACTCGTCGAATCGGGTGTGGATCGTCACGATGAACGGCGCTCGGAGCGAGCGCGCGGCGGCGAGGCCGGCCCACGACGCGCCGAAGATCGAATGGGCGTGGAGCCGATCGACGCCGCGGGCGCGGAGCTGCGACGCGAGCCGCGGGCCGAAGAGGGCGAGCCGATGGCCCGGCGGCGCACCGGGCATGTGGATGTCCGGCTCGGCGATGTCGACATCTCCGTGCGGCCCGACGACCGTGACCGGCACGCCCGCCGCGCGCAGCGCGTCGCGCTGGCGTCGGACCGCCACAGTGACACCCGAGACGTATGGAAGCGCGACGTCGGTGAGGAAGCCGACGTGCACGCCGGTCAGAGGAGCCGGGTGTTGTTGATCACGAGCGCGAAGCTGCAATGAAGGAACTCCGCGGCCCGGCGGCTCAGCATCATGCGCGACAGGAAGATCTCGAAGTAATCCATGAGCGGCGCGACCTCGGTGTCGATCGTGAGCTCGAGCGTGATCAGCTTCTCGCGCCGGCTCACCTTGATCTCGGACGAGGTCGCCGCGTAGTTCACGCGGTCGTGGATGTCGAAGCTGGTCGTCTTCGGATTGCGGACGCGACTGCGATGCACGTCGCTCTTGTCCGCGATGATGACCGCGGCGCCCACGGCGCTGACCGGCTGCCCGCCCTCTTCCTCCTCGTGGTTGGCGATCGCTCCCATGACGATGGCGATCTCTTCGAGCGTGAAGCCGAGGTCCGACAGGATGTCCTTCGCGAGCAACGCTCCGGTCTGGCCGTGCTTCTCGCGATTGATGACGTTGCCGACGTCGTGGAGGTACGCGGCGACCGCGCCGAGCTCGCACCGGCGGGCCTCGTGCCCGAGCGAGCGGAGGATGAACCGCGCGCCATCCGCCGTCGTGTTCGCGTGCCGCTCGCCGTGCTCCGTGTAGCCGATCGCGCCGGTCTGCGCGTTGGCCGATCGGATGAAGACGCGGACCCGATCGTCGCGCTTCACGTCGTCGAGCGTGGGGCCCTGGCGCTTGACCTCCTGGGGCGTCTTCGTCTTGGTCTCGGAGCGATGGATCTTCGTGCGCTCGTCAGGGGCCTTCGTGTCATCCGGGCGCGCGACGGCGGGGGCATCTCTCACAGCGACGCCGACTCTAGCCGCTCGCGGCGCGCGCCTCGTCGTAGCCGCGCTGCAGCCGCTCGGCGACCTGCTGCATCCAGCGGAGCTCGTTCAGGCCCGCGCGGCACACGACGAGGCCGCGGGTGAAGGCCAGCCACGGCTTGAGCGAGCCGCCGAAGAGGCCGAGCCACGTCGCGCTCGTGGCGTCGACCTTCGGTCCCTTCCCTCTCGGCTCCGCGGCCTCGGCGAAGAGCCGTCCGTCGCCGGCCTGGAACTCGATCGCCCGCGCCCCGTCGGTGAAGCGGAGCAGCGCGCGGCCGGCGCTCACGTCGCGGAGCTGGTCGAGGACGCGTTGCGTGTCGCTCGCGCCGTCGAGGATCCGCAGGACGAGATCGATGACCGCCTCGGGAACGGGCTCGCCGCGCGCCGCGAGGTCCCTCGCCTCATCGAGCGCCGCGAGGAGCGCGACGGATGTCATGGCTTGTTCGAGTTCATGCCAACGGAAGATCGGAGCGAACGCCGAGCGGCATCTCGGCGCCACGGTGGCGCAGCGAGAAGAACGCGGCGGCGCCGATCATCGCCCCGTTGTCCGTGCAGAGCCGCGGCGGAGGCACGCGCAGCGGCATGCCGATCCGCCGTGCGATCTCGGCGCGCAGCGGCCCGTTCGCGGCGACGCCGCCGCCCAAGAGCACCGCGCGAACACCGTGCTCGGCGGCCGCGCGGGCCGTCTTCTCCGCGAGCGCGTCGACGATCGCCTTCTGAAAGGACGCCGCGACGTCGGCGACGGGCACCGGGCCCTTCGCCTCGAGCGTTCGGACCAGGCGCAGCACCGCGGTCTTCAGCCCGGAGAACGAGAAGTCGTAGCGGTCGGCGAGCCACGCCTTGGGCAGCGGGTAGGCGGCCGGATCGCCGTCCCGCGCGACCCGCTCGATCTCGGGGCCGCCAGGGAAGCCGAGCCCGAGGAGGCGCGCGACCTTGTCGAATGCCTCGCCGGCCGCGTCGTCGATCGTGCGCCCGAGCAGACGGAAGCGACGGTGGGCCTCCATGAGGACGAGATCGCTGTGGGCGCCGCTCACCACGAGCACGACAGAGGGGATCTCCGGCTCAGGCGGCACGTCCTCGGTGTCGTAGAGCCAGTTCGCGTACACGTGCCCCTCGAGGTGGTTCACGCCGACGAACGGCAAGCCGGCCGCGAGGGCCAGCCCGCGCGCGTAGTTCGCGCCCACCAGCAGCGCTCCCACGAGACCGGGCCCGACGGTCGCGGCGATGGCGTCGACGGCGGAGAGATCCATGCCCGCGTCGCGGAGCGCCTGCTCGGTGAGCGGATCGACCGCGCGAAGGTGCTCGCGCGCGGCGACCTCGGGCACGATGCCGCCGGTCCGCTCGTGCGCGAGCTGCGTGGCGACCAGGTTCGCACGGATCCGGCGGCCATCCTCGACGATCGCGACGCCGGTCTCGTCGCAGCTCGTCTCGACCGCGAGGATCCTCACTCCGCGCCGTCGAGCTGCTCGCGCAGCGCCGAGAGGCGGTCCTTGACCGAACGGTCCTTGATGCGCTCGGTCCACATGATGAGCGCGTCCTCGTTGTTGTCGCTGTAGTAGCGGCGGCGCACGCCGGCGCGGCGAAAGCCGTACTTCTCGTACAGGCGCTGCGCCGGCAGGTTGGAGGCGCGGACCTCGAGCGTGAGCCACTCGGCATTCATCACGGCGGCGATCTCGAAGAGCCGTTGGAGCAGCCGCTCGCCGACGCGCTGCCGCCGGAATCCCGGATGGACGGCGAAGGTCGTGATGTGCGCCTCGTCCACCATCAGCCAAAGACCCGCGTATCCGGCCACGCGATTTCCCGCCCGCGCGACGACGTAGCGGGCATTGCGGTTCTGCGTGAGCTCGTGGCGGAACGCGTTGGCCGGCCACGGCACCGGGAACGAGCTGCGCTCGACCTCCTGGACGTCGTCGATGTCGTCGAGGGTCATGTCGTCGATGACGACCGGGGCGACCGAGACCATCGCCTTACGTTACCGCGCGAAACGTGCTCCGACTCAAAGCGCGAGCGAGCCGCGGCTTTGCCGGGGCGAGCGAGCCCCACCCGCCTGGGGCGGCTCTCCCGGCGAAGCCGGAGATTGAATTAGGCCGTCCGCTTCGGAAGACCGAGCGCCCGATCGTCGGCCGGCGGCGTGACGAACGGCTGGGCGAAGCTGCCGCGGATCGCGGGCTGGCGCACGTAGATGGGCTCGATCTCGCCGAGCTTCGCCTGGCCGTGCGAGGCGAGCTCGTTCCAGCCGAGCTCGGCGAGGTAGCCGGCCCGGCGCATCCGTGAGGCCGGCGGGGCGAAGATCGCCTTCGGCCCGAGGAGATCGCGCAGCGTCGCCTCCGCCTCCCCGTCGATCTCGCCGACGAAGAGCGTGTGCGTGCCGATCTGGCGACAGACATCGACGAGCGGACCGACGATGAACGGCGACCGCCGCGCCCACCTGCGGTTCCGCTCCTGGTAGAACGCCGCGTAGTGCTCGCCGCGCCCCGCGGGCAGGAGCGGGCAGGTCCGGAGCTTCGACGAGGCGTGCGGGTACGCGAGCACGTCGAGGGTCGAGACACCGACGAGCGCCGCGCCGGTCCCGCGCGAGATCCCCTGGGCCGCGGCGATCGCCACGCGAAGACCGGTGAACGAGCCCGGCCCGGTCGCGACCGCCACGCGGTCGATCGCCCCGAGCGCCGTGCGGGTGTGCCCGAGCAGCCGCTCGATCGTGGGGAACAGCTCCTCGGCGTGACGCCGCTGGGCATGCCAGGTCTCCTCGGCCAGCACCGCGCGTCCGTCGAAGAGCGCCACCGACGCCCATTCGGTCGAGGTGTCGAGCGCGAGCAGCGTCATGGCCGCTCGCTGAACGCGTCGGCGCGAAGCGCATCCACGAGCCGTCGGGAGCGCGGGCCGGTCGCGGCGAGACTGATGCGGCGCTTCGTGTCGGCGACGTGCTCGAGGTGGACGTCGACGCGGTCCTCGGGCAGCGCGGCACCCGCGTGATCGGGCCATTCGATCACCGTCACGCCGCCCGCCTCGAGCGCCTCTTCCCAGCCGGTCGATCCGAGCTCGCGCTCGGTGAGCCGGTACAGATCGAGGTGGAAGAGTGGCAGCCGGCCGCCCTGGTGCTCATGGAGGATGATGAACGTCGGGCTCGTGACGGCATCCTCGTCGATGCCGAGCCCGATCGCGACGCCGCGGGCGAAGACCGTCTTGCCGGACCCCAGCTCACCCCAGAGCGCGATGACCTCGCCCGGCTCGGTATGCGTGGCGAGCCGCTCGCCCAACCGTTCGGTGTGCAGGGAGGAGTGGCTCACGAGATCGATGCCGCTCGCGTCCGCGGGAACGCGCACGCTGTTCGGATCCGCGGCATTCACGACTGACGCGAATGGTAGGGCCGGCCTGCGTCAGCGAAGCGCATCGAACGGGAGCACGTTCGCGATCGGCACCGGACCGTCGGCCGTGTCGAGCGCGTCGCTCGTGACCTCGCTCTCGAATCGTCTCGGCCCGACCAGGGTGGTCTCCCCCTCGAGAGGCCGCACTCCGCTGAAATCGCCCGCGAGCACGAGCGCCGGCGCCTCGTGCGGAACGTCGATCGCATCCGCCGGCGCGAACACGAAGAGGTGTCGCGAGGCGACATGGATCGCCGCGCGCCGCCCGGAGAACTCGACGAGCGGCAGGTAGATCTCGCGCGGCAGCGGGGCCGTCCCGAAGCCGAGCAGGCACAGGACGGTCGGCCGATCCTCGAATGTCGGTCCGCCGGCCGCGGTCACCTCCTCTCCGTACACGACGCGCAGGCCGCCTGCGGGCGCGGCGCCGGCGACCAGGCCCGCGACGCCGCACGCGTGAGCGCGGGTGATCGCCTCCGCCGCGATGCGGGCGCCGCCCACGATGATCCGGTCGCGGAGCCGCACGTCGATCCGCGACGGAGCGAGCTCGTCGATGGGCGCGTCGACGCCGAGGGCGAGCTCCCCGATCGCGTCGGGACCGTATGCCGCCACGCCACCGAGGGCCCAGGCCGGTCCCTCCACCACGACCGCGGCGTCGTCGGAGCGGATCACCGTGCCGTCGATCGTGGCCCGCACGGTCCACGTGCCGTTGATCGGCGCGACGTAGAAGTCACCCTCGACGGATCGATGGATGAGGCGCCCGTCGACCGGTGAGGTCACGGCGCGGGCGAACCTGCGGCCCGTGCGCGCGATGACCGCCCCGCGGATCAGCTCGGCCCCGATCGCGACGCTCATGACGCGGTCGACGTCGTCAGGGGTCACACCGAGCCGCCGCGCCCCGTCGACGCGGACGGCCGAGCTCAGCATCGTGCCGGTCGCGAGCGGCTCGCCCGCACGAACGCCGTCGCCGACCTCCGGGCGCATCGACGCGCCCAATGGCAGCGGATGCTCGACGACCCAGCGCGCGTGCCGCCACGCCATCAGGCGCCGCCTCGCCCGGCGTGGTCGAGTGCCGCGAACCATCGGCTCACGGTGGGGATGCGCTCCGCGTCCCGCGGCGGCAACCAGAGCGGCCGGCCGCGCGCGTCGACGATGACGCCAAGCTCACCGGCGTCACCGCGCGCGCGGAGCGACGTGCCGGTCGCGGTCACCTCGACCGGTCCGCGTTCCGGCACGACGAAGAACGCCCCCCGGACCAGCCGGCCGTCGCTCGCGTCGCGGCCGTTCACACGGAGCGTGCTGCGCCGCGCCGGGGTCACCGGGACGACGAACGCGAGCGGGGTCAGGCGCGACGACAGCGCCTCGCCGACCGTCGGAAGCGGATCGTCACCGCGGGCGCGGATCCGCGTCGCGATCGCCCCGATCGCGACCAGGCCCTCGTCGGTGTCCCGATACAACGTGGTCGGATGCAGCGAGGCAAGCCCGTCCACCGCGACGAGCGCCGTGTGCGCGGGGTCGCTGAACGCGGCGGCCACGCCGGTGACGACGGTGATCGAAGCGGGCCGCCGCGGCTCGGTGATGCCCGCTTCGCCCGCCTCGCGCATGACGTGCGTGAGCGCCTCGTGGGCGAGCGCGATCTCGAGGGCGAGCGCGCTCGCGTCGGCCGGCACGGCGTCCGGCCACCGCGCGCGATTGAACACCCGCTCGAGGAGCGTCGGCGCGTCGATCGCCCACGGGATCCAGCGCCGCACCCCGTCCAGCCCGGCGCGCTCCACGGTCCGGTCCGCGGCGATCCCGGCGCCGAGCGGCGCGACGTGCACGCCCGCGACCGCGCCGTACGGCGTGGCTCGCACGACGGACGCCGACCCGCCGACGACGTCGACGACGATCGCATCGTCGCCGCTCGACGCGACGAGCAGCGCGAGCTCCTCCAGCGCCTCGTCGCGCAACACGAGGTCGGGATCCGTCCCGCGCCGGAAGTCCCGCGCGCGATGCGTGAACGCGCTGAGGCCCTCGGGCCGGCGCGGATCCGGCAACAGCTCGACCGCGATGCCGGCGGCGGCGTCACGCACCCGGAGCGCGGTCCGGGCCTCGCCGGCGACGATCAGCCGCGGCGCCGGCGTGCGATGCGCGCACCCCAGCCGCAGCGCTTCGATCAGCTCGAGCACCGGCCTGGCCTCCCGATCCGACACGAGCGCGAGCACGAGGTCGGGCCGCGTGTCGCGGATCGCGGCCGCCCGTTCGATGAACGATCGCGGGTCGCTCGTGCGCAGCACGAGGACCAGCTCGGCGGCCGACGCGAGCACCGCTCGGCGGAGGGCACGCTCCGCGTCGGGCTCCGCGCCGGAGAGCAGGGCGACCCGCAGGAGGCCGCCGAGGGTCACCCGCAGCGATGCGGCGGCCGCCGGCCGGGACCCTGCCTCGACGACCTCGCTCTCGTCGAGCAGCGCCTGGCCTGCGCGCTCTTCGACGAGCCATCGCCGGACGCGCGCCTCGAGCGCGACGTCCACGGTCGCGTGATGGCTGCGCTGCTCGTTCGCGTCCGGCGCGCGACCCGGTCGGTCGGCGGCGACCTCGCTCACCGGGCCCGGACGGGTTGGCGCGTGACGGCGTCGGCGAACGCGTCGAAGATCCGAGTCGCCTCCGGCGAGACCTCGGCGGTCCGCTCAGGGTGCCACTGGACCGCGACGACCCACCGGTGCGCGGGCGACTCGAGCGCTTCGACGAGGCCGTCGATGCGGACCGTCGGCCGCAGCGATGGCGCGACCGCGTCCTCTGGGACGGCCTGATGGTGGCTGGAGTTCACGGTGTGCGGGCGGTCACCCGACGCGGCGGCGAGCAGCGAGCCCGGCACCGGCGTCGCGACGTGCGGCGCGAGCGGACCGTGCAGCGGGCTGTGATGCGCGATGTGCTGCTCGAGCCGGCCGCCGAACGCGACGTTGATCAGCTGGAACCCGCGGCAGATGCCGAGCACGGGGATGTCGCGCTCGAGCGCCGTGCCCAAGACCCGCAGCTCGAGCGCGTCCCGCGCGGGATCGATGTCCTCGGAGGCGCGATTCGCCTCGCCGTACCGGTGCGGCTCGATGTCTCCGCCCCCGGTGAGGCAGAAGCCTTCGAAGTCCTCCGGCGGCGTGTCGTGCGGGTCGAGCGCCACGACGTCGAGGCCGGCGCCGCGGAGCGCGGCAAGGTACTCGTCGCGGGCGCGCACGCACCGCTCGCGCTCGTGGCCGCAGAGCGTGGTCAGGACCCGGCGTCCCATGGAAGGAAGTATGCGGGTCAGCGCGCGAGGTCGGGCGGGATCGTGGCGCGATCGATGAGCTCGATGAGCACGCCGCCGGAGGCGCGCGGGTGAAGGAAGGCGACGTCGCCTTCGGCTCCCGTGCGGGGCGTGCGATCGATGAGCTCGACGCCGTCCTCCGCCAGCTCCTCGAGCGTACGACCGAGATCGTCCACCGCGAAGCAGACGTGGTGCAGCGTCGGCCGGCCCCGCGCCGCCAGGTATCGCGCCACGCCCGATCCGTCATCGACCGGCTCGACGAGCTCGACGAGCGCGTTCTCCGATGCGAGGAACACGACGCGCACGCGCTGTTCGGGCAGCTCGCGGGGCTCGCGCGCCTCGAGCCCGAGCGTCTCGCGATAGAACGGAA
This sequence comes from Candidatus Limnocylindria bacterium, assembly GCA_036389935.1. GTDB lineage: Bacteria > Chloroflexota > Limnocylindria > P2-11E > P2-11E > UBA4735. The sequence goes on from DASWCU010000115.1 coordinate 16,865, forward strand.
GCGCATCGGCGATTGAGGGGACCGCGACGGCGACGTGGTGCAGCGGTCCGACCGGCCGCCTCATGCGACGGGCGTCGGAGCGTACGTGCCGAACACCGAGCGGAGCTCCGTACAGATCTCGCCGAGCGTCACGTCGCCCTCGACCGCGGCGATGATCGGCGGCATGAGGTTCGCGCCGCCCGCCGCGGCCGCGCGGAGCTCCTCGCGCAGCCGCTCGACGTGCGACGCGTCGCGCCGCGCGCGCAACGCCGCGAGCCGCTCGCGCTGGCGCGCGGCGACCGACTCGTCGACGCGCAGCGTGGGCACCTTCCCCTCACCGTCGTCGCTCCGGAACGCGTTCACGCCGACGACGATGCGATCACCGCTCTCCACCGCACGCTGGTAGCGATAGGCGGACTCCTCGATCGCCCGCTCCTGATGGCGATGCTCGATCGCCGCGAGGGCACCGCCGAGCTCGTCGATCCGCGCGATCTCCTCGAACACGCGGGCCTCGATCTCGGTGGTCAGACGCTCGACCAGATAGGCGCCCCCCAGCGGGTCGATCGTCTCGGCGACCCCCGATTCCTCCGCGATGATCTGCTGCGTCCGCAGGGCGATCCGCGCCGATTCCTCGCTCGGGAGGGCCAGCGCCTCGTCGTAGGCGTTCGTGTGCAGGGACTGCGTGCCGCCGAGCACCGCCGCGAGCGCCTCGATCGCGGTCCGCACGATGTTGTTCCGCGGCTGCTGCGCCGTCAGCGTCGAGCCCATCGTCTGGGTGTGGAACCGAAGGGTCAGGGAGGCGCGATCCTTCGCTCCGAAGCGCTCGCGCATGATCCGTTCCCAGATCCGTCGCGCCGCGCGGAACTTCGCGACCTCTTCGACGAACGTCGAGTTCGCGGCGAAGAAGAACGAGAGCTGCCCGGCGAACGCGTCGACGGCGAGGCCGGCGGTGATCGCCGCGCGCACGTACTCGATCGCGTTCGCGAAGGTGAACGCGAGCTCCTGCACGGCGTCGGCCCCGGCCTCTCGGATGTGATAGCCCGAGATGGAGATCGTGTTCCAGCGCGGCAGGTGCCGACCGCAGTACGCGAACACGTCGGTCACCAGGCGCATGGACGGCCGCGGCGGGAAGATGTACGTGCCGCGCGCGATGTACTCCTTCAGGATGTCGTTCTGGGTGGTGCCGCCGATCCGCTCGAGTGCCGCGCCCTGGCGTTTCGCGGTCGCGACGTACATCGCGAGCAGGATCGCGGCGGTCGCGTTGATCGTCATCGAGGTGGTGACGCGCTCGAGCGGGATGCCGTCCATGAGCCGCCCGAAGTCGTCGAGCGACGAGATGGACACGCCGACCTTCCCGACCTCACCGACCACACCCGGGTCGTCCGCGTCGTAGCCCATCTGCGTCGGTAGGTCGAACGCGACCGAGAGGCCGGTCTGGCCGTGGGCGAGCAGGTACCGGTAGCGGGCGTTGGATTCCTCCGCCGAGCCGAAGCCCGCGTACTGGCGCATCGTCCAGAGGCGGCCGCGGTACATCGTCGGCTGGATCCCGCGGGTGAAGGGGGGCTCGCCCGGGTAGCCGAGCCGCAGGGTCGCCGCGTCGTGCTCGGCGTCGGGCGTGGCGTACGGGGGCATCGGCGCGCCGTACGTGGTCGTGAACTCGCGCTCGCTCACCGAGCGATGTTAGGTGAGGGGCCGGTCAGCGTGGCCGCAGTACGAGCACGCCCTCCACGACCGTGAGGCGCTCGCGATGGAAGCCCATCGGATGCAGCCGCCCGGCCAGCCAGAGCGGCGTCTGGTCGTCCCAGTGCTTGGAGCGCGGCTGCCCCGATTCGCCCGTCGGGAGCACCGACCAGGATGCGTCGAGGTCGCCGAGGTCGACGATCATCCGCTCGGACGCGATGACCCGCACGCCGTACGGCCGGACGATCGCGTAGTCGCCCTTGTTCACCGAGTTCGCGTCGCCCGCTCGCTCGAACGGCCCGATGTCGAAGAGCGCCCGCAGCGGGCCGAGCCCGGGCGAGAGCGGATGATCGAAGAGCACCTTGTGGAGCGCGCCCCAACGCCAGCGGGCCGGGTCCGGCCCGAGGCGGTCGCGCAGCTCGCCGACCGCATCGTCGAGCGCGCGGGCGGCGAGCTCGTCGCGGCCCCGCCCCGACGGATCGCCGAGCTCCGCGAACCACGGATCGTCGGCCCGCGGAAGCAGCGCGTAGAGGACGTAGGTCGCGCGCGCGCTCGCGACGTATTCGGCGTACGAGGCGTACACGGTGTCGCCGAGCTTGTCGCGGAACGTGCGGTCCACCATGTGGACGAGCCAGGATTCGTAGATCGCGGCCGCCGCCGAGTCCACGCCGAGCGAGCCGTCCCAGTCGCGCACCAGCTTCTGCGCCGTCGCCGCGAGCGGCGACCGCGGCCGCAGCGCGAGGATCACGTCGCGGAACCGCCGCACCGGCAGCGAGGTGTAGTCGGTCTGGATCGCCCGGAGGGTCTCCGCGTCCGCGCCGCGAACGTCGCGGACGGTGCCGAGGATCTGCGCGGCGCGGAATCCGGGATCCCACTCGCCGATGAAACCCACGGCACCGGGATCGGTGACCGGGCGATCGTTCGCGTTCACCACGTACCCCTCGGGCGGGTCGAGCCGGCTCGGGTTCGCGCTCGCCGGCAGCGCGCCGTCCCATTCGTAGTCGCCCGTCCAGCCTGGGACCGGCAGGCGGCCGTCGCCCTTCGTCCGACGCGGCAGTGCGCCGACGAGCTGATAGCCGATGTGGCCGTCGACGTCCGCATAGCACGCCGAGAGCGTCGCTCCTGAGATGTCCGCCGCGGCCGCGCGGAAGCTCGCCCAGTCGGATGCGCGCGCCATCCCGAGCAGCCCGTCCATCGTCCGCCCGGGGTCGAGCGCGGTCCACCGGAGCGCGAGCGGCGCGGTCTGGTTCTTGACCACCGGCGTCATGAGCGGCCCGTGCCGCGTGACCGCGACGTCGAACGCCACGGGATCGCGCCGGCCCTTCACGGCGATCTCCTGACGAAGGAAGGTCGCGGGCTCCGCCCCGTCGCGGAACACGAACCGCCGCGGATCGACCGGATCGGGCCGCTCGACGAAGTAGTCCTGCACGTCCGTGTACGCGATCGTGAAGCTCCACGCGATCCGGGCGTTGTGGCCGATGCCGATGCCGGGCAGGCCGGGGATCGCGAATCCCGCGACGTCGTAGCCGGGGCCGTGCAGTCCCACCTCGTACCAGATCGATGGGTTGCGTACGGCCAGGTGCGGATCGCCCTCGAGGAGCGGCTTGCCTGAGGCCGTGCGTGCGCCCGCAAGCGCCACGCAGTTGCTTCCGATCCCGCCCGACCCGCCCTCCAGCCGACCGAGCCCGTCCGCTCCGGCGATCGAGACCGGCGCGGCGAAGGCGTTCCGGACCGCGTCCCACGAGCCGTCGCCGAAGCCGGTGGGCGGGCCGACACCGGCGTCGGGGAACAGCACGCCGATCGCGTCGGGGCCCGCACGCGCCGCGACGTTCGCTCGGGCGAGCTCGGCCGACGCGTTCGTCGCGAGGTCGTAGGACTGGAGCTTCAGGACGACGAGCGAATCCGAGACGCCCCACGGCTCAGGTTTGTAGCCGAGGATCACGAACTCGATGGGCAGCGTGTCGCCCCGCTGCTCGAGATACTTGTTGATGCCCGCCGCATACGCCTCGAGCGCCGCGCGCGCGTCGCTGGACAGCAGCTGCGCGTCCGCCTCGGCGGCGCGAGCCAGTCCGATGGTCCGCGTGAACTTGTCCGTGTCGAGCGCGGCCTCGCCGAGCACCTCGGCGAGCCGGCCGCGACCGGTCCGGCGGTAGAGGTCGAGCTGGAACAACCGGTCCTGCGCGGTGACGTAGCCCTGCAGGAAGAACAGGTCGTGCGTCGTGCGCGCGTAGACCTGCGGCACGCCGTACGCGTCGCGCACCACTTCCCCACGCTCGTCGAGGCCGAGGAGCCGGTAATCGCCGTCGAGCGTCGGGAGCGGTCGGTAGAGCAGCAGCCCGCCGGCGAACAGCACGGCGGCGACGACCAACACGATCAGCGCGAGCGCGACCGCGGCGGCGCGCGGCCGCCTCACTCCGCGCGGATGACGACGAGCAACGCCCCGCCTTCGACCTTCGTGCCCTCCACGACGGCGAGCTGGGCGACGGTGCCGCCATGCACCGCGCGGAGCTCGTTCTCCATCTTCATCGCCTCGAGGGTGACGAGCGCGTCGCCCGGGTCGACGCGCGCGCCTTCGCGGACGTGCACCGCCTTGAGCAGGCCGGGCATCGGCGCACGGATCTCCTCGCGCGTCCGTGGCCCGCGCCCCTCGGTCGCGCCCGCGGCCAGGGCGCGCTCGTCGACGACGTCGAGCCTCGTCTCGATGCCGTCGATCCACATCCGCGGCGGATCGCCGCCCAGGTGTGCGACCTCGTGCGCATGACCGTCGATGACGACCGACCAGAGGCGACCGCGCTCGATCTCGTGGATGTCGACGGCGAGGACGCGGTCGCCGACGAGGAACCGGCCGTCCGGGGTCACCTCGACGGACAGCTCGCGGTCGCCCGCCCGCACCGCGTACCTCATCGGAGCATGTCTTCGCGGGCGGCGCGCAGCCACGCCGACGCGGGTGCCGCGGCCGGGCGTGGGGTCGACCGCATCCGCGCGATGGCCGCGAGCGCGCCGGCGATCGCCCCGTCCTCCGACACGTCGGCGGACGGCGCGGGCCAATGCGACGCGACGTAGTCGGTGTCGTAGCGGCCCGCGACGAAATCCGCTTCCGCGAGCGCGAAGGCATGGAACGGCAACGACGTGGGCACACCCGCGACGATCGTCTCGCCGACCGCGCGCCGCGCCCGAGCGATCGCGCTCGCGCGGTCGGGCCCGAAGACGATGAGCTTCGCGAGGAGCGGGTCGTAGTCGGTCGGGACGGTCATCGGTGCGGCGAGCGCCGAGTCCATTCGCACTCCGGGACCGGACGGCTCGCGCACGTAGTCGATCCGCCCGCCCTGCGGTAGGAAGCCCGCGAAGGGATCCTCCGCGGTGATGCGAAGCTCGATCGCGGCGCCGGCGCGCCGGACCTGCTCCTGGCCGAACGGCAAGCGTCCGCCGGAGGCGACTCGGAGCTGGAGCGCCACGAGGTCGAGCCCGGTGACGAGCTCGGTGACCGGATGCTCGACCTGCAGCCGGGTGTTCATCTCGAGGAACACGAAGCCGCCGCGCTCGTCGAGCAGGAACTCGGCCGTGCCGGCGTTCACGTACCCGGCGGCCGTGGCGATGCGGACGGCGGCCTCGCCGAGCGACCGGCGCAGGGCATCGTCGACCGCGGCAGCCGGCGTCTCCTCGATGAGCTTCTGGTGCCGACGCTGGACCGAGCAGTCGCGCTCGCCGAGCCAGACGACCGTGCCGGTCGCGTCGGCGATGAGCTGCACCTCGACGTGCCGCGCCGGGGTGACGAGCCGTTCGAGCAACAGCGCCGGCGCGCCGAACGCGGTCGTCGCCTCGCCGGTCGCGGCTCGCCACGCCGCGGCGAGCTCGCCCGCCGATCGGACCACGCGCATCCCCTTGCCGCCGCCGCCCCCGGCCGGCTTGAGCAACACCGGAAAGCCGATGCGCTCGGCGGTCTCGCGCGCGGCGTCCTCGTCGGCAAGAGGCTCCATCGTGCCCGGCGCGACCGGAACTCCGGCCGCCGCCGCAAGACGGCGCGCGCTCGTCTTCTCCCCCAGCGCGCGCTGCACGTCGCCCGGCGGACCGACGAAGGCCATGCCCGCCGCGGCGACGGCGTCGGCGAAGTCGGCGTTCTCCGCGAGGAAGCCGTAGCCGGGATGGACCGCATCGCAGCCCGTCCGCACGCCGACGGCGACGATGCGCTCGATATCGAGATAGCTCGCGGCCGGGGACGCCCCGCCGATCGGATACGCCTCATCGGCGAACCGAACGTGTCGCGCGCCGCGATCGATGTCGCTGTACACGGCGACGGTCGCGATGCCCAGCTCGCGACAGGTGCGCATGACCCGGAGCGCGATCTCGCCGCGATTCGCGACGAGCACCCTGGTGAATGGCGGATCGGCGGCGGAGGTCAGAGCGGGATGTTCCCGTGCTTCTTGCGCGGGTTCGTGTCTCGCTTGCCGGCGAGCGAACGGAGCGCCGCGACGAGCCGCGGCCGGGTCTCGTGCGGTTCGATGATGTCGTCCAGATAGCCACGGGCGGCCGCGGTGTACGGGTTCGCGAACTGCTCGATGTAGCGCGCGACGAGCTCGGCCCGGTGCGCGTTCGGGTCGGCCGCGGCCGCGATCTCCTCGCGGTAGAGGATGTTCACCGCACCCTCGGGCCCCATCACGGCAATCTCCGCAGCCGGCCACGCGACGTTGTAGTCACCACGGATGTGCTTGCTCGACATGACGTCGTACGCCCCGCCGTAGGCCTTGCGGGTGATGACGGTGAGCTTCGGCACCGTCGCCTCGGCGTATGCGTAGAGGAGCTTCGCGCCGTTGCGGATGATCCCGCCGTGCTCCTGCGCGGTGCCGGGAAGGAATCCAGGGACGTCGACGAACGTGACCAGCGGGATGTTGAACGCGTCGCAGAACCGCACGAACCGAGCGGCCTTGATCGATGCGTCGATGTCGAGCACGCCGGCCAGCACCGTCGGCTGCTGCGCGACCACGCCGACCGTGTAGCCGTCCAGCCGAGCGAACGCGCAGACGATGTTCTGCGCCCAGTCCGCGTGGACCTCGAGCGAGCGCCCCTCGTCGACGACCCGGCGAATGACCTCGCGCATGTCGTATGGCCGCGTCGCGACGTCGGGGACGATCGTGTCGAGCTCGCGATCCTGGCGGTCGATCGGGTCGTCCGACGGGCATCTCGGTGCGGGGTCGAGATTGTTCGATGGGAGATACCCGACGAGCTCGCGCAGCAGGCCCGCGCAGCGGACCTCGTCGTCGGCGACGAAATGGGCGACCCCCGAACGGCGAGCGTGCGTGTCCGCGCCGCCGAGCTCGTCGGCGGTGACGGCCTCGTGGGTCACCGCCTGCACGACATCGGGCCCGGTGACGAACATGTACGAGGTGTCACGGACCATCACGACGAAGTCGGTGATGGCCGGCGAGTACACCGCGCCACCCGCGCACGGTCCCATGACCGCCGAGAGCTGCGGCACGACGCCGCTCGCGAGCACGTTCCGCAGGAACACGTCGGCGTAGCCGCCGAGCGACACGACGCCCTCCTGGATCCGCGCGCCGCCGCTGTCGTTCAGCCCGACGATCGGAGCACCGTTCCGGACCGCCAGGTCCATCAGCTTCACGATCTTGGCCGCGTGGGCTTCGGCGAGGGATCCGCCGAAGACGGTGAAATCCTGCGAGAAGAGGTAGACGAGGCGGCCGTCGATGCGCCCGAAACCGGTGACGACGCCGTCACCCAGATAACGCTCGCCTTCGGACACGCCTTCGGCCGGACGGGCGGCGACGAACGCGTCGAGCTCCGTGAAGCTGCCCTCGTCGAGCAGCAGGTCGACGCGCTCGCGCGCGGTGAGCTTGCCTTTCGCGTGCTGCTGGGCGATCCGCCGCTCGCCCCCGCCTGTCGCCGCGCGCCGGCGAAGCTCCTCGAGACGCTCGATCGGCGTGCTCACCCGGCGAGGATACCGGCGGCGCTCGACGGTGGACCTAGACTTCCGCGCGCACATCAGCGTCGCGAGAGGGGAGTTGCCAAATGCCGACCGAGCTGAGCGTCGTTCTGCCCAACCGTCCGGGCTCGCTCGCGACCCTCGCCGAGGCCCTCGGCAAGGGGGGCGTGAACATCGAATCCATCGCCGCGGTGCCCGTCGGCAACACGGGCGACGTCCGACTCATCGTCAGCGATGCGGCCAAGGCGCGCGCGGCGCTCGCCGGCGGCGGCATCGAGTGCCGTGCGTCGCGCGACGTCCTCTCCATCGATCTCGCCGACCAGCCCGGGGAGCTCGGCCGGGTCGCCCGAAAGCTCGCCGACGCCGGCGTCAACATCGACGCCGTGTACGTGCTCGGCCAGAAAGGCGACCACAAGCAGATCGCGCTCGGCGTTCCGGACGTCGCGAAGGCCCGATCGGCGATCGGCGGCTGATGGAGGGCGTCTACCCGTACGTCAAGTTCGTCCACGTCGTCCTCGCGATCATCGCGGTCGGCTTCAACGCCTCGTACGGGATCTGGCTCGCCCGCGCCGCGCGTGAGCCCGAGCACCTCGGCCACGTCCTGCGCGGCATCAAGATCCTCGATGACCGCGTCGCGAACCCGGCGTACGGCCTGCTCTTCCTCACCGGAGCCGTGAACGTGCTCATCTCAGGTGTCCCGTTCACGACGCCCTGGATCGCCGGCGGCATCGCGCTCTGGGCGGTCGCGATCATCGTCGGCCTCGCCGTGTACACGCCGACGCTGCGCCGCCAGATCGCCGTTCTCGACGCATCGGGGCCGCGGAGCGAAGAGTTCGCGCGTCTTTCCGCGCGCGGTCGGGTGGTCGGCATCGCCCTCGGCGTCGTCGTCCTCGCGATCGTGTTCCTCATGGTGGTGAAGCCGGGCGCCTGAATATGGACCGAGCGACGAGCGGCTTCGCCGCATCACAATGAGCGACGAGCGGCTTCGCCGCGAGGAGCGAACCCGCCAGCCTTGAGCGTGTCTCTGGCCGTAGGCCAGAGATCGAGGAGGAGCGAATCCGCCAGCCTTGAGCGTCTCTGCTCGGCGAAGCCGAGAGATTGAGCAGTGAACCGGCCCGACGCCGCCCGCGAGCTGCACCGCCTGACGTCGTACCGGTCCGGCTTCGTGTCGCCCGACGATCCCCGCAAGCTCCGCGCTTGGGCCGGCCCGATGCGCGAGCCGCGTCCGCCGCAGCTGAAGCGCTATCCCGGCGTCGCCACGATCCCGCTCCCGCGCGAGCCGCCGCTCGCGCGCGGCCCGGCGGCGGCGATCCTCTCGGGCACGGCGGCACCGGCGGAGGAACCGCTCGACGCCGGCGTGCTCTCGCGGCTGCTCTTCTACTCCGCCGGCGTGGTCCGCTACATCGAGCGGGACGGCGGCCGGATGCTCTTCCGGGCCGCCGGCTCCGCGGGCAACCTCTTTCCGCTCGAGCTGTACCTCGTGACCGCCGACGTCGCCGGCGTGCCGGCGGGCGTGCACCACTACGACGCGCTCGAGCATGGGCTCACTCCGCTCCGTTCAGGCGATCACCGCGCGCTCCTCGCGGAGGCCCTGGCGCTCTCGCGGACCGCTCGCGCGTTCATCGTGGTCACCGGGATCCCCTGGCGCACCGGCTGGAAGTACCGCGAGCGCGGGTTCCGGCACATCTACTGGGATGCCGGCACGATGCTCGGGCAGCTCCTGCCCCTTGCCGATACCGGCGTCGCGACCTCGCCGACGCTCTACACCGGCTTCGTCGACGACGCGGTGGGCGAGCTCGTCGGTGCCGACGGGGTGGACGAGGTCACCGCGCTCGTCGTCGCGCTCGGGCCCGCGGACGGACCGCCGCCCGCCGCGCCGCCGCTCCGGCCGCTGCCGAACGGCCTGCTCGCGGACGATCCGAAGCGCTTCAGGCTCATCACCGAAGCCCAGCACGCCGGCGACCTCGCGAGCGCGGCGGACGTCACGGCGTGGCGCGCGGCCGCGACGCGGGATGCGCTCGGCGCCGCGGCCGGCGTCGCCCCGCAGCTCGTGCCGCACGCGGAGCTGGGGCTCGAGGAGGTCGTCCGCCGGCGCGGCTCGACCCGCCGCTTTCGCCGTGCGATGGCGCCGGCGAGTGCGCTCAGCTGGGCCCTCGCGGCCGCTGCGCGCGCGGTCGTGACCGACTTCGTCGCTCCGGGGCGCAGCTGGATCGACCACGATGTGTTCGTCCACGACGTCGAGGGCACCGATCCTGGCGTCTATCGATTCGCGGCCGGCGCGATGCGCCTCATCCGCCGCGGCGACGCGCGCGAGGCCGCGCTCCGTCTCTGTTGCGATCAGGCGCTCGCGAGCGACGGGGCGTTCACGGTGTTCCACTCGACCGACGTCGGGGCGATCACCGCGTCGCTGGGCAGCCGCGGCTACCGCGTGGGCCTGCTCGAGGCGGGGATCGCCGAGGGCCGGCTGCACCTCAGCGCGGGCCTCCTCGGCCTCGGGGCGAGCGGATTGACCTTCTTCGACGTCGAGACGAAGGCGTATCTCGGCGGAGCCGGTGAGGTGCTCGATCCGATGCTGGTCACGGCGGTCGGCACGCCCGCGTATCGCCCGCGGCGCGGCGGCACGCCCGGGCGCCCGGCGCGGCTGCGCGACATCCCGGCGCCGGCGATCCGCTTCGCCGCCTGAGCGCGAGGAACCGCTCGCCGCCGCGACGTACGTGGTGAGAACCGTCGGAGGTCCGCACATGACCGTGTTCCAGCGCGCGCTGCTGGGCGCGCTCCTCGCGAGCGCCCTCGTCCTCGCGCTCGTCCTCGCCGCACGGGCCGGCGGGCCACCGGCCGTCACGACGACCGTCCTGAGCGATCCGAACGGGGGCATCGCCCGAGGGCTCGTCACGACCGGCCAGGCCGGCGTGAAGGCGCGGCCGGACCTCGTCGAGCTCGGCCTCGGCGTGACCACCCAGGGCGACACCGCCGCCGACGCCCAGGCCGCGGCCGCCGAGCGGATCGCACGCGTGCTCGACCGAGCGAAGCAGCTCGGCATCCCGGAGCGGGACACGAAGACCGCCACGTACCGCATCGATCCGCAGTACGTCAGCGAGCAGGGGAAGGCCCCGCGCATCGCGAGCTACCAGGCTCAAGAGACGATCGTCGTCCTGCTCCGCGACGTGAACGCCGTCGGCACGGCCCTCGACGCGTTCATCCGGGACGACGGCGCGACGACCGCGACCGTGCGCTTCACGCTGCTCGACCCGAAGGCCCCCCAGGCCGAGGCTCGCGCGCTGGCGATCCTCGACGCGCGCTCGAAGGCCGAGGCGATGGCCCGGACGGCGGGGCTCAAGCTGGGCCGAGCGGTCGCCATCGCCGACGCGGTCGCGCCGCCGCAGGCGCCCGTCGACCGAACGACCTTCTCGCAGCTCGTCAAGGCGCCGACCGGGACGCAGGTGCCGGTCAGCGAGCTCGATGTGAACGTCACCGTCCAGATCCAGTTCGAGACCGCTCCCGCCGACTGAGCGTCCGGCGTGCTCGCGGCCGCGGCCGCGGCGCGATCCTTCTACAGCAAGCTGCTCGACGCGCTCGGGACCGAGCCGGACGAGGAGTACCGGACGATGGAGGCGCCGCTGCGCGAGGCCCTCACGGTCGGGCGGGCGTTCTGAGCGCCCGATGCGGAGCCGACGACGCGCGCGCCGCTGATCGGCGACGTCAGCGGTAGACCGCGGGGGCGACGCGCCATCGGGCGAAAGCCGCTGCGTCGTGCGAGGTGAACGCGCGATCGAGGTCGTCATGGACCGCGGCCCGGATGCGCGCGAGCGACTCGCGCGCCGCCGCCTGGTCGGACGCGGGGATCTCGCCGCGCTCGAGGTTCGCGCGGGTGAACGCCGCGTCGCCGCAGAGCACCACGCGGCCCGTCTCGGCGAGGTCGACGACGAGCGACTGATGCCCCGGCGCGTGGCCCGGGGTCGGCAGGAGCTCGACCCCCGCGGCGACCCGCATCGCGCCGGATGCCGGCACGTAGCGCAGGGCCGGATCGTCCCAGTACACGCCGGGGAAGTTCGGCCGGCCCTTCGCGTACGCGAGGTGATCGGCCTGCACGACGAATGTCGCGCGAGGGAAGGCCCGGTTGTTCCCGGCATGGTCGAAGTGCAGGTGGCTGTTCACCACGACGGTGATCTCGTCGGGCCGCACGCCGAGCGCGGCGAGCCGAGACACGATCGCATCCTCCGCGGTCATCGTCACGACGAGCGCGCTGCCCGGACCGAAGGTCGCATCCGGCCGCTCGACGTGGACCGGATGGAGGCCGGTGTCGAACAGGATCAGCCCGTCGGGACTGCGGAGCAGCGCGGACCAGACCGGTTGCTCCACGACCTCGTCGCGTTCCGGTGGCTCCAGCCAGGGCATGAACTGCGCGCGCGGCAGCCTCACCGCGCCGGTGCGGAACACGGCGAGCTCGATCACCCGAGCTCGATGCTCCAGCCATCGTCGGCCAGCTCGAATGCCGACTCGGCACGCCGAGCGAGCATCTCGGGACCGGCGTGGGTCAGCACGATCCGGCCGCACCGGAGCGCATCGCGGTGCTCGGCGAGCGTCGCGTGGCTCAGGTGATGCGGCAGCGGCTTCGCGAACGACAACGCCTCGCAGATGAGCAGGTCGGCGCCGTCGGCGGCTCGCGCGAGCCCATCGGTCCAGGCGGTGTCGCCGGAGTACGCGACGATCACGCCGTCGACCTCGATCCGCAGGACGCGCGCCGCCGTCCCGGGCGTGTGGTCCGCCGCGAACGCCCGGACGCGCAGCCACGCGACCTCGCCGGGCCGTTCGCCGAGCTCGACGTACTCGACCGGGAACGGGATCGTCTCCGCCGAGCCGGGGTAGGACGCGTCGAACGCGGTCCGGACGCGCGCGGCGATCCCCGGCGGCCCGGCGACGACGAGCGGCGCGGCCCGATGCGCGAAGCGCTGATCGAGGAGCAGGAACGGAAGGCCGCCGAAGTGGTCGCCGTGGAAATGGCTGACCGCGACGGCCGCGACGCGGCCGGGGTCGACGCCGAAGCGCTTCAGGGCGATGAGGGAGGAGGCGCCGCAGTCGAGCAGCGCCGCGGTCTCGCCGCGCTCGAGGAGCACGCACGCCTGCATACGGCCGCCGGTGCCGAACGCGTCGCCGCTCCCCAGGATCCGGACGCGGACGCTCATTCCCGCGAGAGCAGCTCGTCCACCGCGGTGTACGGATCGAGCTCGCGCCGCGCGACGCGAGCGAGGGCGTCGTCGACGCGGTCGCCCAGACGATCCTCGAGCCGGCGCACGAGCGCTTCGCGAAGCAGGCCCTCGACCTCGGCCCTCGCCGCCGCGGCGCGCCGCTGCGCTCGCTCGCCGCTGTCGCGGGCCCACGCGTCGTGGGCGGCGATCTCGCGTACGAGATCGTCGACGCCGGTCCCGTCGGTCGCGCTCGTGCGGACGATCGGCGGCTTCCAGTCGGTGCGACCCTTCCCGAGCGTGAGCATCTGGCCGAGGTCGCGCGCGGTCTCGTCCGCGCCCGGGCGGTCGGCCTTGTTCACCACGAGCACGTCGGCGATCTCGAGCACGCCGGCCTTGATCGCCTGGATGTCGTCGCCGAGGCCCGGCACCGTCACGAGGCAGACGGTGTCGACGACGCGAACGACATCGACCTCCTCCTGCCCCACCCCGACCGTCTCGACGATGATCAGCGATACGCCGAGCGCGTCGAGGACGTGGACGACGCTCAGTGTCGCGCGCGCGAGGCCGCCGGCGTGGCCGCGGCTCGCCATGCTCCTGATGAACAGGCCCTCGTCGAGGAACCGCTCGCGCATCCGGATGCGGTCGCCGAGGATCGCGCCGCCGGTGAACGGACTGGACGGGTCGACGGCGACGATGCCCACGCGGTCGTGGGTCTTGCGATAGACGCCGGCGAGCCGGGCGACGAGCGTGCTCTTGCCGCCGCCCGGCGGCCCGGTGATGCCGAGCACCTGCGCGCGCCCGGTCTTGGGGTACAGGGCGCGCAGCACGTCGGCCGCGCCCGGCTCGCCGTTCTCGACCACCGTCAGGAGCCGCGCGATGCTCCGCTTGTCACCGTCCATCGCGCGCGCGAGCAGCGACTCCGGCGCGGTGATCAAGAGGCGGCGACGAGCGAGCGGGCGATGACGATGCGCTGGATCTCGCTTGTCCCCTCGCCGATCTCCATGAGCCGAGCGTCTCGGAGCATCCGCTCGACCGGGTGATCGCGGAGGTACCCGTAGCCGCCGAGCACCTGGAGGGAAGCGTCCGCGGCTCGGGTCGCGGCTTCGCTGGCGTAGAGCTTCGCCATCGACGCCGCGCTGGTGAATGCCTGGCCGAGGTCCGCGCGGGTCGCGGCGCGATGCACGAGCAGCCGGGCGGCATCGAGCTCGGTGCGCGCGCGGACGAGCCGCCACTGCACCATCTCGAACTCCGCGATCGGCCGCCCGAACTGGCGCCGCTCCTTCGCGTACGCGATCGCGGCCTCGAGCGCCGCGCGGCCGAGGCCGATCGCGAGTGCGGCGATGCCAACGCGGCCCCGATCGAGCACCCGCTTCACGTCCGCGAAGGCGGCCCCGATCTCGCCGATCCGATCCGCGTCCGGGACGCGGACGCCGTCGAGCGTCAGCTGCGCGGTATCCGACGCGTGAAGGCCCATCTTCCGCTCGCCGCTCCCGGCCACGAGCCCGCCGGTACCGGCCAGCACGCCGAATGCGGTGAGCCGCCGCTCGGCGGTCGCGGCGATGACGACGATGAATCCCGCGAGCGAGCCGTTCGTGATGAATTGCTTCTGGCCGCTGATGATCCAGCCATCGCCGTCGCGCCGCGCCCGCGTCGCCGCGGCGACCGCGTCGGAGCCCGAGCCGGGCTCGGTGAGGGCCCACGCCCCGAGGTACTCGCCGCGTGCCAGCGGCGGCAGCCAGCGGTCCTGCTGCTCGGGGGACGCGGCGATCAAGAGGTGGCCGATGCAGAGCGAGTTATGCGCCGCGAGCGTCAGCGCGATCGAGCCGTCGCCGGCCCCGAGCTCCTCGGCGATGAGCGCGACGGTGAGCAGGTCAAGGCCCGCCCCGCCGAGCCGAGCCGGCACCGCGAGCCCGGTGAGGCCGAGCCCCGCGAGGTCCGGGAGGAGCTCCAGTGGGAACGTGGCCCGCTCGCTCCACTCGTTGGCATGCGGGATGATCCGCGTTCGGACGAACTCGCGGACCGTGTCCCGCGCGAGCAGCTGCTCGTCCCGGTAGCGGAGATCCACTCAGCGCGTCATCGGCCGGAACGCCTCGGCGCCCGGGATCGTCGGCGCGAGCTCGTCGGTCAGCCGAGTGTCGTCCGCCGCGAGCTCCGGCTCGCGCGCGGCGGCCGCACGTCGGGCCGCGAAGACCGCGTCGCGGGCCGCGGCCGGGAGAGCCATCGCGGCCCGCATCCGTGCCCGGGTGACCCGCCGTCGCTCCTCGGGATCCAGGGCCGAGGCCGCGCGCCACCCGGCGAGGATCGCGTCGGCGCGCGCCTCGACGTCCTCGAGGGCCGCGATGCGCGCGAAGCGCTCCGCCCACCAGGACACGGCGGCATCCTCGCCGAGCTCGCGGAGCTCGTCCATCAGGGCGCCGGATACGCGGACCGCACGTTCGCGTCCAGACCGGGCAGCAGCTTGTCGACGAGCGCCTGGTCCTTCTCGAGGACCGCCCGATCGACGTTCCACGCCTCCTTGCGCGCCGCGGCGATGCGGTCCCGCTGGTCCGCCGGCATCCTCGCGAACGCGATGAGGCGCGCCCGGGTGAGCCGCTCGCGCTCGGCGTCGTCGACCCGCGTGAGCTCGCGCAGCTGCGGGGTCATCGCGCCCACGCGCGCGATCTCGCTCGGGATCGCGGCGATGAGCCCCATGCGCTGGACCCACCACTCCACGAGGGTCGCCTCGTCCTTCGCCTGGAGGCTCGCGAGCCCCACATCGATCGGCCGGTCGTCCTTCTTCGCCATCGTCGTACCTCCTCTTATGCGGGCTGGCCGCGCCGCTTCGCCACGGCCTCCCGGACATATGCCGTGATCGCCTCGAGCGACGCACCTGGCTGGAAGATCCGCTCGACGCCGTGCGCCTGCAGCCCGGGGATGTCGTCCTCCGGGATGATGCCGCCGCCGAACAGGAGCACGTCGTCCATCCCCTTCTCGCGCATGAGCTCCGCGACCCGCGGGAAGATGTAGTTGTGCGCTCCCGAGAGGAGCGACACGCCGATCGCATCGGCGTCCTCCTGGAGCGCGGTCTCGACGACCTGCTCGGGGGTCTGGTGCACGCCGGTGTAGATCACCTCCATGCCGGCGTCGCGCAGTGCCCGGGCGACGACCTTCACGCCGCGGTCGTGACCGTCCAAGCCCGCCTTCGCCATCACCACGCGGATGGGTCGCTTCACGTCGGGATCCCGAGCTCGGCGAAGTGATGCTCCCAGTGGAGGAACGTGTACGCGCCCACCATGCCGAAGCGCTTCGGATCGGCGAGCTCCTCGTCGGTCAGCGCGACCACGGCCGAACGCAGGCGACGGTGGGCCGAATCGAGCTCGTCGAGCATCGCTTCCGGACCGACGAGCTGATGCGCGCGCACGGAGCGATCGTTGAAAGCTTGGATCGTCTCGGCGGTCCACGAGGCGAACTCGCCCGAGCGCAGCTCGCGGACCGCCTGCTCCATCCACCCGGTGGCGTGGGCCGCGAGGTCGTGGCAGCTCCAGCCGGCCGGGGTCGGGGAAGCGAGCCCGGCACGGCCACGTTGCCGGATGGCGGCGCGGAACGGCCGCCAGACCTCGTCGAAGCGTGCGACGACCGCGGCGCCGCCGCGCGCGATCGAGCCGTCGAGCTCCGGCTGATGCTCCGCGAAGTGGCCGTACGTCTCGCCCGCGACCAGACGCACGGCGAGGAACGGGATCTCACGATCGCCTGGCAGCCGCTCCAGCTCCCGCAGCACGCCGGCGTACGCCGCGTCGAGCCGCTCGACGATGTCCCCGGCCGAGCGCGACGGCGCCGCGGCCGCCTCGCGCGCGTTCTCCACGTCCACGTCGGACGGGGCGCTCCGCCGGCCCGCGAGCCGTTCCGGCAGCTCCGCCGGTACCGCCTCCATCCAGTGCGCGACGTGCGACAGCAGCGCCTTGTACGTCCAGCCGGCGGGCGTCGTCCGCCCGAGCGGCAGCAGCCCGAGCTGGCGGACCGCGCGGCGGAACGGTCGCCACCCTTCGTGCACGCGCTCGATGAGCGCCGCGGTCGTCGTCGGCACGCCGGCGAAGAGCTCGTCGTGATGCTCCGCGTAGTGGCCGAACGTGTTGCCCGCGACGATCGCGACGACCCACCGGTCGTTCGCCTGGATCCGCGGGTCGTCGAGCCGGGCGAGCTCCGCCGCCAGCCGCGCGTGCGCCGCGTCGAGATCGCCCAGCACGGCGCGCGCATCGCGTCCGCGCGTCCGGCGAACGACCTCCGCGTTGAACTCGTCGGCGTCCTCGATACCGGGGAACGTCGTCGCGGCGCTCTCGCGGAACGTCGCGAGCCGCTCGGCGGTGCGGTCCTCCCACGCCGCCGCATGGGCGATCAGCTCCCTGTACGTCCATCCGGTGGAGGTCGGCCGCTCGAGCACGCCCATCCCCAGCGACGTGACGGCGAGCCGGAACGGGATCCAGGCCTCGCTCACGCGGCGCTCGAGCTCCGCTCGGGTCGCGATCCCGTCGGCGGAGGCGCCGGGCTCAGAAGTAGCCGGGGTCGTGGTACTCGCCATAGACCTCCTTCAGCACCGTGACCTGCTCGCCGACGGTCGCGCACGCCCGGGCGCACTCGAGGAAGGCCGGCATGAGCGGCGCGCGAGAGCGGGCCGCCTCGCGCAGACGGTCGATCGACCCGCGCCACCGGCCGGCGTCGCGCGAGGCGCGCACGTCGCGGATGCGCTCGATCTGGCGGCGCTCGACGTCGGGGTCGATCGCGAGCGTCGGCACCTTCGGCTCGCCCGGCTCGGCGTACCTGTTGATCCCGACGATCACCTTCTCGCCCTCTTCGACCTGCTGCTGGAAGTGGAACGCCGACTCGACGATCTCCCGCTGCGGATAGCCGCGCTCGACCGCGGCGACCATGCCGCCCATCGCCTCGATCTCGTCGCGGTAGCGCTCGAAACCGCGCTCCATGCGATCGGTGAGGTGCTCGAGGTAGTACGAGCCGGCGAGCGGGTCGATCGTCTCGGCCGCGCCCGTCTCGTGGGCGATGACCTGCTGGGTGCGGAGCGCGAGGGTGACGGCCTCCTCGGTCGGAAGCGCGTAGGTCTCATCGAGCGAATTCGTGTGCAGCGACTGGGTGCCCCCGAGGACCGCCGCGAGCGCCTGGAGGGCGACGCGCACGACGTTGTTGTAGGGCTGCTGCGCGGTGAGCGACACCCCGGCCGTTTGGGCGTGGGTGCGCATCAGCAGCGCGCGCTTGTTCGTCGGCCGGTAGCGGCGCTCGATCTCGCGCGCCCAGATCCGCCGCGCGGCGCGGAACTTCGCGACCTCCTCGAAGAAGTCGTTGTGGACATCGAAGAAGAAGCTGAGATGCGGCGCGAAATCGTTGACGTCGAGCCCGGCGTCCACGCCCCAGCGCACGTACTCGAGCCCATCGAGGAGCGTGAAGGCCAGCTCCTGCAGCGCCGTGGAGCCGGCCTCGCGGATGTGGTAGCCCGAGACCGACACGGTGTTCCAGCGCGGCACCTCGCGCGCCCCATAGCGGATGCTGTCGATGACCAGATCCATGGCCGGCTTCACCGGCACGATCCATTCGCGCTGCGCGATGTATTCCTTGAGGCAGTCGTTCTGGATGGTCCCGCCGAGCGCCGCGAGCGGGATGCCACGCTCCTCGGCCGCGGCGAGGTACATCGCCCACACGATCGAGGCCGGACCGTTGATCGTCATCGACGTGGTGACCTGGTCGAGCGGGATCCGATCGAACAGGATGCGCATGTCGGCGAGCGAGCTGACCGCGACGCCTTCGCGCCCGACCTCACCGCGGGAGAGCGGATCGTCGCAGTCGCGGCCCATGAGCGTGGGCATGTCGAAGGCGGTCGACAGACCGGTGACGCCGTGCGCCAGGAGGTAGTGGAAGCGGGCGTTGGTGTCCTCGGCCGAGCCGAAGCCGGCGAACTGACGCATCGTCCAGAGCCGTCCCCGATACATCGATGGATGGACGCCGCGGGTGTAGGGGAAGGCACCGGGCAGGCCGAGGTCGCGCTCGGCATCGAAGTCCCCGAGGTCGTCGGCCGTGTAGAGCGGCTCGACGGTCTCGTCGGAGAGCGTGCTGAAGCGGCGCTTGCGCTCGGGGTGGCGCTCGATCCCAGCGGCGTAGCGCTCGAGCCAGCGCCGTTTGGCCGGCGAGATGCCCTCGCTCGCCACCGGTGCGGGGTCGACCTTCTTCACGCCGCGCGCTCCACGAGCGAGCGCGCGATGACGATGCGCTGGATCTCGCTCGTGCCCTCGTACAGGGTCGTCGCGCGCGCGTCCCGGGCGTAGCGCTCGACCTCGTACGCGCGCATGTAGCCGTAGCCGCCGAAGACCTGCAGGCAGGCGTGCGCGGCGCGGTTCGCGGCCTCGCTCGCGTAGAGCTTCGCCTCGGCCGCCTCGCGCCCGTGTGGCGCGCCGCGATCTTTGAGCCACGCGGCGCGCAGGGTCAGGAGCCGCGCGGCGTCGAGCTCGGTACGGACGCGGGCGAGCGCGAATCGGATCGCTTCGAACGACGCGATCGGAGCGCCGAACTGGCGTCGCTCGGTCGCGTACGCCGTCGCGAGCGCGAGCGCGCCGCGCGCGATGCCGACGGCCTGGGCGGCGATGCCGATGCGTCCGGAGTCGAGCCCGGCCATCGCGACCTCTCCGAATCCGCGCCCGACCGCGCCGAGCACGCACTCACCCTCCAGGCGGACGCCGTCGAAGGCGACCGCACTCGTGTCCGAAGCGTGCAGGCCGAGCTTGCGCTCGCTCCGGCCGACGGTGATCCCGGGAGCGTCCTTCGGGACGAGGAAGGCCGTGATGCCGGCATGTGGACGGGCATCCTCCGGCGCGCCGACACGCGCGAGGACGATGAAGAACGGCGCATAGCGCGCGTTGGTGACGAATTGCTTGCGCCCGTCGATGATCCAGCTGCGGCCGTCCCGCCGCGCCGTCGCGCGAAGCGAGGCCGCGTCCGACCCGGAACCCGGCTCGGTGAGGCAGAACGCCGCGAGACCACGGCCGTCCATGAGCCGCGGCAGGAAGGTCGCGCGTTGCGCCTCGGTGCCGAGCCGGCAGATGGACCCGGCGACGATGCCCCCGTTCACGGAGACGCCGACGGCCAGCGACGGCCAGGTCGCCGCCAGCTCCTCGAGCACGAGCGCGAACGCGACGGTTCCGGCCCCGAGGCCGCCGTCGACCTCCGGAACGGTCATCCCGAGCACCCCGAGCTCGCCGAGCGAGCGGATCACGTCGGCGGGAATGCCGCCCGCGTCCTCGGCCGCGCCGATCCGGCCGGAGAGGCCGCGGGCGTAGCCGGCCACCGCGGCGGCGAGCTCGCGCTCCTCGGGTCCGGCGAAGGGGAACATCACGATCGCCTCATGCGCCCGCCTTGCTCGATCTGCGGCCTGCGGCCGCAGACCCGCTCAGGGCTGAACGAATTCGCTCGCCGCAGCGAAGCTGCGTCTCGCTCATGCCCCTGCCTTTACCTTCTTCACCGCTTCGGTGAAGGCCGGCACGAACTCGAACACGTCGCCGACGACGCCGTAGTCGCACACCTTGAAGATGTCGGCATCGGGATCCTTGTTCACGGCGACGATGACCCGGCTCGAGGTCATCCCGGCGAGGTGCTGGATCGCTCCGGAGATGCCGAGCGCGACGTAGAGGTCGGGCGTCACCGTCTTGCCGGTCTGGCCGACCTGCTCCTCGTTCGGGCGCCATCCGGCGTCGGTCACGGCGCGCGACGCGCCGAGGGCGGCTCCGAGCGTGTCGGCCAGGTCCTCGACCATCTTCCAGTTCTCGGGCCCCTTCAGCCCCCGCCCGCCCGACACGATGATCCGCGCCTCACTGAGCGGAACCCGCCCACTCGCCGCGGCGGTGGGCTCGAAGCGTGCGAAGGCGAGACCCTCGGCCTCCGCCGCGGTCACCCCGGTCGGCTGCGGCTCCGCCACGTCGGCCGGTAACGGGAACGCGTTCGGGCGGACGCTGCAGATCGCGGGCAGCGCGGCCTTGACCTTCGCCCGGACCTTGCCCGCATACATGCCACGGTCGGCTTCGAGTGCGCCGTCCGCGACCCGGACGTCGGTGCACTCCGACAGGTACGGGCGACCAAGCTTCGCGGCGAGCCGCGCGGCCACGTCGCGGCCCGACGGCGTCGCGCCCACGAGCACGAGATCGGGACGCTCGGCCGTCGCGCGCTCGGCGAGCGCGGCGGCGGCGGCGATCGATGGGACCCGCTCCCCGCTCACCTCGAGCACCGTGACGTCCCCGAGCGATGCCGCTTTCGCCGCGAGCTCGCGCGACACGCGGCGCACGGTGCCGTCCTTGCGTTCGGCGAGGACCCAGATCTTCACAGGGATCGCTCCGTCTCTGGCCTTCGGCCAGCAGACGCGCTCAGGGCTGGTGGGGTTCGCTCGTCGCGGCGGAGCCGCGCCTCGCTCACGCTCACAGGACCTTCGCCTCGTCGCGCAGGAGGGCCGCGAGCTCGCCGGCGATCGCGCGCGCGTCGCCGTCCTTGAGGATCTTCCCGCCACCCCGCGCGGGGGGCAGCTCCATCGCGAGCACCTCGACGCGGGTCGGATCGTCGCCGATCGCGGCGGCGCGCTCGGGGATCTCCTTCTTCTTCGCCTTCATGATCCCCGGCAGGGAGGGATACCGCGGCTCCTTCTCGCTCTTCTGCACGGTGAGCAACGCCCGGCCGCTCGCCCTCCAGATCTCGTGGCCGCCTTCGACCTCCTTCCAGATCTCGGTGCCGCCGTTTGCCGGAGCGAACTTCGTCACGACGCTCACGTGGGGCCAGCCGAGCACCTCCGCGAGCGCGGGACCGACGAAGCCCTGGTCGTCGTCTGACGCCTGCTTCCCGCAGAGGACGAGGTCCGGGCCGGCGTCCTCGACCACCCCCTTGAGCGCCCGCGCGATGCCGAGCGCGCCGGCCGAGTCGACGCCCTCCCCGCTCACCAGGGTCGCGTCGTCGCAACCCATCGCGAGCGCCTGGCGCAGGGCGTCCTTCGCCCGCGGCCCGCCGACGGTGACGACGCTCACCACGGTGTCCGGATGCCCATCCTTGTGCTCGAGCGCGAGCTCGATGGCGTACTCGTCGTACGGCGAGATCGACCACGTGACGCCGTCGGTCACCACCGACCTTCCGTCGGGCGCGACCTTCACCCGGGTCGTCGAGTCGGGGACCTGCTTCAGGCAGACCAGGATCTTCATCGGCTCAGTGCGCTCCCGTCGTCGTGCGTCCATCGGTCAGCCGCGCGGCGACGAGCTCGAGGACGTCGACCGGAGCCAGCTGCTCCTGGATCCCCTTCGCGCCCACCCCCTCGTCGAGCATGATCAGGCAGAACGGGCAACCCGACGCGACCTTCGCGGGCTGATCGCCGCGCGCCTGGCCTGCCGCCAGGATCTGGTCGACCCGGCGGTGGTTCACGCGTTGCCCGATCTTCTCCTCCATCCACATTCGCCCACCCCCCGCGCCACAGCAGAATCCGCGCTCGCGGTGATGCGGCTCGATCTCCATCCGGGCGACGCCCGGCAGCGCGTCGAGCAGCGCGCGCGGCTGGTCGTACACGCCGTTGTGCCGGCCGAGGTAGCAGGGATCGTGGTAGGCGACCGTCTCCGCGCGGGTCCCGGCGTCGGGGGCCCGCCCGAGCTTCAGCTTGCCGGTCGAGATGAGCTGCTCGACGAGCTGGAGGGCGTGCACGACCTCGTAGCGCCCGCCGAGCTGCGGGTACTCGTTGGCGATCGTGTTGAAGCAGTGCGGGCACGAGGCGATCACCTTGCGCACACCGTAGCGGCCGAAGGTCTCGATGTTCTGCTGCGCCTGCAGCTGCCAGAGGTACTCGTTGCCGATCCGGCGGGCCGGGTCGCCGTTGCAGGTCTCCTCCGGGCCGAGGATCGCGAACGAGACGCCGGCTGCTCCGAGGATCCGCGCGAGCGCCTTCGCGACACGCTGGTTGCGCCGATCGAACGACGCCGCGCAGCCGACGAAGTAGAGGTACTCGGCATCGGGCTTCTCGGCGATCGTCGGCACGTCCAGCCCCTCCGCCCAGCGCCCGCGGTCGGCGGCCGCCTCGCCCCACGGATTCCCGGCCCGCTCGATGTTCGTGAGCGATCGCTGCGCCTCCGGCGGTGCCGCGGCCTCCTGCATCGTGAGGTAGCGGCGCATGTCGACGATCTTGTCGATGTGCTCGATCGTGACCGGGCATTGCTCGACGCAGGCCGCGCACGTCGTGCAGGCCCACAGCTCGTCGGGCTTCGTGGCGAGCTGATGCGCCGGCGGCGTGCCCGCCGCGGCATGGTCGCGCAGGAGCTGATCCCCCTCGCGCAGGAGGAGGTCGCGCAGGTCCAGCACGATCTTCTGCGGATCGAGCGGCTTTCCGGTCGCGAGCGCCGGGCAGTTGTCGGAACACCGGCCGCACTCGGTGCAGGTGTAACCGTCGAGGTGCTGCTTCCACGAGAGGTCGCGCAGGGTCGCGGCCCCGAAGGTCTCGCGATCCTCGATGCCCTCGACCAGCCGGAGCGCACCGCGCGGCCGCTGCGACCGGAAGAACACGTTCGGCAGGGTCGTGACGATGTGCAGGTGCTTCGACTGCGGGAGGTACGCGGCGAACGCGAGCACGGTGGCGACGTGGACCCACCACGCGCCGGCGAAGACGGCGCCCGCCGACGAGCCCCGAACGAGCGGCGCGACGAGCGTCGCGAGCGGCGGCGCCGCCTGGCCGCGGGCGACGAGCTCGGCCGCGATGCCCGCGCTCTCGAAGACGAGCAACGAGACCATGAGCACGCCGATGAGCGTGAGGATGATGTAGCCGTCGAGCGCGATGTGCATCCGTGGTGGCTTGAAGAACGCGCGCCGGATCGCGGCGAGCGCGATCGAGGTGAGCACGAGGACCGCGAAGACATCGACCGACCAGACGAAGAACGCGCTCTCCGTTCCCGGCACCCGCCAGCCGAGGATCCCGTTGAGGAGCAGGTCGAGCGTGCCGATCGTGATCACGATGAAGCCCCAGAAGATGAACGCGTGCGCGGCGCCGCGGATGTAGTAGGGACGCTTCAGCAGCTTCCGCTGGCCCAGGTAGACGACGAGCTCGTCGCGGATCCGCCGTCCGAGGCGGTCGGTCCGGTCCTCGTTCCAGCCGAGCCGCAGGTAGCGGTACAGCTTCCAGGCGCGGTAAAAGAACGCGCCGAATCCGAGGGCGGCGACGGCGAGGAGGACGAATGCCCAGAGGCCCTGCGTCGGCGGGGTCACGGGGTCATTCCAGCATGTCCTCGGCGATGACGAGCTTCATGATCTCGCTCGTGCCCTCGTAGATCTCGGTGATCTTGGCATCGCGATAGTGGCGCTCCGCGGGGAAGTCCTTCAGATACCCGTAGCCGCCGAAGATCTGCACGCAGTCGCGTGCCGCCTTCATCGCGACGTCCGAGGCGAAGAGCTTGGCCATCGCGGCCTCGGCGGTGTGCGGCTCGCGCCGCTCCCGCATCGTCGCCGCGCGCCAGGTGAGCAGCCGCGCGGCATCGATCTCCGTCGCCATGTCGGCGAGCATCCACTGGATCGCCTGGTGCTCGACGATCGGCTTGCCGAACGTCTCGCGCTGCCTCGCGTACGCCAGCGCGTCCTCGAGGCACGCACGCGCGATGCCGACCGCCTGCGCCGCGATGCCGACGCGCCCGCCATCCAGCGTCCTGAGGGCGATCGTGAACCCCTCGCCGACCGCGCCGAGCCGCGCGTCGTCGCCGACCCGGCAGTCGGCGAATACCAGCTGGGCCGTATCGGAGCCTTTGATCCCGAGCTTGCGCTCGATCTTCCCCACGGTCAGCCCGGCCGCGGGCTTGTCGACGACGAACGCGGTGATCCCCTTGTGCCGCAGCGCGGGATCGGTCTGGGCGAACACGATCACGACGTCGGCGCTCACGCCGTTCGTGATGAAGTTCTTCGTCCCGTTCAGCACCCAGCTGTCCCCGTCACGCCGCGCGCTCGTGCGCATCGCGGCGGCGTCGGAGCCGGACGCGGGCTCGCTCAGCGCGAAGCAGCCGAGCTTCTCGCCCTGCGCGAGCGCGCGGAGCCACCGCTCGTGCTGTTGCGGGGTGCCGTACCGCAGGAGCGGATCGCAGGCGAGCGAGTTGTGCGCGCTCATGATCACGCCGGTCGATGCGCAGGCCCGGTTGATCTCCTCGCTGGCCAGGACATACGCGACCTCGCCCGCCGCGGCGCCGCCGAGGGCCTCCGGCACGCACACGCCCATGAACCCCAGCGCCGCGAGCTCGGCGAGGATCTTCTTCGGCACGGCGCCGCGCTCGTCGATCTCCGCCGCGATCGGAAGCAGCTGGTCGGTCGCGAACTCGCGCGCGGTCCGCTGGACGAGCTCCTGCTCGGCCGTGAGCGACAGGTCGAACCGGGCCTCCGTGGGATCAGCGACGGCCATCGCGCTCGATGCTGCCCACGCCGACGAAGCGCCCGTCCGGGTCGCGGGCGAAGAAATAGGGATACGGCTTCGCGTCATGAAGCTCGCCGACGACGCGGCCGGCGGCACGCGCGCGGTCGTATGCGGCGCGCACGTCGCCGACCCGGAACCAGACGACGAAGCCCGAGCCGCTCGCGACCTCCGGGGCCGTCTCCCGGTCCTCGCGCTCGTGGACGACGAAGCTGGAGGCGCCCGCGCGGAACCAGTCCGAATCGTCGCTTTCGGCCGCCGAGAGGCCCACGATGTCGCGGTAGAAGCGGGTGACCTCATCCCGGCGATCCGTGAACGTGAACACGTAGTCCATCCGGACGTCGTCAGTCATAGCGATGGAATCCGCGTCCGGTCTTGCGGCCCAGCCAGCCCGCTTGGACGTACTGGCGGAGGAGCGGGGCGGGACGGTACTTCGGATCGCCGAGGTCGCGCTGCATGACCTCGAGGACCGCGAGGCAGACGTCGAGGCCGATGAGGTCGGCGAGCGCGAGCGGGCCCATGGGGAAGTTCAGCCCGCGCATCATCGTGTCGATCCCCTCGGCCGTCCCGATCCGTTCGCTCAGCGCGAAGATCGCCTCGTTGATCATCGGCATGAGCACCCGGTTGGCGATGAATCCCGGCGCGTCGCGCGACTCGACGGCGGTCTTCCCGAGACGCTCGGTGAGCGAGCGGGTGGCGTCGATGGTGGCGTCGCTCGTCTGGAGGCCGCGGATGATCTCGACGATGCCCATCACCGGGACCGGGTTCATGAAGTGCATCCCGACGACGCGATCGGGCCGCTTCGTCGCGGCGGCGAGGCGCGTGATCGAGATCGACGAGGTGTTGGACGCGAGGATGGCCGAGTCCTGACAGGCCTGGTCCAGCTTGCGGAAGAGCTCGGTCTTCACCGCGACGTCCTCGAAGGCCGCCTCGATGACGAAGCCGACCCGGGCCAGATCGCCGAGCTCGGTCGACGTACGGATGCGGCCCGCGATCTCAGCCGCCGGCCGCGGCAGCCGACCCTTCGCCTCGAGCCGCGCGAGCGACTCCGCGACCGTCGCCTGCCCGCGCTTCAGCTGATCGAGCCCGACATCGACGACGACGACCTGCAGGCCCGCCGTCGCGCAGACCTGCGCGATCCCCGAGCCCATCGTCCCCGCGCCGACGACGCCGACCTGATTCACACCGCTTCGATCGCGACGGCGACCGCCTCGCCGCCTCCCAGGCACAGCGACACGACCCCCTTCGACCTGCCCCGCGCCCGAAGCGCGTAGAGGAGGGTCACCAGGAGGCGCGCGCCGGACGCGCCGATCGGGTGTCCGAGCGCGACGGCGCCGCCGTTCACGTTGAAGCGGTCCTCGGGAATGCCCAGCTCGCGCCGGACGCCTTCGATGCCCGAGAACGCCTCGTTGACCTCGAACAGATCGACGTCGCCCACCGACCACCCGGCCTTGTCGAGGCACTTCTTGATCGCGCCGGACGGAGCGAGGAGGAAGAGCTCCGGCTCGCGGGCGAACTGCGCTTGGGCGACGAGGCGGGCCAGCACCCGGGCCCCGAGCTCGTCGGCCCGGCCCGCGCCCGCTACGACCAGCGCGGCCGCGCCGTCGTTGACCTTCGAGGCGTTGCCGGCGGTGATCGTGCCGTTCTCCTTGAATACCGGTCGCAGCGCGGCCAGGCCCTCGGGCGTCGTCTCGCGCGGTGTTTCATCGCGCGCGACGATCGACACCTGACCCTTGCGGCCCTTTACCTCGACGGGAACGATCTCATCGTCGAACGCGCCGCTCCGCTGCGCGGCCAGCGCCTTCTCGTACGAGCGCAGGGCGAAGCGATCCTGGTCCTCGCGCGTCAGCGAGCAACGCTCTGCCGCCGCCTCGCCGCCGAGGCCCATGTGCCCGTGCCCGTAGGCGTCGAGGAGCCCGTCCGTCAGGTTCGCGTCCTCCATGCTGTGCTCGCCGAGCGCCAGACCCTGACGGAGGCCGCGGAGCAGATACGGCGCGTTCGACATGCTCTCCATCCCACCGGCGACGACACAGCGCGCCTCGCCCGCCGCGATCTGCGAGGCCGCGAGCATCACGGACTTCAGTCCCGAGCCGCACATCTTGTTCACGGTCGTGCACGGGACGCTCTGCGGCAGCCCCGCGCCGAGCGCGGCCTGGCGCGCGGGCGCCTGGCGCACGCCCGCCTGGACGACCGTGCCCATGTACACCTCGTCGATCGCCCCGGGTGCGACGCCGCTCCGTTCGAGTGCGCACCGGATCGCCACGGCCCCGAGCTCGGGCGCGCGCAGGGAGGCGAGCCCGCCCAGGAACGCGCCGACGGGCGTGCGCGCCGCGCCGAGGATGACGGTTCGCTCGGTCATCTCAGATCCCCCCTTCGATGAGCCGCTGTGCGACGTGCTCGCGATAGCTGCGGATCTCGTCGCGCAGGGCGCCGAGCTCGTTGATCCGGTCGACCGTCGTGGCCAGATGCGCATCGAGCAGCTGGATGAGGCGCGGCAGGACATTGCGATTGCTCCGCTGCCGGCGATAGAGATGCTCGAGCTCGATCATTTCCTGCAGGCTGAGGCCGAGCACCTTCAGCTTGCGGATGAACCTCAGGCGGCGTACGTCGTCGTCGGTGTACACGCGCGTCCCGCCGTCGAGCCGCTTCACCGATTCCAGCAGCCCGAGCTCTTCGTAATAGCGGATCGTGCGTTCGGTCATCCCGACGCGCGCGGCGAGCTCGCCGATCCGGAATCCGCCCTGGGCGACGGCCATCGATGCCCCCAAAATGCGACTCGGTCCGCCAGTTCACGTCAACTGGCGGGATAGATGATAACGCTCAGGCGGAGGGCGTCGCCGCGAGCTCCCGGAGCGCGAACGCGAGGGCTTGGGCCCCGAGCACCGCGTCCTCGACGGTCGCGTGCTCGCGCGGGGTGTGGCTTCCGCCGGTCGAGCGGACGAAGAGCATGCCGGAGCGAACGCCGGCGAGCTGACAGCTCTCGGCATCGTGGCCCGCGCCGGAGAACAGGACCGCTGCCTCGACGCCGACGGAGGCAGCGGCGCGCTGGAAGAGGTCGCGCAGCCCTTCATCGAGCGGCGCGGCGGCCACGTGGGAGAGGACGTCGATCGACGAGCGGACCGCGCGAGCGTCGCCGATCCGCCGGATCGACGCACGGACGTCGCGCGCGAGCGCCTCCAGCACCTCGTCCGTGCGTGCGCGCAGATCCAGCGAGAACGTGCACTCACCGGGGATGACGTTCTTCGCGCCTGGCCGGACGGCGATCTCGCCGACCGTACCGACCGCGTCAGGCCGACCGAGCGCGGCGGCCTCCACCGCGACCACCATCTCGGCCGCGGCGGCGAGTGCGTCCTCGCGCGCGGTCATGACGGTGGCTCCAGCGTGATCCTGGCGGCCGTGCACGGTCACGCGCGCATGGAGGATGCCGACGATCTCGCTCACGACGCCGAGTGCCGCGCCGCGTTCGGCGAGGCGGGGGCCCTGCTCGATGTGAAGCTCGAGGTACGCCGCGACCTCTCGCGGATCGCGAACGGCGCCGGCCGGGTCGCCGCTCTCGCCGAGCGCGCGCAGGGCGTCGGCGATCGTCACGCCGTCGCGATCGCGACGTTCGCCGGCGCGGTCAGGGAGCCGGCCGAACGCGGCGCTCGAGCCGTAGAGGCCGATGCCGAACCGAGCGCCCTCCTCATCGGCCCATCCGACCACCTCGACGGGGCGCCGGAAGCGAGCGCCATAGTCCAGCAGCGCCTCGACCGCCTCGACCGCGCACAGCACGCCGAGCGCGCCGTCGAAGCGGCCGCCCTCCGGGACCGAATCGAGGTGCGACCCGACGAGCACGCAGGGTGTGTGATCGTCGCCGAAGCGCGCGTACAGGTTGGCGGCGGGATCGCGCCGGACGCGCGCGCCGCGAGCGGCGAGCCAGCCGGCGACGAGGTCGCGCGCCCGCTGCTCCTCGGCGCTCAGCCCGAGCCGGCTGACCGCCGTGCCCGATCCGCCGATCGCCGCAAGCTCGGCGATGCGCCGCTCCAGCCGGGCCGGGTCGACGTTCATGCCAGATCCCCCGGCCCGAAGGCGAGGCCGGCGAAGAGCTCGGTCTCGACCTGGCGCGCGGCCGCGAGCTCCGCGGCCCGGAGCGGTTCGAATCCGGGATGCCGCAGGTCCTGCTCGGCCATGCGCTCCTCCAGACCCATGACCGAGAGACCCGCACGCCGGTCGGCGTAGTAGACGATCTTCTCGTCGACGGTGCGGGGCGCCGTCGATGGATCGAGCGGGGCATACACCGGATGGCGGCGCGACAGCTCGGCGAGCTCGCCCAGCCCTTCGGCCTGGAGGACCAACGGGCCGAGGACATGGTGGCCGCGCTCGTCTCCGGACAGCAGCGGGCTCTTTCCGATGTCGTGCAGGTAGCCGCCCAGCTCCACGACGCGGGGATCGCACCGACCGTCGCGCTCGGCACGCGCTCGCGCGAGGCGTGCCGCGAGCCGTCCGACCAGGAGCGAGTGGGTCCGCAGCCAATCCGGGTAGCGGTAACGGGTGAAGTACGAGTCGGCGATTGTGGACAACAGGGGTTGTACACTTGACACAGGGGCGCTCACTCGCTAGTGTCGTCATCGGTGCTGATTTCCTCGTCTTTCTCGTCAGCTACGGCCTCCTGGAGGGCGTCGACCATGCGCGGGTGGAACAGTTCGTTGATCGCCTCGGTCGTGGTCAGTTCCTCGGGCAGCTTGCGCTTCTTCCTAGGCGACAAGGGAAACCTCCTGTGAGCGGCAACCGATCCAGTCGAGCGCGCCCGCGCGAGATGGACTTTCCGCGCCTCGTCGAGCGGTTCGGGAGCGAGGATCGCTGCCGCCAGTACCTAGAGGCGCTGCGCTGGCCCGGAGGCGTCGTGTGCCCCAAGTGCAACCATGTCGGCGCGACGTGGCTCGCCACGCGGCGGGTCCGCGAGTGCAACCGTGGCTCATGCGGCCACCAGTTCAGCGTCCGTGTCGGCACGGTGTTGCAGGATTCGAAGCTGCCGCTCTGGAAGTGGTTCGTCACGGTGTTCCTGCTGGCCGAGTCCAAGAAAGGCATCAGCGCCAATCAGATTCGCCGGATGACCGGCGTGACATACAAGACCGCCTGGTTCCTCACCCACCGCATCCGTCAGGCGATGAGCGAGGCGGCGGAAGCGAAGCCGCTCACCGGCAGCGTCGAAGTCGATGAGACCTACATTGGCGGCAAGCCGCGCTACTCCAAGCGCGGCAAGCGGGGCTGGGATCACCGCCGCGACTCCAAGACCACCGTGCTCGGCGCGGTCGAGCGGGGCGGCAACATCCGCCTGCGGGTCGAGCGGCGCGGGACGAACATGGGCACCCTGCGCCAGTTCATCCGCGACCACGTGGACGACAAGACCCCGCACCTGTACACCGACTCCTCGCCCTCCTACGGCAGCCTGACCGACGAGAACACGACCCACGAGCAGGTCAATCACCGAGCCTACGAGTGGGTCCGTGGCGACGTGCATACCAACAGCATCGAGTCCGCGTGGAGCCTGTTCAAGCGCAGCATCGTCGGCTCGTACCACCACCTGAGCGTCAAGCACATGGACTCGTACCTCGACGAGTTCGAGTTCCGGTACAACAACCGGCACAACGACTTCCTGTTCCGCGACACCCTGCGCGCGCTCCTGAAATCCGAGACGATGACGTACCAGAAACTCATTGACCGTCCGGCGTAAGGTCAAAGTCAACCGTCGTTGGTCCATTGACGATCACACCTGGCCGCTGGCCCCTGAGATTCCCCGCGTATGCCCCCACATCCCATGCCAGCCCATCGGGTGCGCCTTCGAGCGAGACGAAGTAGG
>DASWCU010000116.1:0-21038 GCA_036389935.1 Candidatus Limnocylindria bacterium
GCGTGGATCTGGGCCTGGACGTTGAAGAGCTGCTCGGGATAGCGCAGGTGGGCCTGCAGGCTCGTCGGCATCTTCGAGATCGGGGTGAAGAGCTTCGGGTAGATGTTGCGGAGCGTGCGGAGGACCGGGTCCTGCTCATCGACGACGTAGTAGGTGACCGATCCGTCGTACGCGTCGGTCACGACCTTCACGCTGTTCCGGATGTAGTTGAGATCGGGCAGGTCCAGCTTCGACGTCCGCCCGCCGGCGCCGTACCGCTCGCTGTACGGGTAGCGCGTGCCGGTCGTGTACGCGTCGTTGATCCAGTAGAGCTTGCCGTCGACGATGACGAGGTACGGATCGGGGTCGTAGCTGAGGAACGGTGCGATGAGGGATTCGCGCTCGCCGATCTGGCGGTGGAACAGGACACGGCTGTCACCCTTCAGCTGCTGCGAGATGAGCACGTTGAGGTCACCGAAGCGGATCGCGAACAGGATGCGGTCCCAGAGGCCGGAGACCGCTATGCCGCCGCCGCCGCTGAAGCGCGTCGTCGCGTCGTGCTGCTCCTGCGCGTAGTCGAACTCGTCCTGGCTCGTGCCCACGACCACGTAATCGCGCGTGAGCTCGCCGTAGTAGATCCGCGGCTCGTCGACCTTCGGCTGGCCGACCGGCGGGATGTCCTGCAGCACGAGCTTCGGCCGGCCCTCGACGCCGACGCCGCCGACCGGGGTCATGACCGCGCCGAATCCATGCGTGTAGTAGAGGTGGCGGTTCACCCAGGTCTGCGCCGCCTGCGGCAGCTGGCTCGTCGCGAGCTCGCGGGCCGAGAGCATGACCGGGGTCTCGTTGCCGTCGATGACGTAGCGGTCGACGTCGACGTCGTTGAACGCGTAGTACTGACGGAGGGCCTGGAGCTGCTGGTAGGCCGCGAGCAGCGGCCGGTAGTCCCAGAGCCGGACGGCGGTGGTGTCGCCGAGCTGGCGGCGGACCTCGGCGGGATCGGGATCGTCGGCGATGTCCACCTGCGACTCCTCGACCTTCGTGAGCGAGTACGCCTCCCGGGTCGCCTTGATGTTGCGGTCGATGTACGGCCGCTCCTTGTTCAGCTGATCCGGGCGGACAGCGAGCGTCTCGACCAGGGACGGGTACACGCCGCCGATGAGGACGGCCGCGACGAGCCACAGGCCGAGCGCGGCGCCGAGGATCCACAGCGTCCGGAAGAACGCGTTCGCGAGCGAGGCGAGCGCCGCGAGGGCGACGATGACCGTGAGGATCTGCAGCGCCGGCAGTCGCGCCGTGATGCTGGTGAAGCCGGCGCCGGTCAGCACGCCCTCGTCGCGGAACAGCAGCGTGGCCTGGTCGAGCACGTAGCCCGCGGCGATGAGCGCGAGGAAGATCGCGCCGAGGATCGACAGGTGCGCGCGCGCGGGACGCGCCAGCGCGAGCGCGGTCCGCGCCGAGACGGCGATGTCCGCCCGGGCGAGCGGCGCGGTCGCCACACCGATGACGCCGCGGATGACGTACAGCGTGATGACCCCGAGCGCGATCAGGACGATCGCGGCGAGGAGCCAGCCGCGAACGAACTGCAGCACCGGCAGGTCGAAGAAATAGAAGCCGACATCGCGGCCGAAGACCGGATCCGTCGTGCCGAACGGCACCGCGTTCAGCCAGCGGAGGAGGGTGTCCCACTCGTCGCCGCCCGCGATACCGAAGAAGAACGACGGGATGAGGAGCAGCGGCATGAGCCGGAGGGTCGTCGCGAGCGCCCCGGACCGGCGCGGCGCGTTCGACTCCACGACGAGCCGCGGCATCTGCGGCCGGAGCGCGAAGTACAGGTTCGGCACCGCGATCACGAAGAAGGCGAGGAGGAAGACGATGAACGCCCAGAAGCCGGCCGTGTACCGGCGGAGGTAGACGTCCTCCAGGCCGAGGCTCCGGAACCACAGCAGGTCGGTGAGGAAGCCGACGATCGGGCTGAGCAGGAGCGGGACGACGAACAGGGCCACGAGGACGACCCCGACGATCGTGCCGAACCGGCTGCGCGGGCGTCGCGGCCCACGCCGGCCGATCCCGGGGAGGTCCACGCGCGACCAGTCGATATTCCCCCACTCGCCGCGCCCGGGGCCGCTTCTCACGTGATCGATCTCACGGCGCTCATGCTAGGCGCCGCTACGCGAAGCCCCGTGCGGCGGTGATCGCGATGATCGCCCCGGCGACGGTGATCGCGGCGGCGGAGAGCGCCGGGAGCATTCGCGCGACGACCGAGCCGCGCGCGCGAGCGAGCGCCGCGTTGCGCGCGATGAGGCGCCCGCCCCACACGACCGCGAGCCCGCACGCGGTGAGGACGGCGGCGAGTCCGACGCTGAACGCGGCGACCAGCAGCATTCCGAGCGCGACGTTGTGGAACGAAACGGCCGCGAGCAGCACGACGAGCGCGGTCGGGCACGGCAGGAGGCCGCCCGACACGCCGAGCGCGAGCAGACCACGAGGGCCGACCGGCGCGTCGTGGCGGTGCTGGTCGGGCCCGTCGCCATGGACATGCGGCCCGACGTGCTGCGCGGCTTCGCGCGCGGCGTCGATGCGTGCGGCACGCCAGCGCGCGCGGAGCAGGCCGAGCCCGATCGCGACGACGAGAACGCCTGAGAGCACCCCGAGAACGGGGTAGAGCCGCTCCGGCAGGACGTACTGCGCGGCGACGAGGGTGAACGCGCCGAGCACGTACACGCCGATCGTGTGCGTCAGCGTGACCGTGCCGCCGAGGATCAGGGCCTGGGCGGCAGTGCCGCGGGCGCCGACGAGGTAGGCGGCCACCATCGCCTTGCCGTGTCCGGGCCCGAGGGCGTGGAGCCCGCCGAGCACGGTCGCGACGACGAGCGCCGCGAGGAGCGCTCCGAGCTCCACGCGGCCCGAGCGCAGGAACGCGGTGAGAGCATCGACGCCCGCATCGAGCCCGAACCGCGCGGTCGAGGCGGCGCTTCGATCGGCGCCACCGGATGCCCCGGCGGTCAGGTCGACCGTCGCGGTCGCGGCGCTGATGTCCGGCGGCGCCACGCTCGGATCCGCCGGATAGCTGCGCAGCTCGTCGGTGGGATCGCCGGCCCCGACGCTGGCATCGCGGACGACGCCGCTGACGAGCACGGCGTGCCAGCCGATCCGTCCGGCGTAGGTCGCGTCGCGGTACTCGAGCCTCGCGCCGTCAGCGGGCGCGACCGTCGTGGTGAGGTCGAGGGTGACTCGCAGCGTGCCGAGCCCGGCCTGCCCGGGAAGCTGATCGACGGCGGCCGCGCGCAGCGCGAGCGGGACCGGCTGCCCGTCGAGACGGAGGGTCAGCTCGGCGGCGAGCCGCTCGGCGATCCCGTCGATCCGTCCGGCCTGCCGCTCCTGGAGCGTTGGGATCTCCGCGAGATCAAGGACGTATCGGACGCGGATCGCGTCGGCGGCGACGGCGACGTGGGAGAGCCGGTTCACCGTGAAATTGCCGAGCGGGTGCGCCGACGCGGCGCCGGAGCCGAACGGCAGCCCGGCCAGAGCGAGCGCGAGCGCCAGCAGCAGCGGTCTCACCGTACCGACGCACTACGCACGCGGCGGGTCGATCGGTTCTCCGCGATCGATGTGTGCCGTTCGGACACGTGTTCTGGCCACGGCCAGCGGCAGTTGGGCTAGGACCCCTCGGTCCTCCTAATGCGGTACGCCGAGCGCCCGTTAGCTCGGGTGACACCTGAGGAGGGATGCATGCTCAACCTGTTCTCGCTTCTCTCGGCGACCAAGGGCGCGACCGTCGCGGCGGCCGTCGTGCTCGGCGCGGCGACGCTGACCGTCGGGGTCACCTCGCCCGAGGTCCAGGACACCGTGTCCCAGGTCGCCCAGACCGTGGCGCAGAACCTCGGCGTCGAGGCGAGCCCCGACGCGGACGAGGCCACCGGGCACTGCGGCCAACCGGCCGTGGTCGCGCAGCGCAACGCCGCGGACAAGCTGCTCCGCGCGTCGTTCCAGACGGACCACAAGAAGCTGACCGATCTCCGAGGCAAAGACGCCGACAACGGCGCGATCAAGACCGCCGACGATCAGCTCAAGGGCATCCTGACGAAGGCGCTCGACGACGTCGGCGCCCTCACCCTCGGCCGCAACGGACACAACGAGACCACCGGGACTCCGCCCGATACGACGTGCACGACCACGACGCCTGACGCCGACGAGCCGGAGTCGGCGGGCAAGCCGGAGCAGGAGGGCCGGGTCACCGTGGCCCAGCGCACCACGCTCGACGGCGCGATCCAGGCGATCGTCGACAAGGCGATCGCGGACATGGATGCGGCCGTCGCAGCCGCGCAGACCGCCGCGGGCCCGGCCACCTCCGAGCACGGGAGCTCGAATGACCACTCCGGTTCGAATGCGGGTGGAAACAACCCCGGCGGCCACCCGGGAGGGAAGCCGACGGGCACTCCCAAGCACTGACCGAGCCGAGTCCATCCCCATCGCCGCGAACGCCCCGCCATCGGCGGGGCGTTCGTCATCCAGTCATCCATGGAGGTCGACTGGGCGATATGATATTACATATCGCATGGATGCCGCCCGCCTGCTGAAGACCGCACGCGCCCGCGCCGGGCTGAGTCAGCGGGCGCTTGGAGCGCGCGCGGGGATGCCGCAGTCGATGGTCGCTGCGATCGAAAGCGGCCACCAGGACCCGCGCCATCGCACGCTCGACCGCCTGCTTCGCGCCTGCGGAGAAGAGCTCGACCTCGTGCCACGCGCCGGCCATGGCGTCGACCGCACGCAGTACCGAGCGGCGTTGCGCCGGTCCCCGCGCGAGCGGCTGGAGCACGCCGCCGCCGGTGCTGAGACGCTTCGCCGGCTGCGCTCGGCACGTCGGGTTCACTGAGCGACTCGCGGATCGGGGCACGCGAGCGGCTGGGGCCGCTTCCGATCCTGCGCATCCTGCTGCGGCACAGAGGTGCGGTTCCTCATCATCGGGGGCGTCGCGGCGGCGTTGCACGGGTCGACCACCCTCACCGAGCACATCGTTATCACATATGACCGCTCGCCGACGAACCTCGAGCGCGTCGCCGCCGCGCTCGCGGCCCACCCGCGCGGGGTGGAGCCCGGTCTCCCGATCGCGCTCGACGCGCCCGCAATGCGGAACGGCCTGAAACTTCACGCTGACGACGCGCTTCGGTGACCTCGACTGCAATCGGAGAGGCGACGGGGGGCTTCTCCTACGCGCGACTGCGCCCGAACGCGGAGGAGTACGACCTCGACGGCATCGTCGTCTCGGTCGCGTCCCTGGATGACCTGATCCGGATGGTACGGGCTGCCGGTCGACGCAAAGACCTCATCGAGGTCGAGAACCTCAGCGCGCTCCGAGACGAGCGCGAGCAGCGCGGATAGCCCGTGCGCATCGTCGAAGCCTTCGGTCCGGGCGCGCCTCCCACCGTCTCGTTCGAGTTCTTCCCGCCGAGGACGCCTGAGGCCGAGCGCCGCCTGTACGACACGATCGCGGATCTCGCGCCGCTCCGGCCGACGTACGTCTCGGTCACGTACGGCGCGGGCGGCACGACGCGCGTGCTCACCCGCGACATCGTGACCCGGGTGAAGCGCGAGATCGGGCTCGAGGCGATGGCCCATTTGACCTGCGTCGGTCACACGGCGGCGGACCTCGCAGAGATCGTCGACGCGTTCGTCGGCAACGGGATCGAGAACATCCTCGCGCTGCGTGGCGACCCGCCCCGCGGCCAGGCGCGCTTCACGCCGGTGGAGGGCGGGTTCGCGCATGGCTCGGAGCTCGCGGCGTTCATCCGCTCACGCTGGGATGTCTGCCTCGCGGGCGCGGCCTACCCCGAGACGCACCTCGAGGCGCCGGACCCCGAGACCGATCTGCGCAACCTGAAGCGGAAGGTCGAGGCGGGCGTCGAGATCCTCATCACGCAGCTCTTCTTCGAGCCGGCCGACTACTTCGGGTTCGTCGAGCGCGCGCGGGCCGCCGGCATCAGGCAGCCGATCGTGCCGGGCATCATGCCGGTCACGAACGTCGCCCAGCTCGTGCGCTTCACGACGATGTGCGGGGCGCACATTCCGGTCGCGCTGCACGACCGGTTGGAACATGTCCGCGACGACGAAGCCGCCGTGATCGACGTCGGCATCGAGTGGGCCGTCGACGAGTGCCGCGCGCTCCTGGCCGGCGGCGCGCCCGGCATCCACTTCTACACGCTCAATCGATCGCACTCGGCGCAGCAGATCGTGGGGCGGCTTCGCGACGAGGGGCGCGTGTAGCCTTGAAGCGAATACCCACATACCGCCTACGTGGGGCGCGCTCGACCGATCACATTCGACGCAACAGATCGTGCAACGCCCTGAACTGCGACTCGCCTTAGTCCGGTTCTTAGTCTACTGTAGCGGCATGGGGCCGGTGAACATCCATGAGGCAAAGACGCACCTCTCGCGCCTCATCGCACGAGTCGCTCGGGGGGAGGAGATCGTCGTCGCGAAGGCGGGCCGTCCCGTGGCAAAGCTCGTGCCCCTGCGACCACGACTCGCGCGGCGGGTCCCGGGCACGGCGCGCGGAAAGATCGTCGTGAGACGAGACTTCGACGCGCCGCTGCCGAGGCAGCTCGGGAGACACTTCGAGTGAGGCTCCTCTTGGACACGAATGCCTTCCTGTGGTGGGTCACCGACGGTCAAGAGCTCTCCCCACGAGCGCGGCGGCTCATCGCAGACGGGAGGAACGACGTCTTCTTCAGCGCCGTGAGTGCCTGGGAGATCGTCGTGAAGGCGGCGCTCGGTCGGGTCACGCTCCCGAAGGACGCCGAACGATACATCCCCGAACAGCTGGAGCGGAACGCCTTCGATGTCTTGCCGGTGCAGGTGCATCACGCCCTTCGGGTCGCGTCGCTGCCGCCGCTGCACCGCGACCCGTTCGATCGTCTGCTGGTCGCGCAGGCGCTCACCGAGGGCCTGAGCATCGTCAGCGCCGATCGGGGCCTGGCAGGCTACGCCGCCCGCGTCCTGTGGTGACGACGTAAGCCGGGAGACTGAGGTGCCGGGCACGGATACGCCGGTCGTCCGGCAGACGGAGATCTACCTCGACGGCGTCGCCGGGCGGAAACCACGCATCCCGGTCGACCCATGGGCCCTCGAGGAGCGCGCGCGGCGCAAGCTGTCGCGCGAGGCCTACGCGTACGTCGCCGGAGGCGCGGGCGGCGAGAGCACGATGCGCGCGAACCGCGAGGCGTTCGAGCGGCGCCACATCGTCCCGCGGGTCCTGCGCGACGTCTCCACGCGGGACATGGCGATCACGCTCTTCGGGCGGACGATCCCGGCGCCGCTGCTGCTCGCGCCGATCGGCGTCCTCGAGCTCGCCCACCCCGAGGCCGACCTCGCCGTGGCGCGCGCGGCCGCGGCGGCCGGGCTGCCGTTCATCTTCTCGAACCAGGCGTCGATCCCGATGGAGGAGTGCGCGCGCGAAATGGGAGCGGCGCCTCGCTGGTTCCAGCTGTACTGGAGCAAGAACGACGCGCTCGTCGAAAGCCTCGTCGAGCGGGCGGAGGCGTGCGGGTGCGAGGCCATCGTCGTCACGCTGGACACGAAGCTCCTCGGCTGGCGCATCCGCGACCTCGATCTCGCGTACCTGCCCTTCCTGCGCGGCAAGGGCATCGCGCAATACGTGAGCGATCCCGTCTTCATGGCCGGCCTTGGCGCCACCGGACCGGCGCCGGCACGCCGGGTGAACCTGCATTCGCTCCGCGTGTTCGCCGAGCTCACCCGCGCGCATCCCGGCGGATTCTGGACGAACGTGCGCTCGAAAGCGCCGCTCGCCGCGGTGCAGCACTTCATCGCGACCTATTCTCGGCAGTCGCTCGAGTGGAGCGACCTCGCGTTCCTTCGTGATCGGACGAAGCTGCCGATCCTGCTGAAGGGGATCCTCCATCCCGACGACGCCGTGCGGGCGCTCGACCATGGCATCGACGGCCTGATCGTCTCCAACCACGGCGGGCGGCAGGTCGACGGCGCGATCGCCGCGCTCGACGCGCTGCCCGGCGTGGTCGAGGCGGTGGGCGGGCGGGTGCCCGTGCTGATGGACGGCGGCATCCGCGTCGGCGCCGACGTGTTGAAGGCCATCGCGCTCGGGGCGCACGCGGTGTGCGTGGGCCGGCCCTACGTGTACGCACTCGCGCTCGCGGGGAGCGCCGGGGTCCTCGAGCTGCTGCGGCATCTCGCGGCTGACTTCGAGCTGGCCATGGCCCTCTCCGGGTACCGCTCAGTGAGCGAGATCGGCTCGGACGCGCTCGCGCCGACGGTCTGACGCGTGGAGCGCGCCAGGCGGGATCGAACGACTCTCGCTTGACATCTGATGCTTGATAAGCAAGCATCACGCATCATGCCGCGGACGACGCTGAATCTGGACCCCTCCGTCCTCCGGGCGCTCAAGCGCCGCGCGCGTGACGAGGGGACGAGCATCGGGAACCTCATCTCCGAGATGCTCGGTCCGACGCTCGCGGAGGGTCGAACGCCGCGGTCCGTCCCGTTCCATTGGCGCACGGCGCGGATGGGGCCGGCGAGGGTCGATCTGGAGGACAAGGAGGCGGTCCACGAGGCCCTGGACGGCCGGTGAGCGCGACGGTCGATGTCAATGTCCTGGTCTACGCGTCCGACGATTCCAGCGGTTTCCACGCCAAAGCTCTCGATCTGCTCGACCGCCTCGCTCATGGGACAGAGCTCGTCTACCTGTTCTGGCCGGTGCTCACGGGCTACCTACGAATGTCGACGCATTCGGCCATCTTCCCGCGACCGCTCTCGGTCGAGGCGGCGATGGCGAACGTCGCGCAGCTTCTGGAGCTTCCTCACGTTCGCACGCCCGGTGAGACCGAGGATTTCTGGCGGCTGTACAAGGAGACGACGTCGGCCACCGTCGTGAGGGGAAACCTCGTTCCCGACGCCCACCTCGTCGCACTCATGCGTGAGAACGGCGTTGCGACGGTGTGGACCCATGACCGGGACTTCCGTAAGTTCGAAGGGATCCGCGTCCGCGATCCTTTCGCTTGAGCGGCACCTCAGGCCCGATTCCGGAACATCACCTCGGCGAACAGGTCGCGGTACTTCTCGACGACCGCGGGCCACGTGTACGTGGCCTCGATGAATGCCGTACCGCTCGCACCGAGCCGCTCCGCGGTGCGCGGCCGCTCGAGCAGCAGCTCGAGGATCTCGCTGAATTCGCCGGCCGAGGCATAGGCGAGCCCGGCGCCGGCGCGGCGGGTCATGCTCGCGAGGACCGGCGAGCGCGCGGAGCACACGGTCGGCCGGCCGAGGGCCCAGGCCTCGAGCGTCGTGAGCGAGAGCGACTCCAGCCGGCTCGGATGGACGTACGCGGCGCAGGCCGCGAACGCGTCGAACTTCGCCCCGTCGTCGAGTTCGCCGACGTGGCGCACGTCCGGACGGGAGGGGATCGGCATCTCCTGATGGCCGACGAGCACGAGCGTGGCGCGCGCCGGATGCGCCGCGGCGAAGCGGGCCCAGTGGTCGAACAGCTCGACGCAGCCTTTCGACTCGACGATCCGGCCGACGTAGAGGAAGAACGGCCCGTCGATCCCGAACGTCTCGCGGAACCGCGCCCCTGACGGGGCGGCGGGTACGTCGACGCCGACGCCGACGACCTCGTGCGGGATCCGGCGGTTGCCGAACCGCCGGTGCACCATGTCGCGCTCCTCGACCGTGTTGAACGCGAGCGCGCGGGCACCGTGGAACACCGGACGGTAGGCGGCGAGGGTGATCGCGGGCTCGTCGTGCGCGGTCGGCACGAGGACCGCGCGTTCGGGCACGAGCGGCAGGCCGAAGACGGTCGGGTAGTAGATGTAGGTGAAGAACAGGACGACGTCGAACTCGCGGCCGTGGGCGAAGACGTGCTCGAGCAGATCGGGGGCGTACGGGCCCTGCGCCTCGACGAACGCGCGTTCGTCGGCGAGCGAGTGCGAGGCCGAGAACGCCGCCCGTTCGTAGCGGCGGAAGTCGCGCGCCCGCTGGCGGAGGACCGGGAAGCGGTGCACGACGACGCCGTCCACGCGGTCGTCGCCGGCCGTGAATTCGTTCCGCCAGGTCCAGTAATCCTTCGCGGTCGTCGTGACGATCTCCATCTCGAAGTGCTCGCGGAGGCGGCCGACGAGCTGTCGCGCGTGGGCCTCGGCCCCGCCGGCGACGCCATCCCCATAGCGCTGCACGACGGTGAGGACCCGGCTACGCACCGGCGACGACCAGATCCAGGAGCGCGGCGAGCCGCGCGTCGAACGCGTCGGGCCCGCACTCCCGCTCGACCCATCGGCGGCCCGCCTCACCCCGGGAGCGGCCCTCGCCGTCGAGCAGCGCGGCGAGCTCGCGCGGGAAGTCGGCGAGCGACGCATACGTCCGACCGCCACCCGACCGTCCCACCTGGCCGGCCGTGACCGCGTTCCAGCGCGGCACCAGGACCGGGGTCGCGACCTGCCAGGCCTCGAGCAGGGTGATGCCGAGGCTCTCGAGGTGCGATGGCTGGACGAGGACGTCCGCCGCCGCGAGGAGATCGGCTTTCTCGGCGTCGCTCACCCGACCGAGCGCGAGCACGTCCGGCCGGGCCGAGAGATCCATCCCGATCGTCCCCGCGAGGACGAGCGTGCCGTCGCCTCCTGACGCGCGGTACGCCGCCCACCCGGAGAGGAGCTCGTCGCAGCCCTTGCCCTCGGTGACCTGCCCGAGATAGACGACGAGCCGGCCGGCGATGCGCTGCCGAGCGCGGAACGCCGCGGCATCGCCGGGCGCCGGCGGGTCGAGCGCGACCCCGAGCACCACGTCGGGGACCTCTTCGTTGCGGAAGCGACGATGCACCAGCGAGCGCTCCTCGGGCGTGAGGTAGCCGATCGCGCGCGGGAGATGGAACAGCGCGCCATAGGGCGCGAGCTCGAGCGGCCGCTCGTCGTGGGCCGTCGGCACGAGGGCCGCCCGCTCGGGCACGATCGGCAGGCCGAGTGCGGTCGGCGCGTAGATGTACGTGTAGAAGAGGAGCGCGTCGTAGCGCCGGCCGCGGTCGTGGAGGAAGTCGTAGAGCTCGGGGACGTTCGGTCCCTGGACGCCGGGCCAGGCGAGCTCGTCGGCCAGCGTGTGGTCGGCGAAGAGAACGCGCTGCTCGAACGCCTTGAAGTCGGGGCGCCGGCCCGTCTGGACCGGGAAGCGATGCACCGTGACCCCGTTCACCTCGGTCGTGCCCGCGGCGTAATGGGGCGCCCAGGTCCAGAAGTCGAGCGCGGTCGTCGTCGCGACCTCGACCCGATGGGTGCGGGCGAGCCGCGTCGCGACCGTCCGCGCGTGGCTCTCGGATCCGCCGACGACCTCGTCGCCGTAGCGCTGCACGACGATCAGGACGTTCACTCGATGCCGACGAGGTAGCGGGCCGCGAGGCGCTCGGGCGCGAGCATCCGCCGCAGTACGCCGACCTGCGCGCGGAGGCGCGCGTGGACCTCGGGCCTCTGGATCTCGCGCATCGCCGCGGCGAGCTCGCCGGTGTCCGCCGCGCTGAGACCGGCGTCGCGGTAGAGGCGGAAGCCGGGGATGTCGGAGTAGATCGCCGGCACGCCCGCCCACACCGCCTGAGTGGCCACGGCGCTCTGGAAGATGTCCTCGTAGAAGAGGACGACGCAATCGGATGCGGCGACGTAGCTGCCCATCGTCGCGAAATCCGTGTTCACGACGACGTTCGTCGTTCCCCGTTCGCGGATGAAGGACGTGACGCGCTCGAAGTACTCGGGCTCGCGGGCGGACGCGGTGCCCGAGAGGACGAGCATCGCCTCGGCAGGAAGCGCGCGGATCACGTCGATGAAGCGCTTGCGCGGGAAGAAGAAGC
The DNA here is from genome assembly GCA_036389935.1 of Candidatus Limnocylindria bacterium. Lineage (GTDB taxonomy): Bacteria > Chloroflexota > Limnocylindria > P2-11E > P2-11E > UBA4735. The sequence continues at coordinate 11,834 of DASWCU010000116.1, forward strand.
CGGGCGAGATGAAGATGAACCGATCCAGTGGGAGACCGAGCCGTTCGCGCAGTCTCTTCTTGTCCTCGTCGTCGCGGGGCGGCGTCGCGTCCTCGAGCGGCATGAGGCACAGCGGAACCTGATCGACCTTCTCGTGATCGTTCGTGAGGAGCCCGACCCAGTAGTGGGATCGGTCGGAGTGGGTGATGATCCGCCTGGGCAGGCGGCCCATGACCCCGAGCACGGCCCGGTAGCGCAGGAACCAGCCCGCGAGGCGCGCGGCGATGTACGGCGCGCGGACGACCTCGAGGCCGTATCGATAGCGCGGCCGGTAGTGCAGGGCCGCCGAGAGCATCCGGTAGTGATGGAACTTCTCGGGCTCGAGCTCGTGGAGCGACAGCACGGTCGGGATGCCGCGCCACCAGAGGCGGAGGAGCGCGAGGGCGAACGGCACGTCGCGGAAGATGCCGGCCTCGTGCTCGACGATCGCGGCGTCGGTCCCGTCCGCGATGTAGCGCATCTTGCGCGCGAGGTCCGCGTTGTCGAGGTGACGGACCCCGACGAAGGTGACGTCGTGTCCGTTCGCACGCAATCCGTCCGCGAGCGCGCCCGCGTAGTCGTGGATCCCGCAGCGCTGATCGCTCGACACGACCGCGAGCGTCCGCTTGCGCGGCGCGCCCAGCTCCCAGCCGGCGAGCGCGAACGCCTCGCGGAGATGGCCGCCCACGGCCTCGCGCGAGAACGCCTCGAGCCGGTCGTGGCCGCGCCGGACGAGCGCGCGCCGGTACTGCGCATCCCGGACGACGCGCTCGAGCGCGGCGGCCACGCGGCGCGGTGATTTGTCCTCGAGCAGGAACGCCGCGTCGCCGACGGTGTCGGGGATCGCGCCGGCGGCGTGCGCGACGATCGGTGTCTCGAAGCGCATCGCCTCGAGGCCGGGGACCCAGAACCCCTCGTGGTCCGAGAGCGTGAGCAGGACCGACGCGCCGCGGTAGTACGCCACCCATGCGCTCATCGGTACCTTGCCGGCGAAGACGACGCTGTCCTCGAGGCCGAGCCGCGCGACGTCGTCGCGCAACCGCCGGCCGTAGTCGCCCGACATCGCGTCGGAGCCGACGAGGAAGAGCCGTGCCGAGCGATCGCCCTCGCGATAGACGGCGAAGGCGGCGATGACGTCGTGGATCGCCTTCTGCGGCAGCAGCTGCCCCATGACGATGATCGACGTCCGCTCGCCGTCGAGCGAAGCGAGCACCTCGGGATCCGGCTCGACCTCGTACGCGGACCAGTCCACGAGGATCGGCACGACCGCCGTCGGGGCGTAGCCGAGCTCGGCGAGCTCGCGCCGGTTGAACTCGGAATCAGCGATGCCGAGCTCGCACCGCGGCGCGAGCCGGCGAAGCTGCTCGCGTCCGAGCTCGGCGTAGTGCCGGTTGTGCTCCGAGATCCCGGCGAAGTAGTGGGCCGGCGTGATGTTGTGGTAGACGACCGCCTTCGCGACCTCGAGCTCGGCGATCTCGTCGAGCGACTCATTCCCCATCGACACGTGGACCAGGAGCGCCGCGCGGTCGGTGGGCTCGGCGGCGAGATCGTGGTGGGGCCGCACGAACGGACGGACCTCGGGCTTGGCCTCCTGCGCGAAGAGCTCGCTGCGTGCGCCATGCGTCCAGAGCAGCTGCTGGAGCTCGAAGCAGTCGTTCCCGACCGCGTCGCCATAGGCGATGGTCGGATGGAACTGATTGACCGTCCGCAACCTCATCGTCAGAGCCCCAGCGCGGCGCGGGTGCGCTCCGCGACCGCATCGGGGTCGAAATCGAGCAGCCGCGCGCGGCCGGCGGCGACGAGCCCGGCACGGAGCTCCGGCCGCTCGATGACGAGCGCGCAGGCCTCGGCGGCGGCCGCAAGATCCCGTGACCGGAGCAGCACGCCCGCGGCGCCGACCGTCTCGCCCACGGCGGCCGCGTCGAGGGCCACGACCGGAAGGTCGAACCGCATGGCCTCGAGGAGCGGGACGCCGAAGCCCTCGTGCTCCGAGAGGGACAGGAAGACCGAGGCGACGCGGTAGTACGCGACGAGCTGCGCGAGGCTCACCGGGCCGCTGAAGGTGACCGCTCGCTCGAGGTCCAGGGATCGCGCGAGCGCGCGGAGCCGACGGTGGTACTGCGGCTGGTCGCGGAACGAGCCCACGAGGAGGAGCTGCGCGTCGGCGTCGATGCAACGCCGGTAGTACGCGAGGAGCCGGATCAGCTCGTCCTGGCGCTTGTTCGGCGACACCCGCCCGACGAACAGGAGCTTCGGCCGGCCGTCGGCCCACGCCGCCAGCACCCCGGGGTCGGGCTCGACGTCGTAATTGCGCCAGTCGATGAGGATCGGGATGGTCGCGGTGTGCGCGTAGCCGGCGGCCTCGAGCTCGCGGCGGTTGTATTCCGAGACGCCGATGGCGAGTCCGATGTGCGGCACGAGCTCCGCGAGCTGCCGCCGACCGAGCCGTGCGAACGACGCGGCGTGCGCGTTGATCCCGGCGAAGAACTCCGGCGGCGTGACGTTGTGGTACACGAGGATCTTCCGCGCGTCGACCTTCGCGAGCTGCGTGAAGGTCTCGTTCCCGATCGAGAAGTGGAGGATGAGCGTGTCCTCCGGCCGCGCGGTCCGGAACAGCCGCCGGTACGGCACCGCCTCGACGCCGGACTTCACCTCCACCGCGTAGGCCTCGGACGGGTGGCCCCATCCGCGGATCCGCTCGCGCAGCGCGAAGACGTGGTTGCTCATCGCGTCGCCCGGCGCGAGGACGGGGTGGAATTGGTGCACGGCGGTCACGAGCCGGGCGTGTGGCCGATCACCGCGTAGTCGCGATCTCCGAACAGCGTTCGGTCGAGGAGCCGGAAGTTGTCGCGGACCGGTCCATCCGGCACGTCCTCCGAGAGCCGCTCGGGGCTCGGCTCGAAGGTGCGGACGGAGACGTCGGTGAAGCCCTCGACCTCGAGATAGAAGCGGAAGAGCTCGGACGGGATCGGCCGCCGATGCGCCGGGTCGAGCCAGAACGTGTGCGCGCCGACCGTGAGCGTCGAGGGATCCGGCGTGATCATGACGACCGGCGAGCGCGGTCGCAGCACGCGGCGGCACTCGCGCAGCACCGACACGAGCTCGCCCGGGAGGATGTGCTCGGCGACGTGGCGCGCGAAGAGCCCGTCGATGGTCGCCTCCTTCAGGGATCTGAGGTGCGCGAGCCCGTCGGCCTCGACGGCCTCGAGGCCGGCGCGGCGGACGTGCTCCACCATCCGCGGGTCGAGATCGACGCCGTACGCGCCGATGCCTTCGTCTCGCATGAGCGCGAGGAACGTCCCGCGGCCGCAGCCGAGATCGCAGACCCGCTCGCGTCCGCGGAACACGTCGGTGAACCGCTCGGCCTGGGCCCGGATGACGCCCTCGTCGCCGCTGAAGCGGGCTTGGAAGTACACCGAATGCAGGTTCGCGGCGACCTCGTCGCGCCGCCGGTCGGCCGACGCGCGCTCGAGCTTCGCGAGACGCGCCTCGAAGGCCGGGGACGGCGCGTCCTGAAGCCGGGCGATGGACGCGCCGGTCAGCTTGTTGATCCGCTCCTGCCGCTCGTACAACGCGACGATCCACCAGCGGACGAGACCGATCACCGCCCGCCGCGCGGCCGTGATGGCGCGACCGACGATCGGCCGGTGGCTCCGCGGGTCGTAATCGACGTCCTCGTCGAGCGCCGCGGCGAGACCGGCGAGCGGGTCCTCGAGCTCGTCGGCGAGGATCGGGCCGCCACCCGGCAACGGCGCCGACAGCGCCGCGTCGACCTCGGGCCCGTAGATGCCTTCCGCGCGCTTCCGCCGCACCCGCTCGCGGATCTCGGCCTGCAACGCGGCGAGATCGATCGGCGAGCCGTCGGACGCGGGTGCGCTCAGGTGCTCAATCTCCCGGCTGCGCTGGGAGACACGCCCCGGCGGGCGGTGCTTGCTCCTCCCGGCGGAGCCGGGCGTCGCTCGCTCTCATGCCTCGAAGTATCGGGCTATTCGAGCTCCCAGCGGTGGTCCAGCCGGGCGATGCCGACCTCGCGGCTGCTCCCGATCACCCGGAACGAGATGCCCTTCTCGTGGTAGTCGTAGTAGCGATCCTGCGGGTCGATGATGCCGATGTCCGCGTCGTACGCACCGGGCAGGAGCTGCAGCGCATCGACCCGGAAGCGCGCGACGCCGGTCGCCCGATCGGGCACTGCGACGGAGTCGATGAGCGTGTTCGTGCCGTACACCCCGGTGCCGTCGTCGCGATAGACGAACACGCCGAAGACCGCGTCGCGCACACCGCCGTTGTTCCGATACCCGATCTCGATCGCCGCCGGGCGGCCCGTCTCGAGGACGCCGCGCGGCTGGCCGTCCGGACCGAGGACCCGCGCCGAGGTGATCTCGACCTCCTTACTGCCCCAGCGCGCGCCGATCTCGCCGCGCGCGGCGCGCTCGCGCTGCTCGCGCTCGCCGACCTGGAGGTGGTACGCGTTCACCACGTCGCGGGTCGCCCCGATGCTGCGGACTTCTCCATCGTCGAGCCACAGCGCTCGGTCGCACAGTCGCGCGACGGCGCCGAGGTCGTGCGTGACGAGCACGATCGTCTTCTTCGCGCGCCGGAATTCCTCGATCTTCGCGAAGCAACGGTGCTGGAAGTACTCGTCGCCGACCGCGAGGACCTCGTCCACGAGGAGGACGTCCGGATCGAGGTGCACCGCGACGGCGAAGCCGAGGCGCATGTACATGCCGCTCGAGTACGTCTTCACCGGAGCGTCGAAGAAGCGGCCGATGTCGGCGAACGCCTCGATCGACGGAAGCTGCGCATCCATCTGCGCACGCGGCAGGCCGAGGAGCGATCCGTTCAGATAGGCGTTCTCGCGCCCGCTGAAATCGGGGTGGAAGCCGGCGCCGATCTCGAGTAGGGCCGAGACGCGCCCTTCGACGTGCAGCGTACCGGCGGTCGGCTTCGCGGTCCCCGCGATGAGCTTCAGGAGCGTCGACTTGCCCGAGCCGTTCGCGCCGATGACGCCGAAGGCCTCGCCGCCGGCTACCTCGAAGCTCACATCCCGAAGCGCGTGGACGTCATCACCCGGCACGTACTGGCGAAGCACGGTCTCCTTCAGCGTCCGCCGCCGTTCGCGCCGCAGGCGATAGGTCTTCGAGACGTGCTCGGCGCGCACTGCGACGCTCGCCGCCCGAGCCGGCCGTTCAGTGCGGATGCTCATTTGCGCGCCGTGCACATGTAGAAGAAGCCGAGGAGGTCCGCGATCGGCGTCGCGTCGAGGGCGCGGAACGCCGACGGGTAGCGCCACAGGAGCCGCTCGTGCGAACGGAGCGTGTACGGGGGGTACACCCCGGCGGACACGATGCGCACGCCACGCAGACCGGCGTCCCGGACGAGACCGGCCCACGCCCCCTTCGGCAGGTCGCTCTCGTAGATCCCTTCAGCGAGGTGCTCCTCGTGGCGCATGCGCCCGCGCTCCGCCCACCGGTAGAGCGACGGGCGGCGCGGCACGATGTCCGCGTAGAAGAGGCCACCGGGACGGAGGATCCTCGCCATCTCGCGGATCACCGCTGCGGGATCGCGGAAGTGCTCGAGCAGGCCACCTGAGAGGACGAGGTCGAACGAGCGGTCAGGGAACGGCAGCTCGCGCGCGTCACCGAACAGCGCGTGGCCGGCGCGGGCAGCACGGCGGTAGTTCTCGCGCACGGCGCGGATCGCGTATGGCGCGTAATCCAGCGCGAAGAGCCGGTACGGCCGCTCGCGCCCGAGCCGGATCAGCAGGCGGGCGGAGCCCGCGCCGATCTCGATCGCGTCACCATCCGCGGGCAGGAGCGGACGGAGATACCGGACCTTCGTCTCGTCGATGAAGTTGAAGACGTCCCTCCGGTCAGGGAGGAACAGCTCGCTCTCTCGTATCGGTCGGTCCCATGCCTCGGCGTCGCCCTCGCCATAGCGCGCTTCGTGCTCGGCATGCTCCGCGTTCATGCGACGGCCGTCCGGGTCAGAGCGCCTCCTCGAACCGGTCCTTCGCGCGGCGGAAGTACGCGAACCCGACGACGAACACGACGACGGCGAAGAGCGCCGAATACGCGAGGCGATCCCACTCCGGCGGCAGCCCGTCGAGGGACGCGCGTTGGTAGGACACGATGATCGCCGACATCGGATTGAGATACAGCAGGAGCTGCTCCCGCGGCCGGTCTGCGACGAGCGCGACCGGGAAGAGCACCGGAGTGAGGAAATACCACGCCATGAGGAGCACGCCGAGGATGTGCTCGACGTCGCGAAAGAACACGTTCGCGGCCGCGAGGACGTAGGCGAAGCCGAGACCGAGGACGAGCTCGATCAGCGCGAGCAGCGGGAGGTAGACGAGCGCCTCGTAGTGCCGCGGGCCGAATATCCCGAGGACCGCGAGCACGACGACCATGCTGAGTAGGAAGCTCACGAACGCGGAGAGCACGCTCGCCGCCGGAAGGAGCTGCACCGGAAGCCGGACCTTCTTGACGATCGCGCCGTTCGCCACGATCGACGCGGCGCCCTGGCTGAGCGAGGTCGAGAAGAACGACCAGGGGATGAGCCCGACGAAGAGGAAGATCGGATACTCCTTCGGCCCGGTCGCGGTCTGGGGCCGCTGACCGAAGATCACGCCGAAGAGGATCCAGAAGACGCCGAGCTGGAGCAGCGGGATGACGAAGTTCCAGCCGAAGCCGAGCATCGAGCCCTTGTAGCGGGCCCGCAGCTCGCGCCAGGCGAAGTCGCGCAGCAGCTCGCGGTGCACGCCGAGCGCGCGCAGGTCGGCGATCAACGCGCGAAGTCTACGGCCCTAATTGCCGATCTCGCGATGCAGGAACCCGAGGACATGCTCGCGCCACTCGTCCGGATGCGTCGCGAACGCGAGCACGTGGCCGCACTCCTTCACCAGCCAGAGCTCGCTTCGCGCGTTCGCGCTCGCGCTACGCAGATCGATGCCGTGATGCGCGGCGACGGTGCGGTCGTTCTCGCACTGGATGAACAGGAACGCGCGCTCCGGATGCGTCCGGACGACGTCGATGGGGACGATCCCGCCGATGTCGATGTCGAAGACGAGCCGGCCCATGAGGACCATGCCCGGGGTGAAGAACGCGGGAAGGTGGGAGTAGTCGGGGCCGACCTCGTCGATGACCGTCCTCGCGGACTCGTACGCCGAATCGACGACGATCGGGCCGATCGACGGATCGCGGCCGACGGTCATGAGCACGCTGCCCGCGCCCATCGACTCGCCGATCGTCGCGACGCGTCGACGATCGATCTGCGCCTTCGCCGCCGCGAGGTCGATCGCGCTCAGGATGTCGTTCGGCTCGTGCTCACCGAGGCCCCAGCGCAGCCCCTCGCTCTCGCCGTGGCCGCGCATCTCGAAGACGAGCACGGACCAGCCGTCGGCGAGGAGGAAGTGGGCGATGCGGCCGGGATCGAACGAGCTGTCGATCCGGTTCTGGTCCTTGCCGTGGACCATGACCACCGCGCGGTCCGCGCGCGTCGCCGGGAACCACCAGCCCTTGAGCAGTAGCCCGTCGCGGGAACGGAAGGTCACGTCCTCGTGGACCGGTGCGACGTACGCGGGTGTGCGTTTCAGCGGGTCGCGGAAGACGCGGGTCAGATCGTCCGCGTAGCGCCAGGAGATCGCGACGTACACCGCCACGACGACGAGCGCGATCGCGAGCGCGAGGCGGCCGAGCCGGCGCATGGGCGGACGATACGTCTCGTTCCCGCGCTGGGCGCGGCGCGAGCGGCGCGGCGTGCGCGCGCGTGTGCGAGGCTGTCACCGTGATCGATCCACGGCGTCGGGTCGTCGCCGGACCCGCCGGCGAGCTCGTCGTCTGGGACTACCCCGGCGGGCCGCCGGACGCGCTGCTCCTTCATGGCATCGGCGGAGCCGGTCGCACCTGGGACTTCGTCGCCGCCGCGACCGCCGGACGGCTGCGCCTCCTCGCTCCGGACGCGCGCGGTCACGGCGACTCCGTGCGGCCCGGATCGGGCTACGCGCCGAGCGACTTCGTCGCGGACGTCGGCGCGATCCTGGATGCCGAACGGCTCGATCGTGTGGTGCTGGTCGGGCATTCGATGGGCGGCGGGCACGCGCTCGCGTTCACGCTCGCGCACCCCGAGCGGGTCAGCCGCCTCGTCGTCATCGACATCGGCCCGACCCTCGAGCGTGAGGGCGCCGAACGGTCGTCCCGGCTCACCCGCACGCGGCCCGAGCTCTTCGCCGACGCGACGGCGGCGGACCGGTACATGCGCGAGACCTCGCCCGGCTACACCGACGAGGTCTATGCCCATCGGCTGCGCTGGCTCCTGCACGAAACGCCCGATGGCCTGGCCTGGCGCTCGGATGCGGCGGCGCTCGGCAGGATCCTCGAGAGCGCGGGCGGGCGTGGCCGCTACTGGGAGCGCCTTCCCGAGATCGGCGTCCCGGTGCTCGTCGTCCGCGGCGCGCGATCGATCTACCTCAGCGGCGCGACCGCGGCGCGTATGGTCGCCGCGATCCCCGACGCGCGGCTGGTCGAGCTCGACGCGGGGCACAACGTCCAGCTCGATCGCCCGACCGAGCTCGCGGAGGCGGTCGTGGCGTTCGCGCACGACCTCCACCCCCGGCCGCCAGGCGCGCAGGGATGATCGTCGTCAGGTCGGAAGCAGATCGGCGCCGAGGCGAGGGAAGTCGCGTTCGTCGAACGTCGCGACCGGCTCGCCGGCGGACAGGGCGCGTGCGGCGATCAGCGCGTCGACGAAGGGGACGTTCAGCTCGGCCATCCGGTCGAGCGCGGCGAGACACAGCTCCGGCTCCACCGGCTCGACGCCAGGTGTGGTGAGCAGCGCCGTGAGCCGATGGGCGATCTCGCGAGGCGTGTAGCGATACGTCTTGCCCCCCAGCACGTAGACCAACTCACAGATGACCTCCGTCGATATGTGCAGGCGCAGCTGGCCTGCCTCGACCTGGTCCATGACCGCGTGAGCGCGGGCCGCGAGATCGGCAGGCTCTCCGGACATATGGCGAAGGATGACGTTGCTGTCGGCCCACGCCGCCTTCACTCCGTCGCGTGACGCGGCATGGCCGCGGGCCGGAAACGCTCGGGGAGATCTTCGGCCACTTCGGAACGCAGCTCGTCGAGCGTCCGAGTCCTCCCGCTGCGCGGAGGCATCGAGCCCGCGAGATCCGACAGGCGCCCTCGCG
>DASWCU010000117.1:0-25595 GCA_036389935.1 Candidatus Limnocylindria bacterium
GTCCTGATCGGCGCGCTGCCCGCGCAGGCCGCCGGCGGACTCATCATCCACCTCGTCATCGGCGCCATCTTCGCGAGCGCGCTCATGCGACCCGAAGCCGAGCCGGAAGCGGCGGCCATGGCAGCAGGATCCCGCTGATCCACGCGACCAACGCCATCCGTCGATGACGGGCCGCACCGCCGGCCGCCGGCGGACGCGCCGGTCAGGCCTGCGGCCTGCGTGAGGCGTACGCGAGGGCGGCGAGGCCGGCGAGCTGCAGCCCGCACGCCGCCGGAAAGATGCTGAACGGGTCGCCTGCCGCGATGAGCGCGCCGATCCCCGGCCCGACGATGAACCCGAGATTGAGCGGCAGATAGGCGAAGGTCATCACTCGTGCGCGAGCCGTGTCGGTCGCGGACGCGGCGAGCACGTTGAACGACAGGCTGAACATTCCGCTTCCGATGCCGCTCGCGATCGCGTTCGCCGCGACGAACGGCCCGTAGTCGCGGATCGCCCAGGGCAAGAGCCACAACACGCCGCCGAACGCCGCCGAAACGAACAGCGTGCGCCAGTGCCCGAGCCGGTCGGCGAGCGCGCCGATGGACGGTGAGGCGATCAGCGTGACCAGACCGCTCGCTCCGAGCGCGATACCGACGGCCGTCGCGAGATCCGCGCCGCCATGGATGGTCGCCACCACGATCGGTAGGTAGATGAAGGTCAGCATCCAACCGGAGAACACGAGGAGCAGCGCCGGGAAGAGCGTCCGCAGTCGTGGCGAGCGCCAGATGAGCCGCAGCCCTTCGAATGCGGAGCTCAACACGGCCGGCTGTTGGGGCGACGGCACGAACGCGTCGCGGTAGCCGAGCGTGAGCAGCAGCACGACGGCAACGAGCAGCGCGGCATCGAGCGCGAGGACCGGAGCGAAGCCGAATCGGTCGACCAAAGGACCGCCGAGCAGCGGCCCCAGGGTGGCCCCGAGGGGGCCCGCGCCGTTCACGACGCCGAACGCGAAGCCCAGCCGCGCCGCGGGCGCGCTCTCGTGCAGCGTGGTCATCATCAGGCCGCTGTTCCCGAGATTCAGGGCGGTCAGACCGCGGGCGAAGGCGAACAACCAGACGTTCGGGGCCACCGAAGCGAGCGCAAGGCCGCTGCCGGTCGCGACGAAGGACCGGATGATGAGCGGCTTCCGCCCGAAGCGATCGGCGAGGACGCCCCAGAACGGCAGGAACAGGAGACCGAAGGCATTGGCCGCGGAGTTGATCGGGCCGACCCAGCGGACGACGTCGCCGGGAGCGACGCCGATCCGCGGCAGGTGCAGAGGGGTGAACGCCGCAAGCTGGCCGTAAGCGATCACCTCGACGAAGGTGGCGAGCGTGAAGAGCGACAGCATCCGTCGCCAGCCCGAGGGCCTCCGCATTCGCGTGAGCGTACGGAGAACGGCGACCGGAAGCCCGCGCCGCGCGGGGCACCGGCGCAGCGCGAGCGATCGGACCGCGTGCGCGCGTCCGGAGCGCGCACCCAGGCGCGCTGACCCCGGCACGCATGCTGAGACCGTTTCGAATCCACGACGCGACGGTCATCACGTTGCATGGAACACAGATGTATCGGTCCGCGACGCCCGGGGTCAGCGAGCTCGCAGGGATGTTCGGCTACGTCCTGAACAACCCATTCCTGTTCATCAGCTCGAGCACGGTCATGACGAGCGCGGTCGTCGTCATGGCCTTCGGCCTGGCCCTCGCGGCCTGGCGGATCGATGCGCTGCACCGGCTGTTCACGCGCTCGGCGGGCACCCTCGCCCTGATCTTCCTGTACTTCGGCCTCGGCAGCACGGTGCTCGCCGTCGAGATCCTCCTGCGCTTCCACGACTCGATCCCGGTCGAGACGGAGACGCAATTCGTCTCAGGGGCCGGGCATCTGGCGGTCGGCCTCATCGGGATCGCCGTGACCCTGCCGTTCGCCCGCGGTCGCACCGACTGGACGCTCGCCAACGCGGTCGCGCTCCTTTACTGGACCCTGCAGCTGCTCGTGCTCGATCCCCCCTGGTTCCGCTTCCAGGGCCAGGGCGACCTGACGCGAGCCGTCGCGTTCGGCTCGATCGCGGCGCTCACCCTGTTGACCACGCTCGCCGCGGCGGCGCGCCCTGCGGGCCAGGTCGTGCGGTCGGGGACGACCGGATCTCCCGTGGCCGAACAGCGCGTGCGGGTCCGGCGGCCCCGAAGGGCCTAGCGCTCGGCGAGCCCGACGAGCAGGCGCGCGGGCGCCGTCGGCAGCGCGATCACGTTGGCGGTCCGCAGGTCGGAGGCGTCGAGCACGGCGATCGCATGGTCGACGCCCCCGAGCGCGATAAAGAGGCGATCGCCGTCGGGCGAGAGGGCGACATCGACCGCGGCGCCGAGATACGGAACGGTGCCGCTGACCGTCCGCGTCGCGAGATCGACCCGCACGAGCCCGCCGGTGCCGACCGCGTACAGCGTTCGCTCGTCTCGGGAGACGGCGAGCCCGACGGCCTCGAACGGAAGCGTGATCCGGCCGACGATGACGTACTGCTCGGTGTCGAGGACGTCGAGGACCCCGGTGCCGCGGGCCATCGCGTAGAGGCGCGTGCCCGATCCGTTCATCGTCATCGCCCCGCCGGGACCATCGAGCGGCATCGTGTACGGGACGTTCCCGCCCTGGCCGAGGTAGAACAGATCGACGCCTCGGTCGGTACTGAGGAACACGATGTTGTGCTTGTACGACGGCGCGATCGCGATCGGCTCGTGCGAGTACGCGAAGAAGGCCGGGTCCGGTCGGGAGGGATCCACCTGTAGCGCTCCGCCGCGCCCGATGACGAGCGCATGCCGGCCATCACGGTTCGCCGCGACGGCTCCCGTAACGTTCACCGGATACGACGCGACGACGTCGCCGGTCGCGATGTCGATCGCGCGGAGCACGCCATCGCCGAGCGCGTACGCGGTCCGCAGATCGGAGGCGAGCGCGACGGAGCTTGCCGCGATCGCCGCATCCGCAATGCGCCCATCGGCGGGACCGGCGAGCAGCACGGACCCGCCGGCGAGCACCACCAGGCGTGGCGCTCGCGGCGCGGTCGCAGCGACGGTCGCGCCCGGATGCTCGATCGTCGGCACGCTCTTCTTCTTCCAGCCGTCGGGCTGCACGAACGGATACGGATCCTTGACCCCGCCGGGACCGAGGATGAGATAGAGGTCATCGCCGATCCCGTCACCGTCACGGTCCGTGCCCGGGTAGTCGCCCCAATAGTTCCCCTCCTTCTTGGTGCTGTCGTACCAGGTGCTGTCGCCGACGTTGTCGCTCACCTCCGGTCGATTGCCGAAGACGTTGTTATGGAAGATGACGTTCTCACGGGACTCCGAGAACCAGATGCCCCAGTTGAGATTGCGCTCGATCGTGTTGCCGACGAAGCGGTTCCGGTCGCTCGCGTAGACGTACAGGCCGTAGCCGCCCGGACTCGAGTACTCCTGACGGACCATGCGGTTGTCGAGGATCTCGTTGTCATTCGATGAGATGAGGCTCGGACCGTAGGTGTTGAGGGTGAACGTCGACCCGCGGATCGTGGAGCGGTCGGTCGCGTCCAGATAGAGACCGTAATAGCAGGCGTCGACCGTCATCCCTTCCACGGTCACACGATGCGAGGTGTGCGCGTACAGGCCCGAGGAGAACGCGGTGATCCGTCCGTTCTTCACGGTCACACCGTCGCGCCCGTCGACGAGGACGCCGACCGATTCCAGATTCGGCGCCGGCCAGTTGCGACTGCCCTTGCCCGGACCGGTCAGGACGTGGCCGTTCAGGTCGACCGTCACGCCGTCGGCCACCACGACGAGGGCTTCTTTGGGACAGGTCAGATCGTTCGGGAGGACGAGATCGGCGCTGATGCGCTGCCCGCATCCCACCGGCGTCTGCGCGGGGCGCTCGCTGGGCGACGCCGGCGCCGAGGACGGCAGCGCGGCCGATGGCGCAGTCGAAGCCGTGGCCGCCGGCGGCGCAGAAGCGGGTTGGCAGGCGGCAAGGAGGGCGGCCACGAGGAGCGGGAGGCCGCGCATATCGCCCGTACTACACGAAAGCCGACGCTTCCGTTCCCGTGTCGCCTGACGGCCAAGCCGAGGCGGCATCCAACGGTGGATCGCGCACGTATCACCGGCGAAGCCAGACATACCGACCTCCTCCACGCAGCCGAATGGGGCGCCCGGTGGGTCGCCCCATTCGTGCGCCCGGCCGGCGGCCGCGAGTGCGTACGCTGCGGGTCATGGCGGACGATCTCCTCGACGGATCGCTGGAGGCCGCGGCTCGCGCGCTGCGCGATCGAGCGGTGAGCGCGCGCGAGCTCACCGACGCGTGCCTCGCGCGGATCGAGCGCCTCGAGCCGACGCTGAACGCGTTCATCACGCTCACGGCGGAGCCGGCCCGCGAGCGTGCCCGCCAGCTCGACGATGGGACCGCCGCCCGGTCCGACCGCCCGCTCCGCGGCATCCCGGTCGCGCTCAAGGACCTGTTCGACGTCGCTGGTGTCGTGACGACGGCGGGCTCGCGGTTGCTCGCCGAGAACGTCGCGCCGGAGAGCGCGACGGCCGTCGCCAAGCTCGAGGACGCCGGAGTGGTCGAGCTCGGCAAGCTGAACCTGCACGAATGGGCGTTCGGGGTGACGACGGACAATCCCCACTACGGCCCGACGCGGAACCCCTGGGCGCCCGATCGCATCCCGGGCGGGTCGAGCGGGGGGAGTGCCACCGCGCTGGCGGCGGGGATGTGCTTCGGCTCGCTCGGCAGCGACACCGGCGGCTCGATCCGGATCCCGGCGGCGCTCTGCGGGGTGGTCGGCCTGAAGCCGACGCGCGGCCGGATCAGCCTCCGGGGCGTCGTGCCGTTGTCGTGGACCCTCGATCACGCCGGGCCGATGGCTCGCACGGTGCGCGACGCCGCGATCCTGCTGCAAGCGATCGCCGGCCACGATCCGCTCGATCCGGCCTCGGTCGATGTCCCCGTCGGCGATCACCTTGCCGACCTCGAGGCCGGCGTACGCGGCCTTCGCATCGGCGTCGCGCGCGACCCGTTCTTCGGTGAGTCCGCCCAGGCCGTCGCGGACGCCGTGGATGAAGCCGTCGGGGTGCTCGAGTCGGAAGGCGCGCGCATCGAAGAGGTCGCGCTTCCCCGCGTCGGCGAGCTGCGGGAGGCACAGGGGGTCGTCCTCGGAGCGGATGCCGCCGCGTATCACCGCGAGCGCTTCGCGGCGCACCCCGAGGCCTACGGCCGCGACGTCGCGCAGCGGCTCCGGCGCGGGCTCGCTCGCCGCGGGACCGAGTACGCGCGCGCACGACGCCTTCGGGCCGAGCTTCGGATCGCCTACGCCGCGGCGCTGGCGGGACTCGACGCGCTCGCGCTGCCGACGACACCGATCACGGCGCCGCTCCGCATCGGCCAGGACGCCGTCGCCGCGGCGTCACGGCTAACGGCGTTCACGTCGCCGTTCAACTTCACCGGCCTTCCCGCGATCTCGGTGCCCTGCGGCGTCGATCCGGACGGGTTGCCGATCGGCCTGCAGCTCGCCGGTGCGGCGTGGAGCGAGGCGCGGCTGCTCAGGGTCGCGCGGGCATACGAGCGCGCGACCGGCTGGCACGAGCGGCGGCCGCCGCCAGCGAGCTGACCCCCAGCGCGACGACGATCTCGGCGATCGGCTCGCCCGGGTCGGTCGAGCCGAAGATGAGCACGGCGAGCAGCGCGACGATCGAGAACACGACGAGAAGGCAGCCGCAGCCGGTGATGGCCTCAGGCTAACGCCGGATGCCGGCTTGCTCACGGCCGGCGCGGTACTCTCGTTGCGCCCATTGGATGCCCACCTCGTCCGTGGAGGACGCCGACCGGAGGTGCACGTTGAACGAGCTGCCCGGACGGAGGATCGCGATCCTCGTCGAGAAGCTGTACGAGGACGTCGAGCTCTGGTATCCGTTCTACCGGATGCGTGAGACGGGTGCGGACGTCGTCCTCGTCGGCCCGAAGGCCGGGGAGACCTATCCGAGCAAGCACGGCTATCCGGCCGAGTCGACCCTCGCGAGCGCCGATGCGGACGCCGCCGCCTTCGACGCGGTCATCGTGCCCGGCGGCTATGCGCCCGACCACATGCGCCGCGATCCGCGCATGGTGGGGTTCGTTCGCGACATGGACCGCAGCGGAAAGGTCGTCGCGACGATCTGCCACGCCGGCTGGATGCTCGTCTCCGCAGGCATCGTGCGTGGCCGGCGCGCGACGTCATTCCATTCGATCAAGGACGACCTCGTCGCGGCGGGCGCGCGCTACGAGGACAGCGCGGTCGTCCGCGATGGGAACCTCGTCACCTCCCGTCATCCAGACGACCTGCCGGTGTTCTGCGCCGCGATCATCGACGCGGTCTCGGCGGCGCGAGCGGACCGCGCATGGGCGGCGGCCAAGTGACGCGGGACGAGGCGTTCGCGCTGCTCTGCGAGCACACGCGGAGCGACAGCCTGCGAAAGCACGGCTTGGCCGTCGAGGCGGCGATGCGCCATTTCTCGCGGCGGTTCGAAGCCGACGAGGAGACCTGGGCGATCGCCGGGCTCCTGCACGATTTCGACTACGAGCGCGATCCCGCCGGGCATCCGCAGAACGGCAAGCCGATCCTCGAGCAGGCCGGGGTGCCCGGCGAGATCGTGCACGCCATCCAGAGCCACGCCGACCACACCGGGGTGCCGCGGATCACGCCGCTCGAGAAGACGCTCTATGCGGTGGACGAGGTGTGCGGCTTCGTGACGGCCGTCGCGCTCGTCCGCCCGACCAAGCGGGTGTCTGACGTCGACGCGGCGAGCGTGCGCAGGAAGATGAAGGACAAGGCGTTCGCGCGCGCGGTCAGCCGGGAGATGATGCTGGCCGGCGCGGAGGGCCTCGCGGTGCCATTCGACGAGGTCGTGACGGAGGTGGTGCGCGCCATGAGCGGCATCGCGGACCGCCTCGACCTCGCCGGCGCGCCCTGATTCAGCAGGGCGACGATCGCGGCGCGATTCGTGGCGCCGCTCTCTTCCCGCAGCCGTCGCAGGTAGGTCTTCACGGTCGTCTGCGACACGCCGGCGAGGCTCGCGATCTCCTTGTTCGTCAGCCCGGCCGCGATACCGCGGACGATCTCGCGCTGGCGGATGGTGAGGGCGTCCTCGAGCGGGGCGTCGCGCCTACGCAGGCGCCTCGCGATGCGCCATCCCAGCAAGAGCCCGAGAACGAGCGCGGCCGTGCGGTCCACTCTGGACCGAACGGCCGCGGCTTGACTTCGGCTGTGGTGGGGGCGGCCTCAGCTCGCCCGCTTCAGCGCGCGCCGGTCGCGGCGAGCGACCTCATGCGCGTAGCGCTCGAGGAAGAGCTGGCCGCCGCAACGCGGACAGAGCGGCTGCTCGCCGTTGTCCCACACCGGCGCGCCCGGCCCGGTCGCAGCGGAGTAGGCGGCGCGCAGCTGCTCCGGCGAGGGACGCCGGGCCCGCGTGGGCACGAGGACCTCGCCACAGCCGTGGCCGCAGAAGTAGCAATAAAGCTCGGCACGAAGGGGCATTCTGGCCTCCAGATCTCACCCAAGGGAACGACGAATGGGCATCCGTTGTTCCATACCGGCGAACGCGCGTTCGGGTTTCGCTACCGGTGGATACGAACGCGGACCGCCACTGGAGCACCGCGGGCGGCACCGCCCGGCCCCGGGAAGTGAGGCTGTTGGTCAGCCGGCCGAAGCCACCTCGAGCGAGACGAGCTCCGACGACTCGCGCAGCACGTTGATCTGGCGGATCACGCCGCGCGGGATGATGTGGAAGTCGTTGTGGCGGTAGTCCTTGCCACCATTCGTGATGTCGTAGTCGCCCACGATCACGATGTAGTCGTCGGTCTCTTTCCAGAGGAGGCCGCAGGTCAGCTTGCGCAACCGGAACGTTTCGAAGTCCTCAGGGATGGCCGTGCGCGTGTAGGCGGTGATGTCTTCCCACTCCACCGCGACGATCGGTGCGCCGAGGCTGTCGACCGCGTCCACCCTGTTCCCTCTCTCCGACCTACCGAGCGCTGTCCGCTTGGCGGTACACGCGCCGGCGATATGAGGCCAAGCGCGTACAGGGATGGACGATACGAAACCGGACCGCGGAGTCAATGCTCCGACCGGCCGACTTCGCCGCGATTGATACGGCCTGTCGACGCGGGCGACCCGAGCGAGCCGTTTCACCCGGCCCGCGGAGGCCTCGCCGAGGGCGGTGGTCAGCTCGCCTGGCGACCGCGCGCGATGAGCTCGGCGACCTTCTGGCCGCCCTTCTTCCCGATCTCCTCGAAGTGCTCGTGCCCGTACTTCTCCGAGACGGCGTCGCCGCCGATCTTCCCGATCCGTCCGTAGAAGCGAGGGCCGTACAGCTCCTTCACCTTCTGACCGCCCTGCTTGCCGATCTGCTCGTAGAAGTCGGCGCCGTGGCGCTGCGCGGTCGTGCGGCCGCCCTTCTTGCCGATCTGTTCGTAGAACTCCGGCCCATGTCGCTGCGCCGTCGTCGCGCCACCCTTCCGTCCCGCCTCGGCCACGGTCATCGCGCCCTTGTTCTTCGGCATCCGCTCACTCCTCTCGACGCTGGTCCCGACGCACGGTCAGGCACCGGAAGCCGGCACCTGCCCACTCGGCCGCTCCGCGTGCAAGTTCCGTACCGCCGCTCGGTCGGTCGGAGCGCGGCCTGGCAATCTGCGGACGATCACCGGACGATCTGGACCCGAACCGCGCAAAGGTCCGGGCAGCCGAGCGCCGCCCGTGTCGCGGCACTCAGGTCGAGCGACCGGCCCCCCACGAACGGACCGCGGTCGATGACCGGCACGACCACCTGCACGGCGCCGCGCGCGATCGCCACGAGCGTCCCGCACGCCAGCGTCCGGTGGGCGACGCCGAGCAGCTCGGGGCCGTAGGTCTGGCCGCACGCGGTGCGGTTTCCGTAGAAGCCCGGCCCGTACCAGGAGGCGAGGGCGGCCTCGCCGCCGTCGACAGCGACGGCCGCGGGAGCGGCGTCGGTGTCGGGAAGGATGGCACGCTCTCCCGCGCTGGCGGTCGCATCCAGGATCGGTATCGGAAGGCTGTCGGCCGGCGCAGGCCGCGCCGGGATCGCAGCCGCGTCGAGCCGGTCGGCCGCCGCCGGCTGCCCGTGGAGCGCCGTCGCGAGGACCAGCGCGAACGCGGCGCTCCCGCCGCGCGCGACCCAGCGTGCCGTCCCAACGCTCCCCATCGGCCGCGGCCAGGACGTCGCAAGCCGACTTCCGGGCCGTGTCCTCCTCGGTCGTGCGTGTCGTTCTCAGGGACATCGCGTGCGGGTCGAGCGCTCGCTCGGCCGACCGCGGTCTCTCGCATCGCGGGACGGTTTCGTTACGTCATCGGTACGGCGACGACGACGAAGCGCGGATCGCCCGGGTTCGGACCGGTCGAGGTCTGGAGCGTCAACCGCTCGTCGGTGGTCGGCAGGACCCAGGACGTCTCCGTGACGGCGACGCGGGGGTGGACCTCCGTGACGACGTATCGCAGCGCCCGCAGGTCGGGCGTCGAGACGTAGATCTCGTCCCCCGGGCGCGCGTTCCAGAGGCTCAGGAACATGCCGACGCGCGCGTGCGCGTAGAGGTACGTGTTGCTCCCGCGGCCGGGGATGGACGTCCCCGGATAGTGGAACGCGAAGTTCTCCGGCGTGCGCTGTTGATCCACGTCGCGGACGAGATCGCCCTCCGAGATCGGGAGGTCGATGCCGAGCCGGGGGATCTGCACACGGTACCCGTCGGGGATCGGAGCTCGCGGATCCCGCGTGGGCGTCGGGGATGGCGCGGGCGACGGGCTGCCGAGCGCGGCGGTGGGGGTCGGAGACAGGGTGAGGACGGCTGTCGGCAGCGGCGTCGGCTCGAACGTGGGCGCGACCGGCGCGAAGGCGTCAGAGCGCGCGATGAGTACGAGCCCGGCCAGGATCAGGACGACGCCGGAGACGACCGGCAGAGCACGTCGCATCGCTATGTCATAGTGCGGCACACCTCCGATGCCGGCCGATCGATCGAGCTACGCCTCGCGCCGCGCTCGGACCGCCGAGCGCTGCCGCGATCGTGGCTTCGCGGGGCTCGTCGTGGGCCCGGGCTCGGACCTCACCTACCTCACCGGCTATCGCATCCCTCCCAGCGAGCGCCTCACCGCGCTCGTGCTCGGGTCCGACGGCGACGCCGCGCTCGTCGTGCCCGCGCTCGAGGCGGCACGCGCCGAGGCGAGCGCGCCGGATCTCGCGCTGCGGATGTGGCAGGAGACCGACGACCCGTGCGCTCTCGTCGCCACGGCGATCCGCGACCGAGGACCGATCGGCCTCTCCGACCAGCTCTGGGCGGCGTTCGTGCTGCGGCTGCAGGCGGCGTTCCCCGATCGCGCGTTCCGGCCCGCGTCCGACATCACCCGAGAGCTGCGGATACGCAAGGATCGCGCCGAGCTCGATGCCCTGCGCGCGGTCTCGGCCGCCGCCGACCGCGCGTATCGGCGGGTCCTCGAACGGCCCTTCGCAAGACGCAGCGAGCGCGACATCGCCGCCGCGCTCGCCGAGCTGCTCCGGGCGGAAGGGCACGACGAGGTCCTCTTCACGATCGTCGCCGCCGGCCCGGACGGCGCCTCGCCGCATCATCAGACCGGCGACCGGCGCCTGAGCGAGGGCGACGCCGTCGTCCTGGACTTCGGCGGGACGCGCGACCACTACACCTCGGACATCACACGGACGGTGCACGTGGGCGCCGCCGTCGGCGACGACCTGCGCCGGGTGCACGGGGTGGTCCGCCGCGCGCAGGACGCCGCCTATGTCGCGGCGCGGGCGGGCGCGACCTGCGCGTCGGTCGACGCGGCCGCGCGTGCCGTGATCGGCGAGGCCGGCTTCGGCGAGCGCTTCATCCACCGTACCGGCCACGGCATCGGCCTCGATGGACACGAGCATCCGTACCTCGTCGCCGGGAACGACGAGCGGCTCGAGGCGGGCATGGCGTTCTCGATCGAGCCGGGGATCTACCTGCCCGGTCGGTTCGGCGTGCGGATCGAGGACATCGCGGTCATCGCCGAAGACGGCCGGGCGGAGCCGTTGAACCACGCCGACCGCGACCTCGCGATCGTCGCCTGATGCGCTTCGCTGTCGCGGTCGCGGCGGCCGCGGCTGCCGATCTCGTGGTACTGCTGCGCGCCGATCAGTGGTTCGGCGTCGTCGGACTGCTCGCCCTCGGCTATCTCCTTCTCGCCTCGGCCGGCGCCGGGTTCTTCGCGGCCCACCGGTCCGCGCTCGCCGGCGCGCTCGCGGTGTTCGCGGGCGCGGCCCTCTCGGCGATCGTGCAGTACGCCGGACGGGGATCCTCCGGCGGCGACCTCGGGATCCTCGCGGCGTTCGAGCTCCAGCTGCTCACGGCGGTCGTCCCGTACGCGGTGGCCGGAGCGCTCGCCGGGCTCGCCGGAGGTGCCCTTCGGCGGCGCGCGGCACTGCTCGCTCGCTGATGGCGCGGATGATCGGCTCGGTCGTCGCGACGACCATCGGGCTCGCGTTCTGGTGGGGGCTGACCGAGCCGCTCCCGATCCCGCCGGCGATCCTGTTCGGCGTCAGCGGCGGCATCCTCATCTGCGCCGGGATCATCGCCGGGCGGCTCGGGGTGGCGGCCGCACCCTGCGCGCTCCTGTTCTCGCTCTTCCTCGGCAGCATCCTCGCGACACGGATGCATCAGGCGTTCACGCCATCGTTCTCGCCGGTCTCGCGCTTCGGCGCGCTCATCGCGCTCGAGCTGCCGACGATCCTCCTTCCGCTCGGCGTCGCGGCGATCCTCGGCACGATCGGCGGGCTCATCGGGGAGCGGCGGCTCCCGGCGCGCTAGCGGGGCCTAACGAAGGACGTACGGCCCGGCGGCCTGGATCGCCCAGTGGTACACGCCGTCCGGCAGGATCCCGATGGCGACGGTCGCCGCCGCCGACAGGCCGAGCCCGGCCGAGAGCGACCACGACGGGAGCAGGCGCGGAGCATTCGCCTCCACGTCGTACATGTACATGCGGACCACGACGCGCAGGTAATAGAACGCGGCGAGCACCGCGTTCAACGCGATCGCGACCGCGAGCCAGGCCATTCCCGCATCGAGCACAGGCTGGATGATGAAGACCTTGGCCACGAACCCGACCGTCGGCGGGATCCCGGTCAGCGAGATCAGGAAGATCCCGAAGGCGAGCGCGCCCACGGGTGCTCGCCCGGCGAAGCCGTTCAGCTCGTCCAGCGTCGCGCCACGCGTGCCCTCGACGTCCAGGTAGATGAGGCATGCGAAGGCGCCCAGGTTCATGAGGCCGTACGCGAACACGTAGAACAGCACCCCCGCGGCGCTCGAGGCGCCGGCCTGGTACGCCGCCACGCCGGCGAGGATGTAGCCGGTGTGGGCGATGCTCGAGTAGGCGAGCATCCGCTTCACGTTGTTCTGCACGAGCGCCACCACGTTCCCGCCGGTCATCGTGACGACCGCGAGGATCGCGAAGACCGCGCTCCAATCCAGGCCGAGCGGGCCGAAGCCGATGATCATGATCCGCAGGATCGCCGCGAAAGCGGCGGCCTTGGGCGCGACGCTCATGAACGCCGTGGCCGGCGTCGGTGCCCCGTCGTAGGCGTCGGGTGTCCACTGGTGGAACGGGACGACCGCCGCCTTGAACGCGAGCCCCGCCGTCACGAGCGCGAGCGCGACGATCGTCGGGCCGTTGGCGATCCCGCCGCGCGCGAGCGCCGTCGCGATGCCGGCGAAGTCCGTCGTCCCGGTGACGCCGTAGAGCCAGGCGAATCCGTAGAGCAGCATCGCGGAGCTGAACGCGCCCAGGAGGAAGTACTTGAGCGCGGCCTCGTTGCTGTACCGGTCACGGCGCGCCATGCCCGCGAGCACGTAGACCGGGATCGTCGTCAGCTCGAGGCCGATGAAGACCGTGATGATGTCGGCCGAGAGGGCGATGGTCATCGCCCCGACGGTGGAGAACAGCACCGTCGCGTAGAACTCGCCCGGCGGGATCTGGCGGCGCTCGAGATAATCCGGCGCGACGATCGTCGCGAAGATCGCGAGCAGGCAGAACAGCATCCGGAAGAACCCGGTGGACGTGTCCACGACCACGAACCCACCGAAGGCCGCGCGCGGCTCCGCGAGCGTGAACGGGCCCGTGAAGATCGCCACGACGAGGCCCGCGACCGTGAGGAACGGCAGCCATCGGCGCGCCGCCGGCCGGTCGATCAGGACGTCGCCGATCAGCACGAGCGACGCGGTGAGCGAGACGACGATCTCCGGAAGGACGCTCGCGACGTCGGTCATCGTCATCCGCGCGCGCTCCGCCCGCTCACCGGAGCGCCGCGAACGCCGGATCCGTCGCGAAGGCGAGGATCCGCTGGACCGACGGCTCGATGATCGCGATCGCCGGCTGCGGGAACACGCCGAGCGCGACGGTCAGGACGAGCAGCGGGACGGCGCAGGCGACCTCGAGCGGTGACAGGTCCGGCAGCGCCCGGTACGCCTCCCGCAGGGTGCCGAACATGACGCGCTGGAACATCCAGAGCAGGTAGACCGCGGCGAGGATCACGCCGATCGCCGCCGCGGGGCCCCAGAACAACCCGCCCGGCCCGGTCGCGGGGTTGAACTTGAACGTCCCGACGAGCACGAGGAATTCGCCCACGAAGCCGTTCAGCGCGGGCAGGCCGAGCGACGCGAGCATGAAGACGCCGAAGAAGGTGGTGTAGAGGGGCCAGCGGTTCGCGAGGCCGCCGAGGTCCGCGATCTGCCGGCGGTGCGTCTTCTCGTACTGGATGCCGACGAAGAGGAAGAGCGCGCCCGTCACGATCCCGTGGTTCAGCATCTGGAGCACCGCCCCGACGCCACCCTGCTGGTTCAGGACGAAGATGCCGAGCGTGACGAAGCCCATGTGCGCGACCGACGAGTACGCGACGAGCTTCTTGAGATCCTTCTGCACGGCCGAGACGACCGCCCCGTAGAGGATCGCGACCACCGACAGGAGGATCAGGATCGGCAGCCAGGCCTGCGTGCCGAACGGGAAGAGCGGCACGGCGAAGCGAAGGAACCCGTACCCGCCGGCCTTCAGCAGGACGCCGGCGAGCAGGATCGAGCCCGCGGTCGGCGCCTCGACGTGGGCGTCGGGGAGCCACGTGTGGAACGGGATCATCGGCATCTTGATCGCGAACGCGAGCGCGAAGGCGAGGAACACCCAGAACTGGAAGTCGGCCGAGAAGCGACCGTGCAGCTCGAGCAGCCGCGGGAGCGACAGCGTGCGGCTGCCTGGATCGCCGCTCGCGAGATACACGGCGACGATCCCAACGAGCATCAGCAACGACCCCGCAAGGGTGAAGAGCACGAACTTCAGCGTCGCGTACACGCGCCGTGAGCCGCCCCAGATCCCGATGATGAGGTACATCGGCACGAGCATGAGCTCGAAGAAGATGTAGAAGAGGAACAGGTCGAGCGCGATGAACACACCGACCATCCCGACCTCGAGAATGAGGAACGACGCCATGAACTCGCCGATCCGGGTCTTGATCGTGCCCCCGCTCGAGTAGAGGACCGAGATGAACGTGAGCAGCGTCGTCATCGGGACCAGCAGCACCGACAGCCCGTCCACTCCGACCTCATAGCGGATCCCCAGGCTCGGCAGCCAGGTCGCGGATTCGAGCATCTGGAAGCCCGCCTCGCCCGCACGGAAGCCCGCGAGCATGACGAGCGAGAGCACGAGCTCGATGAACGTCGTCGTGATCGCGACCTGCTTGACCGCCCGCGCGTCGCGGAAGAAGAGGACGAGGGGAACCAGCCCGGCGAGCGGCACGACGATGAGGAGCGTGAGCAGGTGGCCCATCAGCGCTTCAGGAGCCCGGCCGCGTATCCGCCGTACACGGCGATGAGGACGAGCAGGCCGGCGACGATCGACAGGGCGTAGTTGCCGACGAGACCGGTCTGCGCCCGCCGCAGCCCGCCCCCGCCGAGCCGGATGAGCCAGCCGAGGCGGTTCACGATGCCGTCGATGATGTGGACGTCGAAGGCCCACGCGGCGCCGGCGAACGCCTTCGACGCGTCGACGATGCGGTGGTCGTAGAGCTCGTCGACGTAGTAGCGGTTCACGAGCAGGCGGTAGTAGCCGCCGGCCGCGCGAGCGACCGCGGCCGGATCGGGACGGCCGCGCCGGTACATCGACACACCGACCGCGATGCCGATGACCCCGGCCACCGTCGAAACGGCGGCGAGCAGGAGGAAGGCGATCCAGTTCGTCGTCTCAGCCTCGGGCGAGACGCCCTGCGCAGCCTCGATCGCCGGGCGCAGGAACGCGTGCAGGAACCCGTGGTCGGGCGGGAAACCGATGAAGCCGGCGAGGGCCGCGCCGACCGCGAGGAGGAGGAGGGGAACGGTCATCACCGGCGGTGATTCATGCGCGTGCTCGAAGAGATGCGGTTCGCGTGGCTCGCCGTGGAACGTCAGCCAGAGCGCACGCGTGATGTAGAACGCGGTGAGCCCCCCGGTGGCGACACCGACCGCCCAAAGGAGCGGGTAGCCGTTCTCGAAGGCGGAGCCCACGATCTCGTCCTTCGACCAGAAGCCGGCGAGCGGCGGGAGAGCGGCGAGCGCGCCGCCCGCGACCACCATCGTCCAGTACGTCACCGGGAGCTTCGGCTTGAGCCCGCCCATCCGCCGCATGTCCTGCACGTCGCCCAGCCCGTGGATCACCGAACCCGAGCCAAGGAACAGGAGCGCCTTGAAGAACGCGTGTGTGATGAGGTGGAACATCGCCGCGACCGGGGCGCCGACGCCAAGCGCGAGGAACATGTACCCGAGCTGGCTGACCGTCGAGTAGGCCATGACGCGTTTGATGTCCGTCTGCACGAGGGCGATCGTCGCGGCGACCACCGCGGTGAGCGTCGCGACGATCGCGACGACAGGCAGGACGGGCCCGGCGGCGGAGAAGAGCGGTGTCGATCGGGCGAGCAGGTACACCCCGGCGGTCACCATCGTGGCGGCGTGGATGAGCGCCGACACCGGCGTCGGTCCTTCCATCGCGTCAGGCAGCCATGAGTAGAGGGGGATCTGCGCGGACTTCCCGGTCGCGCCGAGGAAGAACGCGAAGCAGATGAGCGTGAGGGCGCCCTGGGCGGGCGCGTTCTGCTCCAGACGGTCGAAGACGTCGAGGTAGTTCAGCGATCCGAACACCAGGAACGTCGTGATCATCCCGATCGTGTAACCCCAGTCGCCGATCCGGTTCATCACGAACGCCTTCTTCGCGGCGCCGGCCGGCTCCGGCCGCTCGAACCAGTACCCGATCAGGAGGTAGCTGCAGAGGCCGACGCCCTCCCAGCCGATGAACATCACGAGGTAGTTGTCGGCAAGGACCAGGATGAGCATCGCGAACACGAACAGCGGCAGCCACGTGAAGAACCGGTGGAAGCCATGGTCATGGCTCATGTAGCCGATCGAGTACACGTGCACGAGGAACGAGACGACCGTGACCACGAGCAACATCGCCGACGAAAGCGGATCGACGAGCGCCGCGACATCGACGCGGAAGTCCCCGACACCGATGAACTCGTAGAGCGTGATGACCGTCCGCCCGCGGCCGCCGTTGACCTCGAGGAAGACGCCGATGGCCAGGAGCGCGGACGCGCCGACCGCGAGCGAGGCGAGCGGGCCGGTCGCGTGCCGCAGCCAGCGGCGGCCGAACAGGCCGTTGACGAGGAACGCCGCCAGCGGCAGGGCCGGGATGAGCCAGACGAGATCGACCACGCTCAGCCCTTCATCTGGTGGGCCTCGTCCACGTCGACGGTCGGCCGGTTCCGGTACGCGGCGAGCACGATCGCGAGGCCGACCGCGACCTCGGCCGCCGCGATGACGAAGACGAAGACGACGAAGACGCTGCCCCGCTGATCGAGGGCGCCGAGACGGCGCGAGAACGCGACAAGCGCGAGGTTGCCCGCGTTGAGCATCAGCTCGACGCACATGAGGATCACGACCGCGCTGCGGCGAACGAGCACTCCCGCCGATCCGATGAAGAACAGCGCCGCCGACACGGCGATGAAGGCGCCGAGCGGGACGGTCATGCCGCGCGGCTCATGGTTCGGGCTCGTCTCGCTTGACGAGGACGATCGCGCCGACGAGCGCGGCGAGGAGCAGCACGGAGGCGACCTCGAACGGGAACGCGAAGTCCGTGAACAGGCTCGTGCCCAGCGGACCCAGGTCGCCGCCCTTGGGGATCGGCTGGCCGGCATCGGGGAACGAGAAGGCGAGCAGCGCGACCGGGACGGCGAGGACCACGACGACGACCGCGGCCCACGGCGTCTGGGTCTGGAAGAAGAGACCGCGCGGCCGGTCGTCCTGCTTGGTGAACATGACCCCGAACAGGATCAGGACGGTGATCGCACCGACGTAGATCAGGACCTGGAAGAGCGCGATGGTCTCCGCGCCGAGCAGCACGAACATCCCGGCCATGCACAGGAAGGTGAAGGCCATGAGCAGCGCCTGGGCGGTGATCCGCTGGAGCAGGACCACGCTTGCCCCGCCGAAGAGGATGCCGAGCGTCAGCAGAGCGAAGATGAGCGGCTCGAGGAAGTCGAACACCGGCGGCCTAGCGCGCGGAGACGCGACCGATCACGGTGTCACGCCGCGGACGTCGCGAACGCGCGCGACCTCGCGGGTGCGATCGCGGAACCGCCGCAGGCGCCGGCTCTGGGTGAACGGGAGGCCGAAGACGAGCGCGCCGACGAGGGCCCAGTTCACGACCGCGATGGCCAACCTGGCGTCGCTGAAGGCCAGGAGGCACGCGGCCGTCGCGAGGATGTTCACCAGGGCGAGCGGGATCAGGACCTTCCAGCAGAAGCCCATCAGCTGATCGATCCGGAGCCGGGGCAGCGTCGCGCGGATCCACATGAAGAGCAGCACGAACCCGTAGGTCTTCAGCGTGAACCAGATGATCCCGAGCGCCGGGACGGCGTCCACGCCCGGGCCGTGCCAGCCGCCGAACCAGAGCGTCGCCATGATCGCCGACACGACGGTGACCTCGCCGTACTCCGCTACGAAGAAGATCCCCCAGCGCATGCCCGAGTACTCGGTCAGGAAGCCCGCGACGAGCTCCGACTCAGCCTCCGGCAGATCGAACGGGTTGCGGTTCGTCTCGGCGAGCGCGGCGATGAAATAGGTGAGGAAGGCCATCGGCAGGATGACCACGTTCACCAGCAGGTCAGGCTGGGAGTTCGTGATGTCGATCATCGAGAGCGAGCCCACGTACAGGACGACGGTAACGAGCGCGAGGATCTGCGGCACCTCGTACGAGATGAGCTGCCCGGCCGAACGCAGGCCACCGATCAGGGAGTACTTGTTGTTCGATGCCCAGCCTGCGATGACGATCCCGAGGACGGTCATCGACCCGAGGGTCGTGAGGTACAGCAGGCCGACGTTCAGGGGCGCGGCGACGAAGTCGGGCGCGAACGGGAGCACCACGAAGGACGCGATCATCGGGCTGAACACGACGGCCGGCGCGGCGAGGAAGAACGGCGTGTCGGTCAGCTTCGCGCGGATGTCCTCCTTGCCGATGAGCTTGATCGCGTCGGCGAAGGTCTGGAGGAGGCCGAACGGGCCCACGTGGTACGGGCCGAGCCGGTCCTGCATCACCGCCTGGACCTTGCGCTCCAGATAGATCTGCGCGAGCGCGCCGTTGAGGACCAGGAAGATCGCGAGCGCGACGGCGATGATGAGTCGCAGCACCGCCCAGATGACTGGATCGATCCCGAACGGCCCGACCGGCACCGGTCAGCCTCCGCGTGCGTCGCTGCGCGGCGGGAGAAAGCTCTTGCGGAGGGGGTGCCCTGGGAATGACTCCTCGAGGAAGATCCGTCGCAGGTCGGGGTGGCCGTCGAAGACGATCCCGAACATGTCGTATGTCTCACGCTCGCACCAGTTCGCGCCCGACCACACGTCCGACAGCGTCGGAATGTGCGGATCGAGCTCGCCGCACGACGTCCGGAGCATGACGAAGACGTGCGTCTTGGTACCCCGGACGAACGTCACCGAACGAAGCTCGGCGCCGGTGTCGACGCCGGCGTTCACGGAGTACAGGTCGCAGCTCGTCAGCGGGTCGTCGCGGACCAGGGTGGCGACCTCCACGAGCCGCGCGCGGTCGACGTCGACGACGACCATGTCGTGCAAGGTCGAGACCTGTGCGCGGCCCTCCAGCTTCGCGGTCAGGTCGGTCACCACGTGAGCGAGATCGATGGTCGGTCGAGGCGAGCTCAGTACCACCGCAGTACCCGCTTGCGCCAGGCGTAGAACAGGCCGACGACCAGGATCAGGATGAAGATCGTCATCTCGATCAGCCCGGCCCAGCCGAGGGATCGGAAGAGCACGGCCCATGGGAACAGGAAGATCACCTCGACGTCGAAGACCACGAACAGCAGGGCGAAGATGTAGAAGTGGCTCGGGTAGCGGCCCCACGCCTGCCCGACCGGTTCCTCGCCGGATTCGTACGTCCGGAGCTTCTCGCTGCTCGGCTTCCGCGGCGCGATGAAGCGTGAGACCCCGAGCAGGATGGTGACAAAAGCGGCACCGACCGCGAAGAAGACGAAGACATAGAAATAGGACAGGTTGTAGTCGGGCACCGCGCTAGCGTACGGAGCGCTCTGGGGGCTCGCAAACCGCGATCGGTCGCTCGCTCTCGCTGACGTTGCGATGACGTTTCGTCGGCTCGTCATGGCTCCGTTGGCCAATTGACATGCCCTTCCGGCCACGGTTACGGTTCGCCGGTCCCCGGTCGGTAAGTACGGTTTTCGTACGAGCTCGCCCCTGGGGTAGGGCCGTCGCATGACGGACCAGGGACCGGATCCACATGGAGATCCGCTCGGATGCGCCCGATGCGTGACCGATCGAATGCACGGGGGAGGGCCAAACGGTATTGCGGGCGAGCATCCGACTGTCAACGGCCACGCCGTCGCCAGGGCGCAGCATCCAGAGCCTGGCGCGCGAGGCCGGCGGATCCATCGAACGTCTTGCCGACGCGGCGTCGTTCCTCCAGGTCCGTAGCCACGCCGCAGCGATCGTGGTCAACCTCATCGTTGCGGCGATCGTCGCGTCGCTCCCGTTCCTTGCGGGCACATCCTCGCGACCCGCGACGCTTGCCGCGGGCGCGCTCATGGCCGACGCGGCGAAGGTCGCGCCGGTGGACGGGGCGCCGGACGTCGCGCGGGCTCAGGGCGAGGCGCGAGGCGGGACGATCACGGCCGGCCGCGACCCGGTGACCGTGCGGGCGGAGGACGTACGGCCCATCACGCAGTACAAGCTCTCCCCCACCGATACGCTCGGCACGCTCGCGAACTTCTTCCACGTCTCGCCGGAGGCGATCGCGTTCGCCAACGGGATCACGGACCCGATGCATCTCCAGGCGGGTCGTCAGATCATGATCCCGCCGCTCGAAGGAGCGCTCTACACGGTCGCCGCGGGCGACACCGTCGCGTCCGTCGCGGCGCGGTTCAAGGTGGAACGCGACGCGATCGAGGCGTACAACCGCCTCATCCACGAGCCCGAGCATTTCGCGCCGGGTCAGCTCATCTTCGTCCCGGGCGCCACGCTGCCGGGTCTCGTGTATCAGACGAGCGATCAAGATCAAGAGCTCGAACGGTCCACGGTCATCGCGCGCGCTCCCACGCCGGCCCTCGCGACGCCGCGCGGCGGCACGCTGGCGTGGCCGGTGGGCGGCGTCATCACGCAGAGCTTCTGGTCGGGTCACACCGGCGTCGACCTCGCGGCCCCGTACGGATCGGCGCTCGTCTCCTCCATCGACGGCGTCGTCAGTGCGACGGGCTGGGTGGCCATCGGCGGGCTCCGGGTATGCATCCGCGCGGGTGCGCTGGAGGAGTGCTACTACCACACGAGTGCGGTCTACGTGAGCGCGGGGCAGTACGTGTCAGCAGGGCAGGTCGTCGCGGCGATCGGCATGACCGGCGTGACCACGGGGCCGCACGTGCACTGGGAGACCACCCTGAACGGGACGTTCGTCAACCCGCTGGCCGTCGTCCCGTAGGGTCGCGCCGGCCGTGCGGCCGGCGTTCGCATACTGAGCGCGTGTTGCAAGCCGTCCACAGCGATCGGTCCGGACGCATCGTGCTCGCGGCCGACTACGGTGCGGCGGCCCTCGATGGCCCGGTGGCGACGGCGCTCGAGGGAGGCATCCCGCTGCCCTCGGGTGCGCGGATCGTGCCGCTCGCCGACCGCGAAGCGTTGGGCCTCGATCGCCAGGGCCGCCCGCGCCCGCTCGGCCACGCACGCTGGGCGGTCGCGGCGATCCTCGCCCCGGACGCGGTCCGGACGCACCTGCCGGCGTGCGCCCCGCTGCCCGGCGCGGAGCCGCTCGAGCCCCTGGCCTACACCGCGGTGGCGGCGAACGAGCGAGGCGAGCTGGTGGTCGCCGCGATGCGAGGCGAGCACCAGGTCCACCCACCGGCGGACGCGGCGATCGCGCGAGCGATCGCCGACCGCCTGCGCGCCGAACCGTCGAATCGTCTCCTCCGGCAGCTCGCGCGCTGCGCGCGCGAGTACGCATGCCCGGCCGCGCGCAACGCGTTCTTCGGCGTCGGCGAGTGCGCGCTCCCGATCGGCGCCCCGAAGAACGACGCGGCCGGGCCGGCGCTCGCATTGCGGCGACGCGACGAGCGAGCGCCGCTCGATCCCGTGGCGCCGCGCGCATCGGTCGCCGACATCGCCGCGGTGGCCGTGAGGCATCTCGGCGCCGGCGGTCACGGCGTGTCCTTCGGCCAAGCGTGCGAGGGCGAGCCGCTCGCCGTGCCGCGGACGCTCGTGGACGCGGTCGTCGCGGTCCGCGCGGCCTCGTCAGCCGGCGAGATCGTCCTCCGGACGAGCGCGTCATCGGGCGCGGCGGTCGGGCGAGCGGCCGAAGCGGGCGTGGATCGATTCGTGGTCCCCCTCGTCTCGGCGGACGCCGCGACGTACGAGCGGGTCCACCGGCCCGTGGGCTTCCGCTGGAGCGATGTCCACGCCTCGCTCCGCGAGGTGATGGCGCGTCAGGTGCCGCTCTCGATCGAGCTTCTCGCTCTGCCCGGCCTGACCGATCGGGCCGCCGAGGTCGAGGCGCTCGTGTCGCTTCTCGGCGAGCTCCCGGACGGCACCGAGCTGCGGATCGCGGATCTCGCGGCGGACGCGTACGCGCTCCTCGCGTCGCTGCCGCGCGCCGGGCCGACTCTCGGCATCGCACCGGCGCTCGCGCGCGTCTCGACCGACGCCTCGCACGTCCGTCGTGTCGCATGAGCGCGTTCCTCGACCGCGCGCGCCTCGTGGTGAAGGCGGGTGACGGCGGCCGCGGCGTGATCTCGTTCCGCCGTGAAGCCCACGTCCCACGGGGCGGACCCGACGGCGGCGACGGCGGGCGCGGCGGCGACGTCGTGCTGCGCGTCGATCCCGGCCTCACGACGCTGTCCGAGTTCCGGTTCCGGCGAAAGGTCGCGGCGCACGACGGCCGAGCCGGCGCTGGAAAGGATCGGAGCGGCGGGTCCGGCGACGACGTCGTGCTCCACGTTCCCCCGGGAACGATCGTCGTGGATCGGGCGACCGGAGCGTTGGTCGCGGACCTCGTCGCGACGGGCCAGGACGTCGTCGTCGCGCGCGGCGGACGCGGCGGCCGCGGCAACGCAAGGTTCGCATCGAGCGTGCGGCGCGTGCCGCGGATCGCGGAGGACGGCCAGAAGGGCGATGAGCGCGAGCTCGAGCTCGAGCTCAAGCTCATCGGCGATGTCGGGCTCGTGGGTCTACCGAACGCCGGCAAGTCATCGCTCCTCGCCGCGCTCACCCGGGCCCATCCGAAGATCGCCGCCTATCCGTTCACCACGCTCACCCCGAATCTCGGCGTGGCCCGCCTCGAGGACCGCGAGCTCGTCGTCGCCGACATCCCGGGGCTCATCGCCGGCGCCCATGCCGGAGCGGGGCTGGGCGAGGAGTTCCTGCGCCACATCGAGCGCACCCGGCTGCTCGTGCACGTCGTGGATCTCTCGGGCGAGGACCCACGTGCGGACATGGCGACGCTCGATGCGGAGCTCGCCGCCTACGGCCGCGGCCTCGCCGACCGGCCACGCCTCTATGCACTGAACAAGGCCGACCTGTTCGAGGCCGGCAGGCGTGCCGCGGACCTCGCGCGATCGCTCGGTCGAGACGCGATCGCGGTCTCAGCGCTCACCGGAGCGCACGTCGAAGATCTCGCGAAACGGATCTTCGCGGCCTGTCCTCCGCGCGATGCCGCTGAGCCCGCCTCGCCGGTCGAGCGTCGCGTCGCCTTCGCCGGCGGCGGGAAGGACTGGAGCGTCGAGCGAGCGCAGGGCGCCTTCGCGGTCCACGGCGATCGGGTCGAGCGCCTCGCGGCGGGGATCGACTGGGAAAGTCCCGACGCCGCCGCGTTCTTCCAACGGATGCTCCAGCGGAATGGGATCGAGCGCGAGCTGCGCCGTCTCGGGGTGCGCGACGGTGACACCGTCCGGATCGGGGCGAAGGAGCTCGAGTGGCGCGAGGGCGGACCCGGATGAGGATCGGGGTCTTCGGTGGCACTTTCGACCCGGTGCACGTGGGCCATCTGTCGATCGCCCTCGCGGCCCTCGAGACCGTTCCGCTCGACCGCATCCTGTTCGTGCCGGCACGACGCTCGGCCCTCAAACAGCGGGACCCGGTGGCCGGCGAGGCCGACCGGTTCGCGCTGCTGGAGGCCGCGGTGGCCGACGAGCCACGCTTCACGGTTTCCCGGGCCGAGCTCGATCGGCCGGCGCCCTCGTATACGGTCGAGACGCTCGAGGAGCTGCGTGGGGAAGGCGAGCTCTTCCTCATCGTCGGCTCGGACGCCCTTGCCGAATTCGCGCGATGGAAGGACCCGGATCGCATCCGTTCGCTGTGCACGATCCTCGTGGCATCGCGGCCCGGGGCACCCGACCCGCCGCCAGGAGTCGTCACGTTCGACGCGCCACGGCTCGACATCTCGTCGCACGAGCTGCGCTCACGCGCCGCCCGTGGTCGATCGCTGCGGTACCTTGTTCCGGACCCGGTGTGGCGCGAGATCGAGGCGCGGCGCCTGTACCGCGCGAAGGAGCTGAACGAGCGAACGACCTGAGCCCGCGCGCGCTCGCCGATGTCGTGGTCGAGGCCGCGGCGGACAAGAAGGCGGACGACGTGCTCGTGATGAACGTGTCGGAGGTCACGACGATCGCCGACCTCTTCGTCATCTGCAGCGGACGGAGCGAGCGGCAGGTGCAGGCGATCGCGGACGGCATAGTCGAGAAGGCCAAGGAGGCCGGCCGGAAGCCGTTCGGCGTCGAGGGCTATGCGACGGGGCGCTGGATCCTCATCGACCTCGGCGACGTGGTCGTCCACGCGTTCGTCCCCGCGGAGCGTGAGCTCTACAAGCTCGAGCGCCTGTGGGGCGACGCGCCGGTCGTGCTCCGCTTGCAGTAGCACGGGCCTTGACCGCGCTTCCGAGAATGGTCGGCGCGGCCGCACGACGACGGCCCGGATGGTGAGGCGGAGACCGTGGCGACGGCGCAGCTCGCGAGGGGGCTCACCGAGCTCCCGGTCGTCGTTCTCCGGCTGGCGTGGCTCGGCATCGCGATCCTCACCGCCGCGCTCATCGCGCGCGGCTGGCCGGATCCGCTGCTGCGCGCCCTGGCCGGCGCCCGGGACGGCCCGGCCGGCTGGCCGGCCGCCGGGACGACCGTCCTCGGCGTCGCATCGGCGATCGCGTTCATCGCGGTCGCCATCCTCATCGCCGTGCGCCGGCCGAGCGGCCGGTTCGCGCTCGTCGTATCGATCGCCCTGCTGCTCCGCTCGCCCGGATTCGTCGCCGACCTGCCCGCGATCGGGGCGGACGATCCGATCTGGGCCCCGGCGATCGCGTTCGCGCGCGGCTGCGACGGCGTCTTCGCGCTGCTGTTCCTGTACGTCTTCCCCGACGGCCGGTTCGTGCCGGCGTGGTCGGCGACGAGCTGGTCGGTCTGGACGATCTGGATCGCCGTCACCCTGCCGGTGCCGCACCTCAACCCAGTGCTCGCCGGCCCCGCGCCATGGACCGCGGCTGTGCAGGTCGCGCTCGCCGTGTCCGGGCTCGTGGCGCAGGTGCATCGCTACCGCGCGTACTCGACGAGCCAGCAGCAGCAGCAGACGAAGTGGGTGACGTACGGCCTGTCGCTCTACGTCGTCGCGTTCGTCGCGCGGACCGGGCTACCCGCGCTGATCCCCGCGCTTGCGGATCGCGAGAGTTCCGACGGCGCGGTCTTCGCGCTCGTCACGACCGTGGCCGACCACCTGTCGGCGATCGCGGTCGCGGCCACCATCGCCATCGCCATCCTGCGGCAGCGCCTGTTCGACATCGATCTGCTGATCGGCCGGACGATCGTGTACTTCACCGCGACCGCGATCGTGGCCGGCATATTCGGCGGGCTGAGCGCGGCGGCCCAGCTCGCGGCGCATCAGATCGTCGGGCGGAGCTCGGACGCGCTCACGGTCATCATCGCCCTCGCGGTCGGCGCCACGTTCGCGCCGGTGAAGACGTACGTCCAATGGCAGCTCGACCGGCGGCTCGGGCG
>DASWCU010000118.1:0-26125 GCA_036389935.1 Candidatus Limnocylindria bacterium
GGCGAGCGGGTCGCCGTCGCTCAGGTTGAGCGGATGCCGGGTGGGGAAGTTGAGCCGCCCGTAGAGATCGACGACCGGCGCGCCCAGCTGCTCGGCGAGCCCGACGAGCGCCGGTACCGCCTCAGGGTGCCGGCCGGCGAACTCGGCGACGATGACCGGCCGCTCGGCCGCGGCGATGAGCTCCGCGGCGCGCTCAAGCGCGCGAGGGTCGGCGTGCGGCGCGGTCGGGCGGGCCGCGCCGACCTCCGCGGCCACGCTCACCGCTCCGGCGAGCTCGTCCTCCTGCAGGCCGGCGTCGTAGCAGAGGTACACCGGGCCCGCGGGCTCGGCCGTCGCGATGCGGTAGGCGCGGGCGAAGGAGGGCCCGAAGTCCGCGACGCTCGCGGGCTGGTCGTCCCACTTCGTGTAGTCGCGGACGGCGTTGCCCTGCACGAGCGCGCTGTGGATCCAGTCGATGTGCGGGCGGCGGCGGCTGCGGTCGACCGGACCGGTCGCGCCGAGCACGAGGACCGGGACCCGATCGACGTGGGCGTAGTAGATGGCCATCGCCGAGTGGAGGAGCCCGACGACGTCGTGGACGATCGCGGCCATCGGCCGCCCGGTGGTCTTCGCGTAGCCGTGCGCGATCGCGACCGCGATCTCCTCGTGCGTGCAGGTGATGATCTCCGGCCGGTTGCCGCCGTAGTTGACGATCGAGTCGTGCAGGCCGCGGTACGTCGCGCCCGGGTTGAGCGCGGCGTAGTCGATCCCGAAGCCCTGGAGCAGGTCGACGATCACGTCGGACCCGTAGCGCGCGGCCAATATCCCTCCTCCACCCTGCGGGTCGCCGAGCGCCCACCGAATCGTCCGATTGTTATACCTTTCGGGCGGTGAGCGTCGCCTTCACACCGATCCGCCAGGCGCGGGCGTCCGGCGAGATCGTCTCGCAGATCGAGCGCGCGATCTTCGATCGCGAGCTCGGCCCCGGGGACCGGCTGGAGTCGGAGCGCGAGCTCGCCGAGCGGTTCGGCGTGTCGCGGATCACCGTCCGCGACGCCCTCCGGGTCCTGGAGGCCCGCGGTCTCGTGCAGGTGCGGGTCGGCGCGACCGGCGGGGCGTTCGTTTCGGAGACGAACGTCGACCAGGTGGCCGAGTCGATCTCGACGATGATCCGGCTGCGGCGCATGACGCTTTCGGGCGTCGCCGAGGCGCGGACCGTGGTCGAGTCCGCGACCTGCGAGCTCGCGGCCCAGCGCGCGGACCCGCCGGCGCTCGCGAAGATCGAGCAGGCCGCGGAGCGCGGCCGCGCCGTCGTGCGCGAACAGGCGCCGCACACCGAGGCCAGCATGGACTTCCACGTCGCGATCGCGGAGGCGTCGGGGAACGAGCTGCTGTCGGCGACGGTCGCCGCGTACCGGGATCTGCTCGTGCAGACGCTCCACGACATGCGGGACGTGCGTTCCGCACGGACGACGCAGCGCGCGCACGAGGAGATCCTCGACGCGATCCGGTCTCGCGACCCGGCCGCGGCGCGGACGCTGATGCTCGCGCACCTGCAGGACTTCGAGAAGCGGCTGCGCCGCTGGCTCCAGACGAAGGAGGAGACGGAGGTGCTGGCTCGCGCGAAGCGGCGGCCGGCGGTGGCCCGCACCGGGTGATCGCGACCGCGGGCGGCGGCTGATGCCGGAGCCGCGCCGGATCGTCGTCGCGCTGTCCGGCGCCTCGGGCGCGATCTACGGGATCCGCGCGCTGGAGGTCCTCGCGGCGGATCCGACCGTGGAGGTCCACGCGATCGTCTCGAAAGGCGCCCGTGCGACCATCGAGTACGAGACCGGGCGGAAGGTCGATGGCGTCGTCGCGCTCGCGCACCGGACCTACGACGAGGGCGACCTCGCGGCCGCGATCGCGAGCGGGACCTTCCTCACGTCGGGGATGCTCGTCGCGCCGTGCAGCGTGCGAACGATGAGCGCGATCGCCCATTCGCTCAGCGACAACCTCATCGTCCGCGCCGCGGACGTCCACCTGAAGGAGCGGCGGCCGCTCGTGCTCATGGTGCGCGAGACGCCGCTGCACGCCGGCCATCTGAAGTCGATGCACGAGCTCGCGCTGTATGGCGCGACGATCCTGCCGCCGGTGCCGGGCTTCTACGTCCGCCCGAAGACGATCGACGACATCGTCGATCACAGCGTCGGCAAGGCGCTCGATCAGCTCGGCATCGCGCACCAGCTGTTCCGGCGCTGGGAGGGACCTGAGCGCAGCGGTACGACGTGAGCGCCGTATTTGGCATGCGTGTGTCTGACAGGAGGGGAAGCATGTCGGAGCTCATCATCAGCGTCGACCGATCCGAGGTCCGCGCGGGAAAGCTCGGGGAGCTGAAGGCGGCGATCGACGGCCTGGCCGCGTTCGTCGAATCGCACGAGCCGCGCCCGATCGCCTACAACGTCTACCTCAATGAGGAGGCCGGGTGGATGACCGTCGTCCAGGTGCATCCCGACTCGGCTTCGATGGAATACCACCTCGACGTCGCCGCGCCCGCCTTCGCCGGGTTCGTCGAGCTCATCCGGCTGACGACGCAGGACGTGTACGGCAAGCCCAGCGACGAGCTGCTCGCAAGGCTACGGCGCAAGGTCGCGCTGCTCGGCAACGCGACGATCGCCGTTCACGAGCGCCGCGGCGGGTTCGCCCGGTTCGCGACGCGCTGAGCGCGGCCCCCGGTCGCGCGCTCAGCGGGCGCAGCGGAAGCCGATGCCGAGGCTCGGCGTGCCTGGGTCGAAGCGACCGCGGCTCGCGGCGCGGATGAACGGCGCGTCGAAGAGCCAGGATCCGCCGCGGGTCACGCGCGGGCCGGGCGCCATCTGGTCCTCGCGGCCGTCGGCGCGGTCGTAGGGGTAGGGCGCGCTGAGGGTCGCGGTCCACTGCCAGACGTTGCCGACCATGTCGAGCGCGCCGTAGCGGCTCGCCCCGGCCGCGAAGCGGCCTACCGACGACGCGTCGGCGCCGCCACGCTCCGCCACACGCGCCTCACCGGGATCCCACTCGTTGCCCCACGGCCAGATCCGGCCGTCGTCGCCGCGCGCGGCCTTCTCCCACTCCAACTCGGTCGGCAGCCGCTTGCCCGTCCACGCGCAGTACGCGCTCGCGTCATGCCAGGTCACGAGGACGACCGGAAGCTCGTCTCGTCCCGCCGGATAGGTGCGCGTCGACACGTCCCAGCTGAACGGCCGCGCGACGCGCGCGTCCAAGCGCGGGAGGGCGTGGTCGGGGTTGGCGTCGAGGAAGCGCTTGTACTCGGCGTTCGTCACCGGCGTACGGTCGATCAAGAACTCCGGAAGCGAGAGCGTCGCGCTCGGCGTCTCGTCCTTGAACGCCGCGGGCTCGGTCCCGAAGCGCCGCGCGAGCAGCGCGGACTGCTCCGGCGTCGTCCCCGCGCGGAACGCGCCCGCCGGCACGCGGACCATGACCTTCCCGTCGATCGGGCTCACGGCCGTCTCGACCTGTGGCGCGCACGCCGCGAGTGCCGCGGCGAGGAGCGCGATCGTGGCGATGGCTCTCATGACGTCACCTCATGTCCTGGTTCGTCTGGGCGGTATTCGTCGCGCGCAACGTCTGGAGGAGCGCGCGGGCGTCGTCGGCGTAGAGCACGGAAAAGCGCGGGTTGAGCCCGAGCGCGCGCTCGAGATGGTCGCGGGCCTCGCTCAAGCGTCCGGCGCGATACGCGATCGCGCCGGCGTGGTACTCGAGCAGCGCGCTCCGGGTGCCCAGGCGCAGGGCCGCGGACATGAGCTCCGACGCGGCCGCGTAGTCGCCGGCGCGGTAGCAGGCCCACGCCGCCGCGTCCGCGGCGAAGATGCTCGGCCGCCGCTCGTACGCCGCGCCTGCCCGCAGGGCGCCGTCCGCCCCGCCGGACGTATGGTCCGCGTCGAAGAGCGCCATCTCGACGTCGAGGTCCACGCCGCTCGCCTCATAGAGCCGCCGCTCCGCGTCCACGAGCGCATACGCGCGCGCCGCGTCGGCGGGCCGGCCGGCCGACGCGTACAGATCGCCCAGGGCGATGACGAACTGGGGGAGCGGCAGCTGCTCGACGAGCCGCGCGTACGCGCCGATCGCGCTCTCGGCGTCGTCGAACGCGACGCGCACGTTCGCGAGCCCCGCGCGGGCGTACGGGTAATCGGGCGTGACCGCGAGCGCCCGCGTGTAGGAGCGCTGGGCCGGACCGACGTCGCCCTGATCGAACTGCAGATTGCCGAGCTGGACGAGCGCCCAGCTCAGCCCTTCCGGGTTGCCGTCGCCGGCCTCGGTCGCCTCGCGCATCGCCTCGATCGCGCCGGGGCGATCGCCGAGCAGCTCGCGGGCGTACGAGATCCGCGCGTACGAGGCGAGCCCGGGGCGCAGATCGACCATCCGCTCGAACGTCGCGAACGCCGCCTCGTAGCGGCCGAGCTCGAGCTGCGCGTCGCCGATGATCCCCTGGACCGCCGCGTTCTCGGGGTTCTGTCGCCGGGCGCGCTCGCCCCAGTCGAGCGCGTCGGTGAACTGATGGCGGGAGAGCGCGAGGGTGCCGAGCGCCGCGAGCGTGCGGAAGTCGTCGCCGTCGAGCTCGAGCGCGCGCCGCAGGGCGACCTCCGCCCGGGGGTAGAGGGTCGGGTCGCCGGTCTCCCGGACGCGCTGGAGGTACGCGATCCCGAGCTCGCGGTATGTCGCCGCGTCACCAGGCCGCGCGGCCAGCGCGCCCTGGAGGATCCCGATCATGTTCGCGGCCGAGCGCGCACCGGCCCAGGCGCGCGGCACGCGAGCGTCGAGGTCGGTGCCCGGTGAGGCGGCATTCCGGTCGCCCGCCTCAGCGGGTCGGACCAGCGAGAGCGAGCGGGAGACGAGCGAGCCGGCGCCGAGCGAGACCGCGAGCGCGGCGATGGCGAGGCCCGCGAAGAGGGATCGCCTCATGCCCTCGGTCCTTTCATCGTTGGTCGTCATGTGATGCGGCCGGAGGAGCCCCCGGCGGGGGCTCCTCCGGCGCTGGATCAGGCGTGCGCGATCACGGCGGGTAGTTGAAGCCGTCGTAGGGATCCGCGACGTAGGGGAAGGTGCCCATGAGCGAGGTGAACGGCGCGTTCACGCCGTCGCCCAGCGCGTTGTTCGGGAAGCCGGTGCAGCACGGGTCTCCGGAGGCGACCCCGGCGACGACCCGCTCGGCGATGTCGATGACGTCATCCGTCAACCGGCGGCCGTTCGGGAAGCCCTGCGGGTCACCGGCGATGACTCCGAAGCGGCTACAGGCCGGATTCGCCCCACCGCAGAGGGGCGTGGTGACGTTAAGGCGGAGCATCTCCGCCGGCACGACGCCGTTCGGCTGGTTGAGGCCGCCGAACCCGGTGAGGAACGCGGGGATGAGGTCGTTGCGCGGGGCCGGCGGCACGGGCACGCCGTACAGCGCGGCGAGGAGCTGCGCGAGCTCCGGGTCGAGCACCGGACCGGCGAAGTTCTTCACGTCGTCGATCGGCTTGGAGCGATTGAACTTGTCCTTGAGCGACATCGGGATGACCGCCTCGTTCACGAGGGGACTCCCGAGCCGCGAGACCTGGACCCACGGACCGTGGAAGGCGTCGCCATCCTTGTCCTTCTCACCAGCGGAGATGGCGTGCGGGCGGCGGCTCGCGCTC
Source organism: Candidatus Limnocylindria bacterium (assembly GCA_036389935.1). Lineage (GTDB taxonomy): Bacteria > Chloroflexota > Limnocylindria > P2-11E > P2-11E > UBA4735. The sequence goes on from DASWCU010000118.1 coordinate 5,637, forward strand.
GCCCAGAAGCCGACGATGTCGTTGTCGAAATCACCGGCGGCCGGCACGCAGTGGCAGTCGGTCAGCTTCGCGATCGGGATCTGCAGTGCGATGGTCTGCACGTTCTGGTAGCGGAACGTGTCCCTGCCACCGCTGCTGAAGCCCGCGGGGATGCCGCCCCGGATCGTGAGGAGGTCGAAGATCGCCCCGACGTCCGCGAAGAACGGGTCGGCCCGCTGGCCGGCGAAGACCTTCACGTCGGAATCGATCGTCTGGATCGCCGCGTTGCGGAGCGGCGCGTAGCTCGGGATGGAGTGGGTACCGACGTTCGACGGCGGCGTGAGCAGATCGCTCACGACGAGCGTGTCGTGGCCGTGCTCGATGCGACGCACCTTGTAGGTCTGCTTGAGCGACCGATCGGAATCGTCGATCGTCGTCAGCTGGCCGGTGTTGTACAGGAACGTGTCCTGGTTGAGGATCGTGGTGTCGAACCGGAACTGGTAGGTGATGTCGTCGCGGGCATCGCCGTCGTTGTCGACGTGGAACTCGTAGAGGACGTCGTCGCTGAAGCGGTAGAAGTTCGGACCACCGGCAGGGCCCTCGTAGGGGTAGTAGTTCGCGACGAGGGTGATCGTGCCGGGTGCGTCGGGACTGCGGAATATGTACGTATCGGTGTTGTCGGCGGATGGATCCTGGCTGATCGCCGGTGCCTCGCGGTGGCTCGAGGCGCCCACGTCCTGGGGCCGGAGCTCGAAGAGCGAGGCGGATGTCGCGACGATCGCGCAGGCCGCGCCGAGCGCGAGCAGCTTGCGCATGCATTGAGCCTTTCTCAGGAATTCGCGTGATCGGGGATGGCGCGCGGAGTGGATCGCGTGGGCCGGCGGACATGGGCGCTCTCGATGGTTCCCTCCTTCTTCCTCCTTCGGTGGATCGGACGGGAGTACGAGGGCGATGTCGCGATCGGATTTGTTCGATCTCTGGCCTGCGGCCAGAGACGCGCTCAAGGCTGGTGGATTCGCTGCTCCTCAATCTCTGGCCCTGCGGCCAGAGACCCGCTCAAGGCTGGTTGATTCGCTCCTCGCGGCGAAGCCGGTCGTCGCTCATTCCAGTGCGGCGAAGCCGCTCGTCGCTCACCTCAGCTGGCTCCAGGCGGCGAGTGAAAGCGGCGCACGGGTGAGGCAAGTAGGTACACCGAGGCGACTACCGCGATGAGCCCAGCCGCGAACAGCGTGGGTCGCAGGCCGATCCGCTCCGCGACGACGCCTGCGCCGAGCGCGGCCGCCGGCGCGACGCTGGAACTGACGAACGTCTGTGCCGCGTTCACTCGGCCGAGCAGCCGGTCGGGCGTGATCGACTGGCGCAGGGTGAGCGAGCTCACGAGGAACAGGGGAGCCATCAATCCGACCAGGGCCTGCGACACGACGAGCACCGCCGTCGCCTCGAGCGGGGTGCCGCCGGCGAACGGCAGCAGCAGCCGGCTCGCGGCCTCGAGGAAGAGGGCCACGATCATCACGGGCCCGAGGCCCCAGCCGCGCGTCAGCCGGCCGGCGAAGGCCGCCCCGATGAGGCTGGCCGGACCGCTCGCCGCGAGCGCGACGCCGAGCAGCGCGGGTGACAGCCCGAGATCTCTCGTCGCGTAGACGACGAGCACCGCCTGCACCGCGAACCACTCCACGTTCGCCAGCGTGATGGCGATGACGCTGCGGAACACGATCGGCTCGCGGCGGAGCCACCGCAGGCCCTCGACGATCTCGTGCCAGACGCTGCCCTCGACCTCGGGCGCGCGCGGCGACTCACGGACACGCATGCTGAAGATGAGCGCCGCCGACGCGAGGAAGCTCAGAGCGTCGACCACCATCGCGATCGGTGCGCTGAGCGCCTGGACCAGGATCCCGCCGAGCGACGGGCCCGCGACCTGGGAGACGGCGAGCGACCCTTGGAGCCTGCTGTTCGCGCCCACGAGCTCGGCGCGGTCGACGAGCGAGGGGAGGAGCGCGCCGCGGGCGAGATCGGTCGCCGAGGCCAGGCATCCCGCCACGAACGCGACGGCGTAGAGCTGTCCGATCGTCAGCATGTGCAGGGCGGCTGCGACCGGGATCGATCCGATGACCAGGGCGCTCGCGACGCTCGATGCGACGAGGATCGGGCGACGCGGCAGGCGATCGACCCAGACGCCGATGAACAGGCCGGCCACGACCGGCGGCGCCATCCGCACCGCGACGAGCACGCCGGTCTCGAACGTGCCCGCGCCGAAGAGGAGGATGGCGGCGAGCGGGAGCGCGAGCAGGGTGATCTGGTTGCCGACGACCGCGATCGTGTAGCCGGACCAGAGCCTCGCGAAGTCGTTGCCGTTGCCGTTCGATCGTTCCGGTGTCGATGACACCGGTAGATGATGCCGGTCAGGCCGGCTGGAAGATCTCGCCCATGCGTGAGGCGATGCCGCGCGTGCGCAGCTCGTCCTCGTAGATCCGGCGGATCCGGGGATCCTCGTCCTCGTACTCGATCTGGCGGCCGCCGTCCTTCACGCTGACGTCCATGCCGGTGAACGTCGCGCGCTTGTCCGCGAGGGTGGGATAGCGCAACCCCCCGAACGCGATCGCCAGGTACCGCGCGGCCTCGGGGCTCGTGTTGAAGTGCTGGTGGAACATCCGGTCCGGAGGCGCGTAGACGCTGCCGTGCTTCCAGTCGACGCGCACGAAGTCTTCGTCCCCTTCGTACCAGAGCAATGTGTATCCGTGCCCGGTCACCGGGAAGATGTGGAAGTCGGCCCCATGCCGGTGGCCCTTCTTATAGGTGCCGACCGGCATCTCCGACATGTGGGCGTGCATCGTGCCGTCGGCGAGCGCGAACATGATGTTGCTCCCCGCGGCGCCGCGCGCGGCCCATTCCCGCAGCTCGAAGCGCCGCAGGTCGGGTACGAAGTTCGTCTCCCACATGTGCCGCCCGGGGCGCATCGGGATGAACGTCCCGTCGCCGCGGAAGTGCTCCGGTGGGCCCAGCCGATCGCGGAACGCGGTCGGATTGTCGAAGACGAACGACTCGTCGCGGAAGACGTTCATGACCAGCGGCAGGCTGGTCACCGCCGCAAGGCGTGCGGGCTCCGTCCCGCTCCCGTTGAAGTGCCGGTAGCCCGTGTTCAACGGGAGCGCGAACAGGCTGCTCGAGCCCCACTCGAACGTCCGCCGGTCGTCTTCGGCAACGTCGACGGAGGTGCTGCCCCGGCCGCTCAGCACGTACACGACCGCCTCGTAGAGGTGGCGCTGTGGTGCGGTCGCGCCGCCGGGGGCCAGTTCGATGAGCTGCACGTCGACGAAATCGCCTCGGCCCTTCACGAGGGCGTAGGCGCCGCGCGCGCCGAGGCGCGCCCACGGCGCGACGTCGAGCGACAGCAGATCGAAGCCGAAATCCTCGTGGACCGGCACGCCTTCGCCGTCGATCCACTCGCGATACGGGTCGACGAGGAAGCGCGGCTCGCTCACCGGAGGTTGGTCCTCGGCGCGTGGCGACTGAATGGTCTAACCATTATATTCTCGAGACCGACGACATATTTGAACAGGGAGACGCAGCATGGCCGTCGAGACGAGGACCCAGAGGCCGAAGCATCAGCTCACCCGGGACCTGAGCGGGCCGGCGGCCGGCGCGGACGATATCCGGGCGCTGCCCGCGACGATCGAATGGCTGCGGCGCGAGGGCCTGCTGCTCGAGACCGACGTCGAGGTCGACGGCGACCTCGAGCTGACCGGAGTGCAGAAGCACTTCGACGGGAGCTATCCGGTCCTGTTCAACAACGTGAAGGGCTACCCGCACGCCCGCGCGGTCACGAACCTGTTCGCGAACATGGACATCGTCAACCGGTACTTCGGCTGGGCGGACGCGAAGGACCGGACCCGCAAGCTCGCCCACGCGCTGACCCATCCGATCCCCGCCGAGATCGTCTCGCAGGACGTCGCGCCGGTCCAGGAGGAGGTCATCACCGACGACCTCGAGGTCAACAAGTGGATCATGGCGATCCGGCACACCGTCCTCGAGTCGGAGATCACGATCGGCAGCGGCAACAGCGTGGTCATCGGCGATTACTTCCATGGCGGGAGCCACATCGGCTACAACCGCATGAACTTCCGTTGGGGCAACGTCGGGACGTTCCAGCCCGCGCCCGGCGGCCACATGTGGCAGATCATGACCGAGCACTATCGGGATCCCAAGCCCGTGCCGTTCACGATGGCCTTCGGCCTCCCGGTCGCGGCGACGCTCCTCGCCGGCGGCGGATTCGATTACGCGGTGCTGCCCCGCGGCGGCGACGAGCTGGGTGCCGCCGGCGCCGTGCAGGGCTTCCCGATGCGCTACGTGAAGTGCCGCACGATCGACGCGTACACGCTCGCCGATGCGGAGTACGTCCTGGAGGGCGAGTTCTACCCGCAGGACAAGCGCTTCGAGACCGCCGAGGCCGAGAAGGCGGACGTCCAGGGCCGCTTCCACTTCCATCCGGAGTGGGCGGGCTACATGGGGAAGGCCTACCGCGCGCCGACCTTCCACGTGAAGGCGATCACGATGCGTCGCCGCGCGTCGAAGCCGCTCATCTTCCCGCTCGGCGTGCACATGCTCGACTGCCACAACATCGACACGACCGTCCGCGAGTCCGCCATCTACGAGCTGTGCGAGCGCCTCCAGCCGGGGATCGTGCAGGACGTGAACATCCCGTTCCCGATGACCGATTGGGGCGGCTGCATCATCCAGCTCAAGAAGCGCAACCGGTGGGAGGACGGCTGGGCCCGCAACTTCCTCGTCGCGGCGATGTCGTGCAGTCAGGGCATGCGTCTGGCCATCGCGGTCGATAGCGACATCGACATCTACAACATGGACGAGATCATCTGGTGCCTCACCACCCGGGTGAACCCCCGCACGGACATCCTCAACCCGCTCTTCGGCGGCGTCGGGCAGACCTTCATCCCCGAGGAGCGACTCACCGCCGGTGACAAGCAGTGGACCGGCATGAACACGCGGTTCGAGGGCGGGATGGCGATCGACGCAACGATGCCGTACGGCTACGAGAACGATTTCATGCGGCCGGTCTACCCGATCGATCGCGTCGACCCGAAGAAGTGGTTCGACGGCGACGAGATCGCGAGCGCGAAGTCGATCATGCACGGCTGGGTCGAGACGCTGTCCCGCTACGGCCGCTAGCCGTAGGCGCCGCAGGTGCTTCAGCTCCTCGGCGGACTTCGGGTCATCGATCTGGCGGACCTCTCCGGCGCGGTGTGCGCGCGGATCCTCGCCGACCTCGGCGCCGATGTGATCAAGGTCGAGCCGCCGGGCGGCGAGGCCGATCGCTGGAGGCCGCCGTTCCTGAACGACCGACCGTCGCCCGACGGATCGATCCCCTGGCTCGCCGCGAACGTCAACAAGCGCGGGGTGACGTGCGACCTCGAGCGGCCCGAAGGCCGCGACCTCCTGCGACGCCTGGTCGCGACCGCCTCCGTCGTCGTGGAGACGATGGCCCCCGGGCGCCTGGCGTCGCTCGGACTCGCCGATGGGGCCCTGCGCGACGCGGTCGTCGTGTCGATCACCCCCTACGGCCAGGACGGGCCGCTCGGTGGCGTGGCGGCGTCCGACCTCGAGGTCACCGCGGCGAGCGGCAGCCTCTGGCTCGCCGGCGCCGAGGGAAAGCCGCCGGTGCGGACGAGCCAGCCGCAGGCGCCGTACTGGGCCGGCATGTACGGCGCGCTCGGCGCGCTCGTCGCGCTCCGCTCGGGGGCGGCGCAGCGGGTCGACGTGTCGGCGCAGGCGGCGATGGTCACCGTGCATCCTCCGGCGACGGTCTGGTGGGACATCGCGCGCGAGGACCATCGCCGGCTGGGTCCGTTCCTCCTCGGCCGCAGCATCGTCGGCTCGCGCTTCCGGAACGTCTGGCCGTGCGCCGACGGCCACGTGAGCTTCGCGATCCAGGGCGGCCCGATCGGCCGGCACACCGGCCGGATGCTCACCGAATGGATGCGCGAGCGTGGCCACCCCGCGCCGGCGATCGAGGCGATCGACTGGTCCGCCTTCGACAACACCACGCTGACCCAGGCGCAGGTCGACGAGCTCGAGGCCGCGGTGGCGCCCTTCCTCCGCTCGCTCACGAAAGCCGAGTTCTACGAGGGCGTCGTCGCGCGCAAGATGCTCGGGTATCCGGTCGCGGACGCCTCCGACACGTACGCGGATCCCCAGCTGGCCGATCGCGACTTCTGGCAGACCGTGGCGCCGATCGAAGGTGCGATGCCCCTGCCGTTCCCCGGCGGCTTCGCGCTCTTCGACGGCGAGCGTCCCGGGATCCGCCGCCCGGCGCCGCGGGCCGGTCAGCACAACGACGAGGTGTATGGCGAGCTCGGCGAGGACGCGAGCGGCGTGCGCGGCGCGGCCGGGCGGTGACCGAGCTCGCGATCCGTCCGGCCGCCGCCCCGCCGCATGGCGCCCTCGCCGGCCTCCGCGTCGTGGAGGTCGGGTTCGCCGCGGCGGGGCCGCTGGTCGGCAAGTACCTCGCGAACTTCGGTGCGGAGGTGATCCGCCTCGAGAGCCGGCACGCGCACGACGTCTTTCGCACGACGTACCCGCCGTTCCGCGACGGCCGCCCGGGGATCGACCGCGCGGCGATGTTCGCCTTCTACAACGATGGCAAGCGGAGCGCGACGCTCAACCTCAAGCATCCGAGAGGCGTCGCGCTCGCGCGCGCGCTGCTGGAGCGCGCGGACGTGTTCGTCGAGAGCTTCACTCCGGGCACCGTCGCCCGGCTCGGCCTCGATCCCGCAGCGCTGCGCGCGGCCAACCCGAAGCTCGTCGTCCTGTCGAGCTGCAACCAGGGCCAGACCGGACCGCACGCGTTCCATCCCGGTTACGGGAGCCAGCTCAGTGCGCTCGCCGGGTTCATCAACCTGCTCGGCGAGCCAGGCGAGGCGCCCGCGCTCCTCTACGGTCCCTACATCGACTACGTCGCCGTGGGCTACGGGGTCATCGCGGTGCTGGCGGCGCTGGAGCGCCGCACGCGGACCGGCGCGGGATGCACGATCGATCTCTCGCAATACGAGGCGGGCCTGCAGTTCCTGACCCCCACGCTCCTCGAGTTCGCGGCGACCGGGCGCATCCCGGGTCGCGCGGGCAACGCCGACGCCGTCGCGGCGCCGCACGGCGTGTACCCGTCCCGATCGACGTCCGGCGAAGCGTGGTGCGCGCTGAGCGTCTGGAGCGACGAGGAATGGCGGCGCCTGCTCGCCGTCATGCCCGGCATCGACGCGGGCGCAGGCGATGGGCTCGCGACCGCTGCCGGCCGGCGCGAGCGTCGTGCCGAGCTCGACCGCCGCATCGCGACGTGGACCGAGCGGCACGACCGGGACGACACCGTCCGGCTCCTGCGCGGCGCGGACGTGCACGCGGCACCGGTGCTCACGATCGCGGAGCTGTTCACCGAACCGCAGCTGAGCCACCGCGGGTTGTGGCCCGAGGTCGCGCATCCGGTGATCGGCCCGATGCACCTCATGGCTCCTCCGTTCACGCTGTCGGGGACGCCGAGCGCGCAGGACCGCCCGGGGCCGACGTTCGGCGCGGACAACGATCACGTGTTCGGGGAGCTGCTCGGGCTCTCGCCGGCAGAACGCGCGGAGTACGAGCGTGACGGCGTCTTCGACTGACGACGCGGGCACGATCGCCAGGCGCAAGGCCGAGCACCTCCGGATCGCCGCCAGCGCCGACGTGGAGACGCGCCGGGGCGCGGGCTGGGACGACGTGCACCTCGTCCACGAGGCGCTTCCCACGATCGATGCCGCGTCCGTCGACCTGAGCGCGACGCTGCTCCGCCACCGCCTGTCGCTCCCGCTCGTGATCAGCGGGATGACGGGTGGCCACGGCGACGCCGAGCGGGTGAACGGCATCCTCGCGCGGGCGGCCGCGCGGCATGGCGTCGCCATCGGCGTCGGCAGCCAGCGCGCGGCGCTGCGCGATCCGGCGCTCACGCGCACGTACGCCATCGTGCGCGAGTCCGCACCGAAGGCGTTCGTCATCGCGAACGTCGGCATCTCGCAGCTCGTGCGGCAGGATGACGGGGCACCGCTGAACGCGCGCGACATCCGCGCCCTCATCTCGATGATCCGAGCGAACGCGATCGCGCTGCATCTCAACTACCTCGAGGAATCCGTTCAGCCGGAGGGGCAGACCCGTGCGCGCGGCAGCGCCGCTGCGGTACGCGCGCTCGTCCGGCGGAGCCCGGTCCCCGTCATCGCGAAGGAGACCGGCGCCGGTATCGGCGGGCCCGGCGCGCGGCGCCTGCGCGCGCTCGGGGTGAAGGCGATCGACGTGGGCGGCGTCGGCGGCACCTCCTTCGCCGCGATCGAGGCGCTCCGCGCGGCCGAGCGCGGGGACGTCGCGCGGGCCAGGCTCGGCGAGCGCTTCCGCGATTGGGGGCTGCCGAGCGCGGTCGCCGTCGCGGGGAGCGTGCGTTCCGGTCTGCCGGTCATCGCGACCGGCGGCGTGCGGAGCGGGCTCGACGCGGCGAAGGCGCTCGCGCTCGGCGCGGTCGCGGTCGGGGTGGGCCGTCCGCTGCTGCGGGCGGCGCTCGAGGGCGACGCCGCGGTCGACGACTGGATCGCGCAGTTCGCGCTGGAGCTGCGCACGGCGACCTTCCTGAGCGGCGCGCGCCGGTCGCGCGAGCTGAAGCTGCGGCCGCATGTCGTCACCGGCGCGACGCGCGACTGGATCGAGCAGCTCGGCTACGGCGGATCCGCGAGACGAACGGGCGGTGCGCGCACGTCCACGAGGTCGCGGCGCTGACCGAGCCGCCGTTCGTCCTGTTCCAGACGCCCGAGGTGAGCGACGAGCGGCTCCGCCGCGAGGAGCGAATCCACCAGCCTTGAGCGCATCTCTGGCCGGAGGCCAGAGATCGAACAGGATCGCGGAGCCGGACAGCGCGCGCGTCCGGCGGCTCATCACCGAGCGTGGCCTGAAGCCGCTCATCGACTTCCAGAATGCGGACACCGACGGCGCCGAACGGCTCGCGGCGCTCGGCGGCGCCGCGACGCCGGCGCTCTGGGACGGCGCGCGCCTGGTCAGCGGCGCCGCCGCGGTCGAGGACGCGCTCGGGCGCGTCGCCCAGCCGGGGCGATAATCCGCGCGTGCTCGAGCTCCCGGCCCGGTACAACGCGGCCGAGACGTTCATCGATGCGCATCGGGGCGTGCGGGACGAGCGGATCGCGATCCGGTGTCAGGGCATCTCCGTGACGTATCGCGAGCTCGGCTCGAACGTCGACCGCGCCGGGAACGTCTTCCGCTCGCTCGGGATCGGCATCGAGCAGCGGATCGTGATCGTCTGTCTCGACTCCCCGGCATTCGTCTACGCGTTCTTCGGCGCGATCAAGATCGGCGCCGTCCCGGTCCCGACGAACACGCTCCTGTCGCCGCGCGACCTCCGCTACATCCTCGACGACAGCCGCGCCGTCGCCGTCGTGGTCTCCGCGCCGCTGCTGCCGAAGGTGCTCGAGGCCCGCACCGGGCTCGAGCGGCTACGGCACGTGATCGTCACCGGCGCGCCCTCGAGCGGCGCGGCGATCTCGCTGGAGGAGGCGATGGCCGCGGCCGACGACGAGCTCTCGCCGGCTGACACGACACCGGATGACGCGTGCTTCTGGCTCTACTCCTCCGGCACGACCGGCTTCCCGAAGGGAGCGGTGCACCTCCAGCACGACATGCAGGTCTGTGCCGACACCTACGGCAGGCACGTGCTCGCCACGTCGGCGGACGATCGTCACTTCACGGTCTCGCCGCTCTTCCATGCCTATGGCCTCGGGAACGGCGTCTTTTTCCCGTTCCGGGTCGGCGCCTCGACCGTGTACAAGCCCGAGCGGGCGACGCCCGAGCTCGTGTACTCGCTCATCACGGCGGAGCGGCCGACGATCCTGTTCACCGCGCCGACCTTTTACGCCGCGCTCCTCGCGTATCCCGAGGAGGGCTTCGCGTACGACCTGTCGTCGCTGCGCTTCTGCGTCTCGGCCGGCGAGGCGCTGCCGAAGCCGCTCTTCGACGCGTGGCGGCGGCGGTTCGGCACCGAGATCCTGGACGGCATCGGGTCGACGGAGATGCTGCACATCTTCATCTCCAACTTCCCCGGCCGCGCGAAGGGCGGGACGAGCGGCACCGTGGTGCCCGGATACCGCGCGAGGATCGTCGACGATGACGAGCGCGAGCTGCCACCGGGCGAGACCGGGAACCTCTGGGTCTCCGGCGACAGCGCGTGCGCGTATTACTGGAACAAGCACGAGAAGACGAAGGCCACGATCCGGGGCGAGTGGATGGTGACCGGCGACAAGTACCACCTCGACCCCGACGGCTACTACACATACGAGGGTCGCAGCGACGACATGCTGAAGGTCTCGGGCCAATGGGTCTCCCCGGCGGAGGTCGAGGCCGCGCTCATGGACCATCCGGCGGTGCTCGAGTGCGGCGTCGTGGGCGTCAAGGACAGAGACGAGCTCATCAAGCCGAAGGCGTTCGTCCTGTTGAAGGAGGGACGCGCGGCGAGCGACGTCCTCGCCGACGAGCTGAAGGCATTCGTCAAGGGCCGGATCACGCCGTACAAGTACCCGCGCTGGGTCGAGTTCGTGAGCGAGCTGCCGAAGACGGCGACCGGGAAGATCCAGCGCTTCCGGCTGCGCGAGCGCGACGGCGGCGCGGGAGACGGCGGATGACGCTCGACCCTCACGTCGTGGCCTGGAAGCGCGAAGCGACCGAGGACCCGGAGGGATTCTGGGGCCGTGCCGCCGAGGCGCTCCCGTGGTTCCGGAAGTGGGACCGGGTGCTCGAGTGGGAGCCGCCGACGTTCCGCTGGTACCTCGGCGGCCGGACGAACCTCGCGTTCAACTGCGTCGACCATCACGTCCGGATGGGCGCCGGCGACCGCGTCGCCCTGATCACCGAGAACGAGCGCGGCGAGCATCGATCGTTCACCTACGCGGAGCTCGATCGCGAGGTGCGGCGCACGTCGGCCGCGCTGCGCGGCCTCGGCATCGGCGCCGGCGATCGCATCGCGATCTACATGCCGACCTGCGCCGAAGCGATCGTCCTCATGCTCGCCGCGATCCGCATCGGGGCGGTGATCCTCGTGGTGTTCGCGGGATTCGGCGCGGGCGCGCTCGGCGAACGCATCCGCCTGGCCGGCGCGCGCGCCGTCTTCGCGACCGACATCACCTACCGGAAGGGCAAGGACGTCCCGCTGAAGGGGATCGTCGACGAGGCCGTCGCCGCGGCCCCCACGGTCGAGCGAGTCGTCCTCCTACGTCGCGGCGAGACCGAGGTCCCCATGACGCCGCGGCGGGACCTGCTCTGGGACGACTTTCTGGCGAAGGCGACCGGCCAGGACGACGGGCATGTCGAGCGCGAGTCGAACGAGCCGGCCTACATCCTCGCGACCTCAGGTACGACCGCGAAGCCGAAGCTCGCCGTCCACACCCACGGCGGCTACCAGGTGTACGTCCACAGCATGGCGAGATGGATGTTCGGGCTGCGTCCGGATGACGTGTGGTGGTCGACCTCGGACATCGGCTGGGTCGTCGGTCACTCGTACATCGTGTTCGCGCCGCTGCTCATCGGATGCACGACGATCGCGTACGAGGGCGCGATCGATCATCCCGACGCGGAGACGGCGTACCGGATCGTCGAGCGACACAAGGTGAGCGGCGTCTTCACCTCGCCGACCGCGGTCCGGCTGCTCATGCGGTACGGGACCGAGCCCGCCCACAAGCACGACCTCTCCTCGCTCGAGCGCGTCTTCTGCGCGGGCGAGGTGCTGAACGCACCGGCCTGGGAGTGGCTCCAGAAGGAGGCGCTCCGCGACCGGATTCCCGTGGTCGACCACTACTGGCAGACCGAGACCGGCGGCCCGGTGGTCGGGAACCCGTACGGGGTCGCGCTGCTCCCGATCAAGCCGGGCTCCGGCGGGATCCCGCTCGCCGGCATCGAGGCCGCCGTCGTCGATGCCGAGGGCAACGACTGCGCGCCGGGCGAGAAGGGCATCTTCGTGATCAAGCGGCCGTTCCCGGGCCTCACCGCGCGCCTGTGGGCCGAGCCCGAGCGCTACGCGAGCGACTACTGGGACCGCGTCCCGGGCCGGACCGTGTACTTCACCGGCGACGCGGCGTCGATCGACGCCGACGGCTACGTCTGGTTCAGCGGCCGGGCCGACGAGATCATCAAGATCGCCGACCACCGCATCGGCACGATCGAGGTCGAGACCGCGTTCCTGCGCCATCCGGCGGTCACCGAGGCCGGCGTGACGGGGCGGCCCGACGAGCTGCGCGGCCAGGTCATCTCGGCGTTCGTCGTGCTCCGCCAGGGCCACACGCCCTCCGACGCGCTGAAGGCCGAGCTCCTCGCGACCGTCCGGCGCGAGCTCGGTCCGCTCGCCGTCATCGGCGAGCTGAACTTCGTCGACATGCTGCCGAAGACGCGCAGCGGAAAGATCATGCGGCGCGTGCTGAAGGCGGTGATCCTCGATCGCGATCCCGGCGACATCTCGACCATCGAGGACGAGGGCTCGGTCGAGGAGGCCCGCGAGGCCTGGCAGCAGATGCGGACCGTTGTCCCGGACCGGGGCTGAGGCCAAGCCGCCCTGGTCGGCGGTCCCGCGAGCGGTGAAGGACGAGGTCGCGAAGCTGCTCGGCTCGCCCGTCGCCCGCGCGGCGCGCGTATACGGCGGCTACGCGCCGTCGGCGACGTTCCGCATGGTCCTCCGCGACGGCCGCCGCGCGTTCCTGAAGGGGACGTATCCCGCGAAGCACACCGAGGTGAAGTGGGACCTCGAGCGGGAGGAGCAGATCTACCAGGAGTGCGAGCCGTTCATGCGGCCCTGGGCCCCGGCCTACCTCGGTGGAGCGCGGAGCGGCGAGTGGCACGTCATGGTCCTCGAGGACGTCGGGCGGCGCACGATGCCGCCGTGGACGCCGGCGAAGCTGCGCGCGTGCGCGCGTTCGTATGCGGCGTTCCACGCGCGGACGTACGGAAAGCCGCTGCCACGATGGCTCTCGCGCATCGAGCACCGGGACTTCGCCGCCTTCTGGACCCGGCTCGGTGAGACCGGCGAGCTGCGGGGAACGGCCGCGCTCGCCCGCCGCCGCACCGACGAGGCCGCGGAGTGGCTCGACGTCGCGCTCCCGGTGCTCCGGGGGCATGCGACGCGGTTGGCGAAGCTGCGCCCGCCGTTCGCGTTCATCCACTTCGACACGCGCTCCGACAACATCCGGCTGCAGGGGAAGCTGCTGCGCATCTTCGACTGGAACTTCGCCTGCGTCGGCCCGCACGAGATCGACGCGGCGGCGTTCGCGCAATCGATCGCCGCGGAGGATGGTGGCGAGCCGGAGCGTTTCATCGCCGAGTACGACCTCGTCCTGCCCATGCGCGGCCCGGCCCTCGACGCGTCCATCGCCGGGATCGCGGGTTACTTCGCCGACCGGGCGTGGCGGCCGCCGCCCAAGGGATTGCCCCGGCTCCGCTCGTGGCAGCGCCGTCAGCTGAAGGTCATGCTCGCGTGGGCGGCGCGTCACTTCGACCTGCCCGAGCCGCGTTGGCTCGGGCAGGTCGCGGACTGATCGCGCGCCGGCAGAGGAGACATCGGAGGAGGATCCATGGCCACCATGCACAATGTCCGCGTCGAGGCCGCCGCCGCGACGGCCGAACGGGCGCGAACCGATCCGACCGCGGCCCAGCTCAAGGTCGATCTCGCGGGTGATTGGCGCGTCGAGGAGCCACGGCCGCAGTTCGGCGCGACCGTGCGCTTCCCGAAGGGCGAAAGCGTCTTCGAGGCCGACTTCCCCCCGTTCCTCTCGGGGGACGGCCGCGCGCCGTCGCCGCTGATCTATTGCTTCTACGGTGCGCTCGCCTGCTACGCGTCGACGTTCGCGATGCAGGCCGCGATGGCCGGCGTCCCGATCGACTCCCTCACCGCCCGCCTGCGGCTCACCGTCGATTTCCGCGGTGCCCTCGGCGTCGCGGACGTCGCCCCCCTGGACGCGTTCCGCTTCGAGCTCGAGGTGCGGTCGAGCGCGTCCGACGCCGAGCTGGAACGGGTCCGGCGCCTGGCCGACGAGCGCTGTCCGGCGATCTGGGCGATGGACAACCGCGTCGCGCACGAGACGGCGGTCCGCCGGGCAGGCTGATGCCCGAGTGGCCCGAGCTGCGCGTGATGCGCGACCGGATCGCCGACGCGCTCGTGGGCCGGAAGATCGTCGCGGTCCGCGTCGGCGATCCCGTCGTCCTCCGCGCGACGCGGCCGGCCGACGAGCTCCTCGTCGGGCGGACCCTCCGGTCGGTCACGCACCGCGGGAAGTTCCTCATCTTCGATCTCGGCGGCCTCGAGATGGTCGTGAACCCGATGCTCGCCGGGATCTTCACGCTCCTGCCGGTCGGGGCGAAGGCGACCCGCGACACGCGTCTGCGGCTCGAGTTCGAGGGCGGGACGGAGCTTCGCTACCGCGACGACGTGCGGATGGGCAAGGTGTATCTCGATGTCGCCGCCCCCGGCCTCGCCGACATCGGACCGGAGGCCGGCGACCTGGAATGGAGCGAGGAGGAGTTCGCCCGTCGCGCCCGCGCGAAGCGGAGCGAGCTCCGCAATCTACTCCAGGACCAGGCCTTCGTCGCCGGCATCGGCAACGCCTACGCGGACGAGATCCTGTGGGCGGCGCGACTCCATCCGAAGCGCCGCGTCGGGTCGCTCGATCCGGAGGAGATGGCGCGCTTCTACGCGGCCTTCCGAGAGGTGATGGCTCGCGGCCTCGCCGAGGTCGAGGGGGCGATGCCGCCGGAGCTCGGGACGAAGCCCCGCGCCCACATGCGGGTGCGCGGACGCGCCGGGACACCCTGCCCGCGCTGCGGTACGACGATCATGCGGCGCCGCAAGGGCCTCGATGACGTGGATCTCTGCCCGCACTGCCAACCCGCGCCGAAGGGCCAGCTCTACTGAGCGCTTGGCGCCGGGCGCGCCGCGCCGTCGAGCGGCATACTCCCGCAGGACTGGGAGTACGCAGGTGAGCACGATCCGGGTCGAGCGCGAGGAGCCCATCGCCACCGTGCGGCTCGATCGTCCGGAGGTCCTCAACGCGCTGTCGGCGGAGCTCATGGACGAGCTCGTGACCGCGCTCGAGTCCCTCGACGAGGACGAGGCGATCCGGTGCATCGTCCTCACCGGGAACGACAAGGCGTTCGCGGCCGGGGCAGACATCAAGACCTCGTTCGTGGAGGCGACGCCCGTCTCGATGCTGAAGCAGGACCTCACGACGCGCTGGGAGCGGATCCGCAGGATCCGGACACCGATCGTCGCCGCCGTCTCCGGATACTGCCTCGGCGGCGGCTGCGAGCTCGCGATGGTCTGCGACATCATCGTGGCGAGCGAGACCGCGCAATTCGGCCAGCCCGAGGTGAACCTCGGCATCATCCCCGGCGCCGGCGGCACGCAGCGCCTGACGCGCGCGGTCGGTAAGTACGTCGCCATGGAGCTCATCCTCACCGGTCGCCGGATCAAGGCCGACGAGGCGAGGGCCGTCGGGCTCGCCGCGCAGGTCTACCCGGCGGCGTCGTGGCTCGACGACGCGAAGGCGCTCGCCCGGACCATCGCGGACAAGCCGCCGATCGCGGTCCGGCTCGCGACGGAGGCCATCGACCTCGCCCAGAGCGCGCCCCTCGAGGCGGGGCTCGAGTTCGAGCGCAAGGCCTTCTACCTCCTGTTCGCGACGGAGGACAAGAAAGAGGGCGTGGACGCCTTCCTCAACAAGCGGAAGGCGGTCTTCAAGGGCCAGTGAGCGCCGAGTCTCCGGACGTGACCGCCCCGGCGCCCCCGGTGCGACTCGACCGGGACGGCGCTGTCGCGACCATCACGCTGGATCGGCCCGAGGTGCTGAACGCGTTCGACGAGCACCTCACCTCCGCGCTCGAGGCCGCCGTACGTGACGTTGCGCGTGACGGCGCGATCCGCTGCGTGGTCATCACCGGCGCGGGCCGCGCGTTCTCCGCGGGGCAGGATCTGCGCGCCCGGGCGACGGCGCTCGACCAGGGTGCGGAGCTGCGGCTCGGGGACGAGCTGCGTCGCCGCTACCACCCGCTCATCGCGGACATCCGTGAGATGCGCAAGCCGGTCGTCGCGGCGGTCAACGGGGTCGTCGCCGGCGCCGGCTTCGGGCTCGCGGTCGCGTGCGACCTTCGCGTCGCGGCCGCGTCCGCGACGTTCCGCGCGGGCTGGGCCCGGGTCGGCCTCGCGCCCGACGTGGGGTCGGCGTACTTCCTTCCGCGGCTCATCGGCTGGGGCCGGGCGCTCGATCTCGCGCTCACCTGCGAGCCGGTGACGACCGACGAGGCCCAGCGCATCGGCCTGGTCTCGCGCGTGTGGCCCGACGGGGAATTCGCCGAACGGGTCCGCGCGTTCGTCCGTGAGCTCGCCTCCGGCCCGACCGAGGCCTACGCGCTCACCAAGGAGGCGCTCAACGCGGGCTGGGAGCACGACCTGCGGTCGTTCCTCGACATCGAGGCGGCGCTCCAGGACCGCGCCGGCCGGACCGCCGACTACGCGGAGGGGGTGCGCGCCTTCCTCGAACGGCGCGATGCCCGCTTCACCGGGCGCTGAAGCCGGCGCGCCCGACGGCGTATCGTTCGCGCCGCGAGCGCTCACCGGAGGGTTGGGAATGTCGACCTCGAACGACCTCGCGGCCAAGCGGCGGTACACGTACCGGCTTTCGCGCCGGGCGTTCCTGATCGCGAGCTCGGCGGCCGCTCTGGCCGCATGCGCCCCGGCGGCCACCGGACCTGGTGCGGGTGCGAGCGCCGCGGCGAGCGCCACGCCCGGCAAGACCTTGAAGCTCGGACAGCTCCTGCCGTTCACGAAGGTCTATGCGGAGCTCGGTAACTCGATGAAGCGCTCGACCGAGCTGTACCTCAAAACGAAGAACGGCCGGCTGGCGAACCGGCCGGTGACCGTCGTGTACGAGGACGAGGCGAACGATCCGCAGGTCGGGCTCCAGAAGACCCAGAAGTTCATCGATCAGGATCAGGTCGACGTGATGCTCGGCGTCGTCGCGACGCCGATCGCGTACGCGATCCGCAACGCCGTCGACGCCGCCAAGCTCGTGTACATCTGCACGAACGCCGGCGGCGACGCCCTCACGCGCACGACGACCGACTGCAAGCCGGCTTGCAAGAGCCCGTACATCTTCCGCTCGTCGTTCACCTCCTGGCAGATCTCCGAGCCGATCGGCGAGTACTTCTCGAGCAAGAAGGCCGTGAAGGAGGTCTTCACCTTCGTCGCCGACTACGGCTTCGGGACCGAGTCCGCCGCCGACTTCAGCGCCGGGTTCACGAAGAACGGCGGCAAGGTCACCGGGCAGCTCAAGGCGCCGCTCGGCAACGCGGACTTCACGCCGTTCGTCACGCAGCTGAAGGCCCAGCCCACCAAGGACATCTACTCGTTCTTCTCCGGCGCCGACGCGATCAAGTACATCCAGGCCTGGAACCAGCTCGGGATGCCCGCGGCCGGCTACCGGATGAACGGCGCCGGCTTCCTCACCGAGCAGGACGTGCTCCGCGAGGTCAAGGAGCAGGCCAACGGTGCGATCACCTCCCTGTTCTGGGCGGTGACGCTCGACAACCCGGAGAACAAGGCGTTCGTGGACCTCTTCCAGAAGGAGTACAGCCTGCTGCCCGACGTGTTCGCCGTACAGGCCTGGGACGGCCTGCGCTCGCTTGACGAGGCGCTGCAGAAGGTCGGCGGCGACACTTCCGACAAGCAGAAGCTCATCCGCGCGCTCGAGGACGTGAAGTTCAAGAGCCCGCGCGGCGACTTCGAGTTCGACAAGGACACCCACAACCCGATCCAGGACATGTACATCCGTGAGGTGAAGGTCCAGGGCGGTCAGGCGGTCAACACGATCGTCGACAAGATCGCCCGGGTCACCGATCCGGGGAAGTAACCCGGCGTGACGCCCGAGCAGGCGCTGCAGCAGGCGCTGAACGGCCTTTCGTTCGGCGCTCTGCTGTTCGTCCTCGCGGCCGGGCTGTCCCTCATCTTCGGGATGATGGACGTCGTCAACCTCGCGCACGGCGCCTTTTACATGCTCGGCGCGTATGTCGCCCTCTCGGTCACCCGGGCGACGGGCTCCTTCTGGCTCGCCGTCGTGATCGCGCCGCTCGTCCTCTTCCTGCTCGGGTCGATCCTCGAGCCGCTCCTGCTGCGCCGGCTGCGCGGCCGCCATCTCGATCAGGTGCTCGTGACGGTCGGCATCTCGCTCGTCGTCGCGGACTTCATCCGGCTGCGCGAGGACTGGGGCTGGGGCGCGGAGGTGCGCTCGCTCGCGTTCCCGCCCGGTCTCGACCGCTCGATCGCGATCGCCGGGAGCGACTACCCGCTCTACCGGCTGTTCGTCATCGGCTTCGGGATCGCCCTCGCGGTCGCGTTCGCGGTCGTGCATCGGCGCACCCGGGTGGGCGCGCTGATCCGGGCCGGCGTCGGCGACGCCCAGATGCTCTCGGCCCTCGGCGTGGACACCGACCGCCTGTTCGCGATCACCTTCGCGGTCGGCGCGGCGCTCGCGGGCCTGGCCGGCGTCATCGCCGCTCCGGTGTTCGGCCTCCAGCCCGGCATGGACGTCGACGCGCTCATCTACTCGCTCATCGTCGTGGTCGTCGGGGGCCTCGGTTCCCTCGCCGGCGCCGTGGCCGGCAGCGCGGTCGTGGGTCCGAGCGATACGTTCGGAAAGGTCCTCGTCCCGCAGTTCGCGCTCGCGCTCATCTTCGCGATCATGGCGCTCGTCCTGCTCTTCCGGCCCACGGGCCTCCTCGGGCGCGTCCGCATCGGGCGGTGACGCGATCCGTGCTCGCGCGCGCGGCCGTGCTGGTCGCCGTCGGCGTGGCGCTGGCGACGTTCCCGTACTGGTCGGAAGCCTGGGAATCGTCCCGCTACGCGACGACGATCCTCCGCGAGATCCTCATCTTCGCGATCTTCGCGAGCTCATTGAACCTGCTCGTCGGCTACGCCGGCCTGCCGTCGCTCGGGCACGCCGCGTTCTTCGGCGGCGGCGCGTACGCCGCCGCGATCGCCGCCCAGCGGATCGGCTCGGACGAGCTGCTCGTCTCGCTCGGCGCGGCCGTCGCGGTCTCGGCGCTGCTTGCGGTCGTCATCGGCTTCCTCGCGGTGCGCGCGCTCGGGATCTTCTTCCTCATGCTCACGCTCGCGCTCGCGCAGATGGTCTTCGCGGTCGCGTTCCAGGCCACCGAGCTCACCGGCGGGTCCAACGGCTTCTCGGGCGTACACCGCCCGCGCTTCCTCGGCTGGGACTTCAGCCAGTCCAACGACCTCTACCTCCTGGTCGTTGCCTGCTTCGTTCTCGTCGTGCTCCTCGTGTGGCGGGTCACGACCTCGCGCTACGGGCGGAGCCTTGTCGGACTGCGGGAGAACGAGCGACGGATGCGCGCCCTGGGCTACGACACCCGGACCCTCAAGCTCTCCGCGTTCGTCCTGGCCGGCGCGCTCGCCGGCGTCGCCGGCGCGCTCTCGGCCTACGAGTTCCGCTTCGTCTCCGCGAACGATGTCGGGCTCGGCATGTCGGTGACGGGCTTCGTCATGGTGCTCATCGGTGGCGCCGGCACGCTCGTCGGGCCGATCGTCGGAGCGGCCGCGGTCCTGTACATCGAGCGCGTGCTGTCGTCCTCGATCCCTTTCTCGCAGACGGTGCTCGGTGTCGTCTTCGTGCTCTTCGTCGTACTGGCCCGCCAGGGCATCGTCGGCCTCGTCCGCCAGGCGACGCGGCGAGTGCGCTCGTGATCGACCTGCGCGGCCTCCGCCGCGACTTCGGCGGCATCCACGCCCTGGCCGGCGTCGACCTGCACGTCGCGGCCGGCGAGCGGCGCGCGCTCATCGGGCCGAACGGGGCGGGGAAGACGACGCTCTTCAACGTCCTCACGGGCGAGCTTCGCGCGACCGCCGGCACGATGCGCTTCGGGGAACGTGATCTGGCCCCGCTGACGACGTGGCAGCGCGCCCGGCTCGGGCTCGCGCGGATGTACCAGCGCAACGAGCTCTTCGATCCGCTGACCGCGCGCGACAACGTGCTCCTGGCGTTGATCGCATTGGACGGCGCGTACCGCCCGGGCCGGTCGCCATCGCGGGCCGATCTCGCCGGCGCCCAGGCCGTCCTCGACCGCGTCGGCCTCTCGGACCGGGCCGACGTCGCGGCGCGATCGCTGTCGCACGGCGAGCGCCGCCAGCTCGAGCTGGCGCTCGCGCTCGCGCAGCGACCGCGGCTGCTCCTCCTGGACGAGCCCACGGCGGGGATGTCGCCGGCCGAGACGCGGCAGATCGCCGAGCTCATCGCGGGCCTCGACCGCTCGCTCACGCTGCTCATCGTCGAGCACGACATGGACGTCGTGTTCCGCCTTGCCGATCGCGTCACGGTGCTCCACGAGGGCCGCGCGATCGCGGAGGGCACGCCCGAGGAGATCCGCGCCGACACTCAGGT